>JAZKDV010000115.1:0-6211 GCA_040387395.1 Pseudomonadota bacterium | reverse complement strand
TCTCGATCTGGATGTATCGTTCCGTCGCGACAGCGCCGCGTGATGGCGGTGCTGCAGCGACGGGCTCGCTCCATTTCGCTTCGGCCACCTGCAATCGCGCGCAATAGGCCGTCCAGCGTTTTTCGGTGAGATGGGTGCGAAAATCGCTGGCCCATAACCGGCACAGCTCCCGCCAGTCGGAATCCGGCGCGCTGCTGTTTTTCAGCGCTTCGTAAATCCGCTGGCAGGCGGCGTTGATGCCGACATCGTCGCGGCCCGTCACGGCCCAGCGGGTGAGATTGTATTTGCGCTGCTTCTTGACCGGCACGGGATAGGCCGCCGTTTCCAGCCGCAGGCGTTCCCCGGGCGCAGCCAGCGCCGCGGAGGGCGCGATCAGCCGCATGCCGCCGGTTTTCGCCAGCGCCGCAAAGGCCGCGAAGATGCGGTCCCATTCGGTGCCGCCCTGGTTGGTCTCCTCGGTGCGGTAGCGGCCCGGGCGGAATCCGAAAATTTCCGCATCGCTGGCATAGAGACAATAGACGCGGGGCTCGGCGCCGCGCTGCTGGGCGACGAAGTCCAGATAGTCGTCCAGCGATATGTCGTCATGCGCCAGGCGTTGCAGTTTCTGGAAGGCCACGGTGTTGGTCCAGAGGATCGCGATGTCGCGGCCATCGCTGCCCAGGGCGCGCTGCGGCGCATAGCGCAGCTCCGCCCGCCAGTCCGGATGATGGTTGGCGACATTGTCCCAATCTACCAGAAGCGCGTCGTAACCGGTATCGAGATAGGCGCCGACCAGACCGCCGGAATAGGCCTGCTCATTGACCAGCCCCAGGCGCGGTTTGACGCCGAGCATCTCGTGATACGCGGCATGACCCAGCCGCAGATTGGCCGCCAACATGCCGGCCGGCACCAGCGGCCCGATCATCTGGGCATAGCCGGAGCCGATGAATTCCACTTTTCCCGCCGCGACCAGCGCCTTCAGCCGGGAAATCCAGCCCGGATCACAAGCGGCGATGGCCTTGAGGGTATAGGCGGTGGCCTCTATGCCGATGGGGCCGTGGCGCTCGGCCAGGTCCAGCAGCGGCGCATAGCATTTCGCCACCACCTCGCAGCGCTGTTCCTCCTCGATGGAGGAAAAAGCGAGGTTGAGATGAAACAAGGCGAAAAGGTTCAGCACGGTCCGGGCCGAAATCGAATCACCGGGCACGGTGACACAAAGGGTTCACCAGCGCGACGGGGTGAGCGCGGTCTCGTCCTCCAGCGCCAGCATCCGCCAGTCCAGAACGGGCAGGGGACGCGCCGCGGCTTCCAGTATCTCGTCCAACTCCATCAACTGGGTGACGCCCACCAGCGCGACATCGATCTCGGTGCGCGACAGCGCAAAGCCCAGCGCGGCCGCCAGGGGCGTTGAACCGGCCCTGGCGATCTCGTCCCTGATGGCAGTCAGGGCCGGCGCGGCGGGACGCAGCTTTTCCGGCAGGCTTTCCATGAACAGCAGGCCTTGCAGGAAAATGGAGCGGGCATGCACTTCCACATTCAATTCTTTCAACCGCGTCAGGGTGCCGTCGCGGATCAGCCGCTGGTCCAGCATGCTGACGGCAAGCTGCATCACGTCGGGGTGGAAGCGTTCCGCCAGGCTCCCCGGATCGTCCGCGGCATAGGCGGAAATCCCGATGCGCTGAAACACACCGTCCTGTTTCAGGCGCTGCAGCGCCGGCCACAGTGCTTCGTCCTGCAGATCGGACGCCGCATGCACCAGCAAGGTGTCGGCCTTGAGCATGTCCGCCGACTGCCGCGCCCGCGCCACTACGGCCTTGACACCATTGCGGGCGCTGGCGGTCTTGGTGACGATACGGAAGGGTGCAGTATCCTGCTGAGCGAGCACCGCTTCGGCCTCGCCATAGTTGGCGGCGGTATCCAGCACCCGCACGCCGGCCTGCGTGGCGCGGCTGAGAATGGCGGCGACGTCCTCTCGCGAAACCTGGCCGCGCGTGTTGGACACGCCATAGGCCTGGCCGAACTGCACCGTGCCCAAACCCAGTTTCATGTCAGCAGGCTCTCCACATGCTCGGCGATCGCCAGCGAGGCGGTCAGGCCGGGTGACTCGATCCCGAACAGATTGACCAGACCCGGCAAGCCATGAACAGCCGGGCCGTCGATGCGGAAATCCGCATTGGGGGCGCCCCGTCCCACCAGCTTGGGCCGTACCCCGGCATAGTCGGGCGTCAGCATCTCCTGGCGCACCCTGGGCCACCAGCGCGCGATGAGCGGGGTGAACTTGGCCGCCACGCCCGGCGATACCGCATAATCAATGGCCGCGGGACTGGTGGCATCCAGCCATTCGACATCGGGCCCGAAGCGCGCCCGCCCGCCCATGTCCAAGGTCACATGCACACCCAGCCCGCCCGGTTCGGGCACGGGATAAACCAGATGGCGGAACGGGCTTGCCGCCGACAGCGCCGCATAATTGCCCTTGGCGAGGAACAAAGGCGGGACCTCGTGCAGGCCTTCGATGCGATGGGCCACGCCCTGCGCCCACAGGCCTGCAGCATTCACCAGCATGCCAGCCGTAAGGGTCAGCTTCTCGCCGCCGCTCGTCACTGTCAGATGCCAGTAGTCCCCGCTGCGCCGCGCCCCGACCATATGGGCGCCGCGCGCCAGGTTCAGGTCACCCAGCAGCGCCAGCATGTATTGATGGCTGTCGATGATGCCGGTGGAAGGCGACAGCAGTCCGATATCGGCATTCACCTCGGGCTCCAGCGCGGCGATCTGGGCGCGGGCGAGAGGCGTGATCTCCACGTCATTGTCGGATGCGGCCTGGGCAATGGCGGCAATCTGTGCCGCCTGTCCGCCATGGCCCACGATCAGCTTGCCGATGGGCTTGTGCGGCACGCCATGCTTTTCGCAAAATTCGTACAGCAGGTTCTTGCCGCGCGCGCAGAGCCGCGCTTTCAGGGAGCCTTGCGGATAGTAGATCCCGGCATGGATCACCTCGCTGTTGCGGGCGCTGGTCTCCATGCCGAAGTGATCGTTCTTTTCCAGGATCACCACGTCATGACCGGCGCGCGCCATCTGGCGGGCGATGGCCAGCCCCACAACGCCCGCGCCGATCACCGCGACATCCGCCTGCAAATCCGCCATGCCCGTTCTTGCCCCGAAACGGCAATAGCCGCAATCCGGCAGGCTGCGGGCCGCCCCGGGCGGTCCCGGCTGGTTAGCAAGGCGTTAATGCAATCGGGGCAAGAATGGGGGCCGCGATGCTTTGTCGCCAAAGGTGATCCCCCATGAAGCTATCGGTCGTCATACCCTGCTACAATGAAAGGGGCACGATCCGCGACATCGTCACGGCGGTCAGGAATGCGCCCTTCGACGACAAGGAAATCATCATCGTGGATGACTGTTCGTCCGACGGCACCCGCGCCATTCTCGAACAGGAGATCGAAGCGCAGGTGGCCATGGTTCTGTATCACAGCGTCAACCAGGGCAAGGGCGCCGCCCTGAGAACGGGCCTCAGGGCGGCCACGGGTGACATCGTGGTGATCCAGGATGCGGACCTGGAATACAATCCGCAGGAGTATCCGGATCTGGTCCGTCCGATCATGGATGGATTGGCGGACGTCGTTTACGGATCACGCTTTCAGGGTGGGCGGCCACACCGCGTGCTGTACTTCTGGCATAGCATCGGCAACCAGTTCCTGACCCTGGTTTCGAACATGTGCAGCAACCTGAATCTCACGGATATGGAAACCTGCTACAAGGCATTCCGCCGGGAAATCATCCAGAGCATCACGATCCAGGAAAACCGCTTCGGATTCGAGCCCGAGATCACGGCCAAGGTTGCGCAGCTGCAATGCCGCATCTTCGAAGTCGGCATCTCCTATTCCGGCCGTACCTATGCGGAAGGAAAGAAGATCAACTGGAAAGATGGTTTCAGCGCCCTGTACTGCATTTTCAAGTACAATCTGTTTTCCAGGCAAAAGGCCGTGCCCGGTATTTTGGCGTCATGAGGATGCTTCGCCGCTTGCGGCTTTTCGTCCCCCGCCTTGCCGACAGGTACGGCTTGGGCTTTCTGGTCTATGTCGGGGTTTCCGGCGTCAGCGCCCTATCGGAATGGGGAAGCTTTTTTTGGGTTCTGCCCATGCTGGGGCTTGGCGGCGCGGCGGCCTTCAGTTTTATCATTGCCACCACCGTCAATTTTGTCCTGTGCCGTCAGCTGGCGTTCCGGTCCGCGCGCCCCGCGTATTCGGAGTTCGCATTGGTCATGGTCATGAGCATGGTGGCGTTCGCGGCAAACCTTGCCTGTTTCTTCGGCCTTTACTGGTCGGGAATGGCCCAGATGCCGGCGGCGAAAATCGCCGGTACCTTTGCCGGCTTTGGCTTCAACTATCTCATACGGCAGATATTTATCTTCTCCCGCATCCCCTTTTACGAGCCGCTTTCGGTTTTCTTCCGGTCGCGCCAGATCAAGGGAGGTTTCCTGCGTTAGGCCCGGGTTCGGCCTTGACGCGTCGCATGACCAGCCCAGGTGACCAGGTCTATTCAGGCGTTCGCATTCTGGAGGCGATGCGTAGCGGCACGCGTTACGGCGAAGCGGTGTTCAACGATATCCTCAGGGCGATGCCCCAGGGCGCTTCCTCCATTCTCGATTTTGGAGCGGGTTCGGGCTTTTTTGCGGAGAAGTTCGATGCCGCGGGCATGAAGGTTGATGCTGTTGAACAGGATGCATCACTGCGCGATGCGCTGGTACCTCTGGCGCACCGCCTGTGGTCCGATATCGACGATGTTCCGGACGATCATTTCGATTTTGCCTACACCGTCAATGTGCTGGAGCATATCGAGGAACTGGACGTTACGTGCGCGCAACTGCTCCGAAAGCTGAAGCCGGGCGCGCGGCTGTTTGTCTTCGTGCCGGCGCATGAAATCCTGTGGACCAGTCTGGACACGGAGGTCGGCCATGTGCGCCGGTTCGACCGCGCGTCGCTCCGCAAGGCCCTGCAGCACGCGGGGTTTGAGGTCGAGCAGCTCCGGCATTTTGATTTTTTGGGATTTCCCGCCACCCTCGGTGTACGGCTCCTGGAAAAGCTGAACCTTTTTTCCTACAGCAGCGGCAGTGTCGGCTTTTATGACAGCTACCTTTTCCCCGTCAGCCATGTCCTGGACCGCCTGTTTGGCGGCGTGATCGGCAAGAACCTCGCAGCGGTGGCGACGCGTCCCGTCGGGCCTTCATCCCGTTCTTAGATAGCGCACTGCTTCATCGCGCCCGAAGAGATAGAGCAGGGTGCGCAGCGCCTCGCCGCGCGGCGATTTGAGGTCGGGATCGCGGGCCAGGATCAACCGGGCATCGTCATGCGCCACGGCGAGCAGGTCGGCATGCGCGGCGGGATCGGCCATGCGGAATTCCTCCTGCCCGCTCTGGCGCTTGCCCAGAACTTCGCCGGGGCCGCGCAGCCGCAGGTCTTCTTCGGCAATGACAAAGCCGTCATCGGTGTCGCGCATAGTCTTCAGCCGCGCCTTGGCGGTCTCACCCAACGGCTCATGCCACAAAAGAATGCAACTGGATTTCCCCGAGCCGCGCCCTACGCGTCCGCGCAACTGATGCAACTGGGCCAGTCCGAAACGCTCGGCATGTTCCACCACCATGATGGTGGCTTCCGGCACGTCGACGCCGACCTCAATCACCGTGGTGGCGACCAGAAGCTGGGTCTCGCCCGCCTTGAACGCGGCCATGGCGGCATCGCGCTCGGTGGCTTTCATCTTGCCATGCACCAGCCCGATATTCAGCCCAAGCGCCTGTCGCAGCATCACGGCGCGGTCCTCGGCGGCGGCCAGGTCGATCTTTTCGGATTCTTCCACCAGCGGGCACACCCAATAGGCCCGCGCGCCGCGATCCAGCGCGGTGCGCAAGTGCGTAATGAGGTCGCCCATGCGCGCCGCGCCCATCACCCGCGTTTCCACCGGTTTGCGCCCCGGCGGACGGCCGGTGATCTTGGAGACATCCATGTCGCCATAGGCGGTCAGCGCCAAGGTGCGCGGAATGGGGGTGGCGGTCATCACCAGCACGTCCGCCGCACTTTGTTTGTTATTTTGGCCTTTGGACTGAAGCTGCATGCGCTGATGCACCCCGAAGCGATGCTGCTCGTCCACCACCGCCAGCCCCAGATCCTTGAACGCGACATCTTCCGAAAACAGCGCGTGGGTGCCGATCATGATGTCAATTTCGCCCGCCGCCAGC
>JAZKDV010000114.1:0-11434 GCA_040387395.1 Pseudomonadota bacterium | reverse complement strand
AAGCCTTTCGCGCTGCCCTGTCCGATTGCCTCGCTCAGATCACCGCCAATGCCGCCACTTTAAGATCGGGCCGTTCGGTGGAAGGCTTGCACCAGTTGCGTGTCGCATTTCGGCGGCTGGAAGTGGCGCTGGGCGCCTTCGGGCGGGAGTTCAAGCAAGAATGGCTGGAGGAATTGCGCGGCCGCGCCAAGATCCTGTCCGGCCGGCTGGCGCCGGCCCGCGACCTGGATGTGTTTATTGCCAAGCTGCTGCATCCGCATGAAAAGCAGGCCGATGGTTTTGCGCAGCTTCGCGCCCGGGCCGAAAGCGCCCGCGATGCCGCCTGGCGCGCCGCCACGGCCTGCATCCAGTCCGGCGAGTTCGAGCTGTTCACCGACGATGTCGCGGCCCTCGCCCAATCGCAACTGCCGCTGACCCGCCAGCGCCGCTTGCCCAGGACCGCGGCGCGGATGCTGGACCGCCAGATAAAGCGCGTGAAAAAGCGCGGCCGTACCGCCAGTTCCGAGGACGAAGGCGACATGCACCGGCTGCGCATCGCGCTGAAAAAGCTGCGCTATACGGCGGAGTTCTTCGCGCCGCTTTATCCCAAGCGCGACGTCAAACGCTATCTGGGGCAGGTCAAGGGCTTGCAGAACCGGCTGGGCGATCTCAATGACGTCGCGAATGTCCGCGCCGTGATCGGCGATCTTTTGCAGCAGGGTCCCAAAGCCGGGCGCAAGGAAGATGAAGCGGCGTTGCGCTTTGCCGCCGGCACGCTGGTGGGCTGGCACGGGGCGCAGACGCCGCGCGCCATCCGCCAGGCGCTGAAACGCTATGCCGGCTTCCGCAAGGTCACGCCGTTCTGGCGCTGACTACCCCATCTCACCATGGGCGGGCTCGACCCGCCCATCCAGGGAAACAAGCGCTTGTGTATCCATGGATGGCCGGCTCAAGGCCGGCCATGGAGAACTAGAGTGAGGAAAATTCCAGATTGAGCGCTTCAACCGTTGGCGTGCCTGCAGCATCGAGCGACAGAACCAGAATCTTCGACACATCCAGATCGGCCGGCATGGGCGCGTCCATCGCCCAGCCCGTCGCCAGCGTATAGGCGGCGCGCAGCACGCCCAGATGCGCCACCGCGGCGGCATCGCCTTCGCCGCCGGCGATATCCTTTAGAAAGGCGCCGACCCGGTCATGCAGTTCGCCGGTGGATTCACCGGCCATGGGACGGAAGGCAACGCCTTGCTGCGATCCGGCTTTGACGAACGCGTCGTTGCCATGTTGGGCAAAAATCTGGTCGCGGGTCAGGCCTTCCCACTGGCCCCAATGTTGTTCCATCAGCCGCGG
Organism: Pseudomonadota bacterium; assembly: GCA_040387395.1. Classification (GTDB taxonomy): domain Bacteria; phylum Pseudomonadota; class Alphaproteobacteria; order Micropepsales; family Micropepsaceae; genus Rhizomicrobium. The sequence continues at coordinate 10,108 of JAZKDV010000114.1, read as the reverse complement.
ATCGTGCACGGGATGGGCAAGCATCAGGGCCTCCGCCGTCTGGCGGGCGCGCAGCAACGGGCTGCAATAGGTGCGGCCCACGGCCAAAGGCAGGCGCAACCGTGCCATCTTGGCCAGGCCCGCCTCGCTCAAGGGAATGTCGGTATGGCCCTGGATGCGCCCGGCGGCGTTCCAGTCGGTGGGACCGTGACGCAGGAAGGCGATTCTCACGGAGCGACGACCCCGCGTAGCGTCAGTGAAGCGGCCCGGCGCCAGAGGCGCCTATCTGTTAATGGGCGCATCCGCGCCCGTGCGCGCGACCATTTCATACGTCGATCTCCACGATCACCGGCACGTGATCGGATGCCTTCTGCCAGCCGCGCATTTTCTTGAGGATGCGCTGTGACTTCAGCGCGCCCTTCAGGCCGGGGCTGGCCCAGACATGATCCAGCCGGCGCCCCCGGTCAGAGGCTTCCCAGTCGCTGGCGCGATAGCTCCACCAGGAATAGATCTTCTGGTCGGGCGGAATGAAGTGGCGGGTGGAATCGGTCCAGTCGAAGGCGGCCTGCGCCTCGCCGAGGAGCCGCGTCTCCACCGGCGTGTGGCTGACGATCTTCAGGAGCTGCTTGTGGCTCCACACATCATGCTCCTGCGGCGCCACGTTCAGGTCGCCCATCAGCAGGACCGGGTTGCTCTTGCGCGCCTTACGCGCGGCGAAGAATTTCTCCATGCCTTCCAGGAAGTGCAGCTTGTGGGCGAACTTCGGATTTGCTTTGGGATCGGGAATGTCGCCGCCGGCCGGCACATAGAAATTGTGCAGCTCCACGCCATTGTCCAGCGTCACGCCCATGTGCCGGGCATGGCCTTCGCGGCAGAAATCCTGGACGCCGGTTTCGCGGAACGGGGTTTTCGAAAGGATCGCCACGCCGTGATAGGCCTTCTGGCCGTGAATGGCCTGGTGCGTGTAGCCCAGCTTGTGAAAAGGCAGCTTGGGAAACAGCTCGTCCATCACCTTGGTTTCCTGCAGGCACAGCACGTCGGGCTGCTCGTCGCGCAGGAAACGGGTCACCAGCTGAATGCGGTGGCGCACGGAATTGACGTTCCAAGTGGCGATTTTCAAACTTTGCATCCCTTCCATGCTGCAACTGCACAGCAGTCACATGTCTCCGCGCAATTTAATTGCAAATTCAAGTACTTCAATAGGTTAACGCCTTATTTCGCCTCGATATCGTCACAAATTGCATAGCTAAGCATCATTGAATCGCAACCCTTAGGGAGTTATATCGCAGCGCAGCAGAGAGTTCCGGAACTGCTGTTTAATATATTGCAAGGTACCTTGCGTAAAAAGGTAGTGTGCGATACAAGCTACCGGGGCAGTGATTTTTAAAGGAGCAAGACATGACCAACAATTTCCGCCAGGTGACGCAGGACGAAGCGGTGAACAATACCATCGCCGACATCTTCAACGTTGCCGCCATCGCGCTGACCGGCGTCATGGGCCTTCTGACCATCGCCGCCACCATCTAAGAGGCGGCCAGCGGCCAGCGGGCACGCGGCGAGATCGCAAGATCATCGCCACCGCCCGAACCGGCCGATAAACGTTCCACGCCCGCCCAGGCGATCATGGCCGCATTGTCGGTACAGAGTCTGGGCGGCGGGACGCGGAGGATGAAGTTTTCGTCCCCGCACAGTTTCGCCAGCGCCGTGCCGATGGCCTGATTGGCCGCCACGCCGCCGGCCACGACCAGCGTTTCGCCATCCGGGAAATCCTTCAGGAACATCTGCATGGCGATGCGGCTGCGATCGCGCAGGATATCGATCACCGCTGCCTGGAATGAGGCGCTGACATCTTCGATGCCGGCGCTTTGGTCCTGCGCCAACTGGCGCACCGCCGTCTTCAGCCCCGAGAATGAGAAATCCGCGCCGGCGCGGCCCTTGAGGGGGCGCGGCAGGTCATAGGCCTTGGGGTTGCCGCGTTTCGCCGCTTCCTCCACCGCCGGGCCGCCGGGATAGGGCAGGCCCAGGATTTTGGCGGTCTTGTCGAAGGCTTCGCCCACCGCATCGTCGATGGTGCTGCCATACAGGCGGAAGTCATCAGGTCCGCCCACGCCGACAAGCTGGCAATGGCCGCCCGATACCAGCAGCAGCAAAAAGGGAAACTCCACGCCATGGGTCAGCCGCGCCGTCATGGCATGACCCATCAGGTGATTGACCGCGATCAGCGGCTTTCCGGCCCCAAGCGCCAGCGCCTTGGCGGTGGTCAGCCCCACCATCACGCCGCCGATCAGGCCGGGCCCCGCCGTGACGGCTATGCCGTCCATATCCGCCAGACTGAGTTTGGCGTCCCTGAGCGCGCTTTCGATCACGCCATCGACAATTTCCAGATGGGCGCGGCTGGCGATTTCCGGCACCACCCCGCCATAGGGCGCATGCGCCTCGGTCTGGCTGAAGACGATGTTGGACAGAATCTCGCCGGGCCCGGGCGCGGCGCCGCGCACCACCGAGGCCGCGGTTTCATCGCAGCTGGTCTCGATGCCCAGAATGGTGAAGCTCTTGTCAGCCATGGGCGGCTGCTTTACGCCCAAATCGCCATGCGGCAAAGGCGCTGATCCATGCATGTGTTGGTGACCAGACCTCTGGAAGACGGCGAGGAGATCGCTGCCCGGCTGGCGGAGATGGGTCATACCGCGCTGCTGGCCCCGCTGCTCACCCCGCATTTCGACGCCGGGCCGGAACCGGATTTCACCGACGTGCAGGCAATCCTGGCGACCAGCGCCAATGGCATCCGCGCCCTGATCCGGCGCACGGCGCGGCGCGATATCGCGGTATTCGCGGTGGGGCCGCAGACCGCCCGCGAAGCCGAAGAGGCGGGCTTCACCGCCATCCGGAATGCTGATGGCGACGCCAAGGCGCTGGCCGAGGCCACGTCGCGCTGGACCGATCCGGACAAGGGCGTGCTGCTGCATGTCTGCGGCGCCGAGGCGCCGGGCACGCTGGCGGACATGCTGACCTTGCGCGACTTTTCGGTGCGGCGGGCGGTGCTGTACCGGGTGGAAACGGCGCGCGAACTGGCCCCCGAAGCGCGGGCGGCGCTGTCGGAAGGCCAGGTGGATGCCGCGCTGTTTTTCTCGCCCCGCAGCGCGCAGGTGTTTTGCGAACTGGCCGAGGGCCTGCCCACCGAAAAGCTGATCGCGCTGTGCATCAGCCCGGCCACCGCCAAGGGGCTGACGCGGTCGTTTGGCGAGGTGCGGACCGCCGCCGCGCCCAACCAGACGGCGCTGTTGGCGCTGCTCCAATAAGTCTTTGGACTGATTATAGTTTTCCTTGTCCGCAGGTTGGGCGATATCTGTCCGTTATCGCGCAGAGCCGGATACAATCGGCGCGACATTCGCGCCTTCACGCCGCGCTTGCGGGCAGGCCTAACTCCTGTGCAGACTTCGCGTATGCAGCATGAGGCTTTTGCGAATACCGAGGACTTTGGGGGCCCCGATATTGTCGCCGGACCGGGCCGGATTTCGCGTCCGGGTGTCGATGCACCCTATGGCGGATATGAGCTCGGCAAGCCCTATGACGAGATGTTCACCCGCGAGGGCGCGGCGCGCTTGCCCTATGCGGCGCTGGACTCGCGGCTCTCATCCCTGCCGCTGGAAGAACTGAACCGCCGCCAGCAGGCTTGCGAGCAAAGCTTCCTGCATCAGGGCATCACCTTTACCGTCTATAACGACAACCGCGCGACCGAACGGATTATTCCCACCGACCTGATCCCGCGCATCGTCACCGCCAAGGAATGGGACCGCATCGAACGCGGCCTGACCCAGCGCATCCTCGCCCTCAATCTATTCCTGCGCGACATTTACAGCGACGGACGGGTTCTGAAAGACGGCGTGGTGCCGCGTTCCATGATCTACGGCTCCAAGCATTACCGCCGCGAGATGCGCGGGCTGCCGGTGCCGCATGGCGCTTATGTGAACATTTGCGGCAGCGACCTGGTGCGCAACGAAGCCGGCGATTTCGTCGTGCTGGAAGACAATCTGCGGGTGCCGTCGGGCGTCAGCTACATGCTGGCCAACCGCGACGTGGTGCGCCGCGCCTTCCCGGCGGTTTTTCGTTCCATGGGCGTGCGGCCCATCGAACATTATCCGCTGGAATTGCTGGCGACCTTGCGTTCTCTGGTGCCATTCCACGAAGACGTTTCCATCGCCATCCTGACGCCGGGCGTTTTCAACTCCGCCTATTTCGAGCACGCCTTCCTCGCCCGCCAGATGGGCGTGGAGTTGGTGGAGGGCCGCGACCTGCTGGTGAACGACAATGTCGTCTATACCCGCACCACCTCGGGCCTGAAGCGCATCGACGTGATTTACCGCCGCATCGATGACGATTTCGTCGATCCGCTGATTTTCCGCGAGGACAGCGCGCTGGGCGTGCCCGGCTTGTTCAACGCCTATCGCGCCGGCAATGTGATGATCGCCAATGCGCTGGGCACCGGCGTGGCGGACGACAAGGCGGTCTATGCGTATGTCCCGCGCCTGATCCGCTATTACCTGGCCGAAGAACCGATCCTGGAAAATGTCGAGACCTTCCTCTGCCGCGAGGAGAAATCGCTGAGCCATGTGCTGGCCAATCTCGACAAGCTGGTGGTCAAGGCGGTGGGTGAATCCGGCGGTTACGGCATGCTGGTGGGCCCGCACGCATCGCAGGCCGAGCGCGACGAATTTGCCGACAAGATCAAATCCGATCCGGAAAACTATATCGCCCAGCCCACGATCCAGCTTTCCACCGCCCCCACCTTCATCGGCAGCGGCGTCGAAGCCCGCCATGTCGATCTGCGGCCCTTCATCCTGCACGGTGCCGAAACCAAGATCGTGCCCGGCGCGCTGACCCGCGTGGCCCTCAAGCGCGGCAGCCTGGTGGTGAACTCATCGCAAGGCGGCGGTTCGAAAGACACCTGGGTCCTGAGTCAATAAATGCTGAGCCGCGTCGCCGATTCCCTCTACTGGATGAGCCGCTATACCGAGCGTGCCGAGCACACGGCCCGCCTGATCGCGGTGAAGCTGGAATCCATGGTGGACCAGACGCCCGAAGACGCCGCCGCCAGCTGGGCGCGGGTCACCGAGGCCCTGACGGGTGAAAAGAGGGAGCCGTCGCATGACGCTTTCGACATCACGCAATATCTGGCCTTCGACCGCGACAATGACACGTCGCTGATCAACTCCCTGGCGCTGGCGCGCGACAATGCCCGCCAGGTGCGCGAGGCGCTGTCCAACGAGGTTTGGGAAAATCTCAACCGGCTGTACCTGCGCATGTCGCCGGTGACGATCGATTCCATCTGGGTGCATACCCCGGCGCGGCTGTTCCGCGAGGCGCTGGAAGAAATGCACGCGCTGGAAGGCGTAACCTATTCGACGCTGAGCCACGGCGAAGGCTGGTACTTCCTGGAACTGGGCCGTCATATCGAACGGGTGCAGCAACTGGGCCGCTTGCTGGACCTGCATTTCAGCGCCGCCCAGAACAGCGAAAACGGCCCCAAATATTTCGACTGGCTGGTGCTGCTGAAATTCTGCACCGCCTGGGAGCCCTATACCAAGCGCTACACCGCTTCGGTCCGGCCGCAGAAGATCGCCGAATTCCTGCTGTTCGATCCCGAATTTCCCCATTCCATCTGCTTCTCGGTGGACCGCATGACCGAAGCCCTGGCCCGCGTGGCGCCGGGTGCGCCGCCGGCGCGCCGCGCCGCGGTCGAGCGGTTGGCGGGACGGTTGAAGGCGGCGGTGGATTTCGGCCAGGTGGACGAGTTGATGTCGGGCGGCGTCGCGCCCTTCATTGCCGACATCACCAAGCAGTGCGAGCAGATCCACAAGGCGCTGTACTCGTCCTACATCACCTATGGCGCGGAGACGGTTCTCTAATGTTCTATTCGATCCGCCACGTCACCCGTTTCCGTTACAACGCATCGGTGCGCGAGGCCGTGATGGAATTGCGCATGCAGCCGCGCTCGGAAGGGCCGCAGACCCTGCGCTCGTTCCAGATCGCCACCAATCCGCGCGCGCAGCTCTATGCCTATACCGATCACCTGGGCAACGCGGTCTATCACTTCAACATGCTGCGCGAGCATGAAGAGCTGCGGATCGAGGCCCAGGCGGTGGTGGAAATCGGCCAGATGCGCCCCTTGCCCGAAAAGCTCGATGCGCTGGAATGGGGCCGCTACAACAGCTTCAATCTCAGCGACGATCATTTCGACATGCTGGAGCCGTCGAAGTTCGCCCGCTCCTCGCCGGAGCTGGAAAGCTTCATGCGCATCGCGGATCTCTCCAAGCCGGAAGGCGATCCGCTGACCGCGCTCAAGACGCTTCAGCGCACCATCTATGATTCCTTCGAATATCAGAGCGGCGTGACGGAAGTGAACTCGCCCATCGAAGTGGCGCTGGAACAGCGCCGCGGCGTCTGCCAGGACTTTGCCCATATCATGACGGCCATCGGTCGGGCCTGGCGCATCCCCTGCCGCTATGTCTCGGGCTATCTCTATCACAAGGGCAGCCGTGACCGGTCCGCCGCCGACGCCACCCATGCCTGGGTGGAAGCCTATCTGCCGTCACTGGGCTGGGTCGGGTTCGATCCCACCAACAATATCATGGCCTGCGAACGCCATATCCGCGCTGCGGTGGGCCGCGACTATTCCGATGTGCCGCCGACCCGCGGCACCTACAAGGGCGGCGCGGACAGTGAGCTGTCCATCGCGGTGTCACTGGAACCGACCCAGGCGCCGGTGCGGCATGAGGACTTTTTGAAAGTGACGCGGCCGATGACCTCGCCCACGCCGACGCCCTCGATGCCGGAACGCCTGTATCACCAGCAGCAGCAGCAACAGCAGCAATAGGCGGCTTGCGCCGTGCCTGCGCGCTTGTGATATGAAGGCGCATGACCCAACGCCGCAAAAGAGAACTCGCCGGCACCCTGGAAGTGGACGGTTGGCCGCTGCGCTGGACGCTGAAAAGCGAGCAGATTTGGAGCGGCGATGGCAACCATGTCGGCCTTCGCCTGTCGGTCGAGCGCAGCGACGAAACCCGCCGCGAACTGATCCTGGAATATCCCTTTCAGGAAATGCCGGGCGGACGCACCGAACGGCCGGACATCAACCTCCACCGGCTGGCCGATGACGTGCGCGCCGCCATCGCGGCGGGCTGGAAGCCCAAATCGCGCGGCAGGCCTTTTACCTTGATGTGTGACTAGGCGAGCGGCTTTCGTTCGGCGCCGGACGCAAACACTTCCAGCTCGTCGGCCACGTCCGGCATCAGCGCATTCCAGTCACCGAATTTCTCCGGCGACAGCACGCGGGTGCTGGCATACCAGGGATACTCATCTGTGCCGAGCTGGGGCCAGGTGCGGCCAGCCGTCAGGAACCACACCGTGGTGCCGACGCTGGCGGCGGTGGCCGCCGCAGCGGTGGGCGCCGACAGCACCAGGTCCAGTGCCGCGCACAGCGCCGCCGAACCGTCCAGATCGTCCTTCAGGTCCAGGCCTTCCATGCGATGGATCTTGATGCCGAATTTTTCCTCCGCGCGCGCGATCTCGGCGGCGCAATCGCCATACTGAAGATTGATGAAGGTGACACCGGGCGTCTGCAGCACCGGTCCCCAATGGTCGATGGGTGAGAAATACTTGGCGCGCTTGGCGCCCAGCATCATGGAGCGCCAGCACAGGCCGATCTTCTTCTCCGGGCCCAGGGCGTCCAGCTGGCGCTTGAACTCGGCGACCCGCGCCGGATCGGGCACCAGGAATGCCTTGTGCGGAAAATCGGCGATACTGTTGCGATAGACCTGAAGAGCCGAACCCATCGGCGACCACAGGTCGGGCTTGTTTTCCTTGGAGGCAAACGGGATCAGGCGCAGCGCCTTGTTGCCGTCGGCATCGATCAGCGTGCGGTCGTCATAGGTACCGACCTCGGCGCGCGGGAACGAGCGCTGGAACAGCGTCACCAGCCGGTGATCGACGCAGATCTGCAGCTTGCCGGTCTCGCCGACAGCGTCCTGCACGTCGGGCAGGATATTGGCGAACATGAATTCGTCGCCCAGTCCCTGTTCGCCGACCATCAGAATCTTCTTGCCGTTCAGATCCTCGCCCGCCCATTTCGGGGCTTCGATGATGTGATGGAAATAGGCGCGGAAGCGCTGGTCGTTGCGGATTTCATACTCGCGCCAGCCATCTTCCAGCCGGCCCGAGCCGATCAGGCAGATGCTGCGCGAATGGCTGGTTTCCCTGCGTTCTGTCGGGTCGACCGCAAATTCCAGCGCCTTGTCGTAGTTGACCAGGGCCTCTTCTAGCTGGCCAAGATGCTGATAGGCATAGCCCAGATTGTGATAGGCGCGGGCAAAGTTCGGCTCCAGCCGCGCGGCTTCGTTGTAGAAGACCAGGCTTTCATCGGCGCGGCCTTCCTCGGCCAGCACGGTGGCGAGGGAATTCCACAAAATAGCTTCGTTCGGCATCTGGAACAGCGCGGCGCGCAGCGTCTCGATGGCTTCTTCCGGTTGGCCCAGGTCGCATTGCACGCTGCCCAGATTGTTGTAACCCAGCGGCGAGTCGGGGCAGGCGGCGATATAGAGGCGGAACATCTTTTCCGCGCCATCGGTCAGCTTCATGTTCCAGGCTGCAAGGCCCAGATTGATCAGCAACTCGGGGTCTTCGGGGTCGAGCTGGAAGGCGCGTTCATACGTCACCAGCGCCTTGTGCAGATGGCCCATCCGTTCCAGCGCCATCGCCAGAACATGAAACGCCTTGGAATTCTCCCCGTCGGCCTCGGTCGCCTTCAGCGCCCATTGCCCGGCCCTGGGAATGTCGCCCTTGCGCCAGGAACGGATGCCGCGCTTGAGAAAAACATTGGAACGGTGCCGCGCCTTTTCGCGCACCACCTCGTTCACCAGCCCTTCCAGCTTGTCGAGCGCCTGCATGCGCGCGTCCACGCCGGCGAGTGCGTCGATGCTCTTGAGAGGGGCGGCCTTTGCCATGGGGAATCCGGATGTTGAAATCTGCCGGTAATCAAAGCCTTTTATGTTTAACTACTCATGAACGAAAACGTACAAAGCAGCAGGCTTTTGTTAACCAAAGCGGGCTTATCGTCGCCTCTGATTTTGAGGGAAGCGCGCTATGCCGCTGAAATTATCGTTAAAGCCGGGTGAGAAGTTCGTGCTGAATGGCGCGGTTCTGGCCAATGGCGACAAGCGCACCAGCCTGGTGATCCAGAACAAGGCCTGCGTCCTGCGCGAAAAGGACATCATGCAGCCCGAAGGCGCCAACACGCCGGCGCGGCGCATCTATCTGGCCATCATGATGATGTACCTGGACGGCGAGTCCACCGAAGAGCCCTACAACGAATTCGCTCTGCGCATGACCGAGTTCATGGGCGCGATCAACACGCCCACCATCCTGGCCGCTTGCGTCGAGATCAGCCGCGATGTGTCCCAAGGCGCCTATTACAAGGCGCTTATCGCCTGCCGGAAGTTGTTTGACCTGGAACAGGAGCGTTTGCGCTATGAGCCTTAAAGCCTATCAGACCGCACAGGTTGCCACCGAAGATCCCCGCGTCACCGAATATCGCCTGTTCGGCCAGGTGACGGGCGCGCTGCTGACCGCCAAGGAATCCAACGCCGTGGGCACGCCGCTGGTTGAAGCCATCGACTGGAATCGCCGGTTGTGGCGTACCCTGGCCGCTGACTGCATGGATGACCGCAACACCCTGACCCAGGATGTGCGCGCCAAGATCATCTCGCTGTCGCTCTGGGTGTCGAAATATTCGCGCACCGTGACGCGCGAAAAGGCCCCGCTGGATCCGCTGATCGAGATCAACCGCACCATCATGCAGGGCCTGCAGGCGTCGTAGGCGCACCGGCCGTGTGGTGAATTTTTCAAAACCGGCGCTGGCGACAGCGCCGGTTTTTTCTTGCCCGGTGCGCCGGCCCAAGGCGGCAAAAACCGCCTCACCCGGCAATTCATGCCTAACAAACCCGGCGCAATCTCGTAATATTATACAATAAAATCAATAACATACCAAGTTAACGTCTTGGCACGGCCGTTGCAAAAGTTCCTGCGGGCCGTGAGCCCAAGGGCCCGCAGAACGCGTGGTCCACCACCAGTAGAA
>JAZKDV010000113.1:0-4062 GCA_040387395.1 Pseudomonadota bacterium | reverse complement strand
CCAGCACTCCCCGATATTCGGACAGGCCGCTTCCTCGCACACGGTCTTCAGATTGTTGGCGCGCACCACCTCGCGCGTCGCCACATATTCCCTGGACACCGGCGCCTTGACCCGGATCCAGTCCGGCTTGCGCAGGATGTCATTGTCCGGGCGGTGGGCCTTTTCCGGGTGGCGCGGGGCCCCGTCCGCAGAGCGGACAGTCTTGTTCAAGTTGTCGATAACGACGGTCATGACCCTGATATAGACGCCAAATCCTGCAAAATCACCAAGCCGGGCGTCGCATCAGCCCTGCGTTATGGGAATAATATCCCAATACTATACTTCCGGTACCAAGGGGTTGGGCGTAGGCTCTCCGGGCAAATCGCGGAGATCACCGCCATGAGCCGCATCCTGACCGCCACCATTTCCGCCTTGATGCTCACGGGCTGCGCGGACACCTACAACAAATCCATCATGCCACATGCCGCCGCCAACCTGCAGCAGGCAACCGTCGGCTGCAAAGCCAGATGGACCGCAAAAGAATTTAAAACCTATTCGGAGTGGCAAGCCTGCCAACTGACGGCCGAAAGCGGCTTTGCCAGGACCATCGCTTTGACGAAGATGGATGCCTTTGAAGTTTACGCCGCCGATATGAAAGCGCTTGCGGCAGACCGGGACGCCCACCGCGTCACGGACCGCCAGGTCAGGTCGCGAGCCAATGAGATTCTCGACACGTTCCTGGCCGACTGCGGCTGCAGGCCTAAAACGGCCCTCGTCGGTTTTCCGGCTGACTATGGTCCCAGGCCGACGCCTGTGGGTTTTTTTAGTGCCGCTCCGAATGCCGGCCAGCATTCCCCCCTACCCTAGTGCTGCCACTCTGAGGTCATAGCCATGAAACTGATCCTGACCGTCGCTATCGCGGCGCTTTTGTTGACGGCCTGCGCTTCCAACAAGACTGGACCACGCTGGGGCAACAGCGTTCCGGGCGGCTCGACGGTCGGCACGCCCCCGCAATAAGGCGACCGGGCCACGAAAGCGCCTGCTCTTCTGGTTAGTGATCCCGCACCGAGCCGTCGAAGCTGTCCCACATTTCCGGGAACTCCCATTCGGGAACGCCGCGCTCATTGTCGATCAGGTTGTCGTCCAGTTCGATGCCCAGGCCCGGGCCGTCGAAATTGCCCGCCAGCACGACATGGCCTTCGGTCATGGTGAGCGGCTTCTTGATATAGCTGCGGCCCAGATAGCTGCGCTGGACGTCGGGACGGCCCACCGCCGCCTGCAGCGACGGCAATTCATGCGCCAGGAAATTGGGGATGGAGGCGCAGACATGCATCGAGGCCACCGCCCCCACAATGCCTTCGCGCGAATGCGGCATCATCGCCGCATAATAGGCCTCGCCCAGGGATGAAATCGCCTTCAGTTCGGTGATGCCGCCGCAATGGGTGATGTCGGGCTGGAGAATTTGCGCCGCGCCGGCCTGCAACAGGTCGCGGAACTGGAATTTGGTCACCATCCGCTCGCCGGTGGCGAAGGGAATGTGGGTTTTCTTCGCCATCTCGGCCATCAGCGCCAGGTTCTGGTGCTGGATCGGTTCCTCGAACCACCAGGGCTGGAAACGCTCCATCGCCTTGATGATCACCATCGCCGTCTGCGGCTGGTGATCGGCGTGCATCTCGATGCCCAGATCGAATTTTGGACCGATCAGGTTGCGGATGGCTTCCACCTTTTCGACAAAGCCCTGGATGAAGTCGGGATTTTCCGAATAGCGCGACAGCCGCCCGCGGCTGCGGCTAACGCTGGTCTTCATCGAGGTGTATCCCTCGGCCATCAGCTTCCTGGTGTCTTCGACATTCTCCGCCTGGCCATAGACGCGGATGCGGTCGCGCGTCGGCCCGCCCAAAAGGTCATAGACCGGCGTGCCCAGTGCCTTGCCCTTGATGTCCCACATGGCGATGTCCACCGCGCCCAGCGCGCTGGTGAGCACGATGTCGCCGCGATAAAAAGCGTGGCGGTAGATCGCCTGCCAGTGATGGGCCGGCTGGCGCGGGTCTTTGCCAATCAGATAAGGCTCAAGCTCCTTGATCGCGGCCACCACGGTGCCGATGCGCCCTTCCACCGTACCCTCGCCGATCCCGACAATGCCGGCATCGGTATGCATCTTGACGAAGACGGTGCGCAGCGAATTGACCGGGATGATCTCCAGCCGGGTGATCTTGATGGCGTCGCGCGGACTGACCATGGCGCGCGCCGCGTTGACCGGCTGGGCGCTGGCGGGCGCGCGCTCGACCGCCAGCAGTCCTGCCATCCCCAGTCCCATACTTTTCATCAAACCGCGGCGTGAATGGGTCATGGCGCTTCCCTCAAGGATTTTTGTCCTAAACGCACGATCGGGTTGAACTGGATCGACTTGCCGCGCGTTGGCTCTATTCAACCCATTTGGAGCCCATCATGGTCGCTCGCGCCACCCTCAAACCTCGCCGCCGGGCCGTCCGGGCAGTGGAAATAGCCCGACATTCCGTCACCACTCCGTCGCTGATCACGGCGGTGGCCCGTCTCGCCCTCAGCCGCCCGGCCAAGGCAGCTTACGTCGCTGTCGGCGCAGTTGGTCTGGCGGCCCTGGCCGTGGCCCTGATCGGTCCCAAGCGGATAGAGCAGGACGTCCTGAAGCCGCTGCGCGGCGCCATCGAGCCCAAGGCCGAAAAGCTCTGGGCGGACTCGCAGGAGCTGCGCGAACAGATCGCCGGCCTGTTCCAATCCGCGACACCGGTCGGCCGCGAACAGATGGCGCGCAACTTCCAGAGCTGGATAGGGCATTTCCGCGCCACTTAAGCTAATACTGGCTTCCCCTATTTGTGGAAGCCTAATGCGTAATTCGGAAACGCCGCGCCTGAAGCCCTTCGACATGGCATCGGCGCGGCGTTCCGTTTTTCAATCCGTGGTCGATGCTCGCCGCGAATTCGGCGGCGGCACCATTGCGCTGGTCGATGGCGACGACCGGGCGCTGACCTATGACGACATCATCCGCGCCAGCTTCGCGCTGGGTTCGGCGCTCAAGACGGGAACCCAGCCCGGCGAATGCGTCGGGGTGATGCTGCCGACCGGCGCGGCCGGCACGCTGGCCTTCCTGGCCCTGTCCGCCATGGGGCGCATTCCCACCATGCTCAATTTCACCTCGGGCGTGGCCGGGCTGAAAAGCGCGCTGCGCACCGCCCAGGTGAAGCGCATCGTCACCGCCCGGCGGTTGATCGAAGTTGCCGGACTTGAGGATCTGATCGCGGGCCTCGCCGGCACCGAAATCCTCTATCTGGAAGATGTGCGAAAGAACCTGTCACTGGCCGACAAGCTGACGGCGGTGGCGGGCAAGATGGCGCCGGCTTTGCTGGCGGCAAAGCCCGATCCGAAAAAGACCGCCGTCATCCTGTTCACCTCGGGCACCGAGGGCGAACCCAAGGGCGTGGCGCTGAGCCACGAGAATATCCTGGCCAATATCGCGCAGGTGCAGGCGCATATCGAACTGTTCCGGCACGATGTGCTGTTCAATCCCCTGCCCATATTTCACTGCTTCGGATTGACCGTGGGAACGCTGGTGCCGCTGATCGCCGGGATTCGGGTCATATCCCACCCCTCCCCGAAACAGCCCAAGGAAATCGTGCGGCGCATCCATCAGCACAAGGCGACGATCCTGCTGACGACCGACACCTTCATCAACCAGTATGCCCGCACCGCGGACGGCGACGAACTGGCCTCGCTGCGCATGGCGGTATGCGGCGCCGAGCGGCTGCGCGACGAAACCCGCGCCTTCATCCGCCGCAAGTCCGGCATCACCCTGCTGGAAGGTTATGGCGTCACCGAAACCTCGCCCGTCGCCGCCGCCAACCAGATCGACGCCAATCATCCCGGCACGGTCGGGCGGCTGATGCCGGGCATGGAACCGCGGCTGGAGCCGGTGGAAGGCATTCCCGGCGCCGGGCGGCTGTTCCTGCGCGGGCCCAACATCATGCTGGGCTATATCAAGCCCGATGCGCCGGGAAAAATCGTGCCGCTCGAAGATGGCTGGCACGACACCGGCGATGTGGTCTCCAT
>JAZKDV010000112.1:0-5853 GCA_040387395.1 Pseudomonadota bacterium | reverse complement strand
ATAGGTATAAGCCGAGCCGGATACCGGCACCATCGAGGCCAGTTCGGCATAGCACAGGGCCGCCACGGCGCTGACGGCGCCTGCGATCACGAACGCCATCATCATGCCGGGACCGGATTTCTGCGCCGCTTCCGCCGTCAGAACGAAAATGCCGGTGCCGATGACGCCGCCGATCCCCAGCAGGGTCAGCTGGAACAGGCCAAGGCTGCGGTGAAGGCTTTTCTTTTCCGCGGTCTCAAGGATCGCGTCCAGGGATTTTACCCGCCACATGTCAGCTCCGCCCCGCTTGATCTGTGGCGTCATACTCACACGCCACGGGGAGTGGCGGTCAAGCCAGAACGTCGCCCGCATCCGGATGGCCCATGAACCAGGTGCGCGCATAGGAGCAGCGTGGCGCGATCGTGAGCTTGTTGGCGCGGGCATGGGCAACAATGGCGGCCATCAGCCGATCGGCCGCGCCGGTGCCGCGCAGCGGCGGCTCGGCCTCGACATGGGGAATGACATGAACGCCGTCGCGGATGCGGTAGTCCGCCCAGGCCAGAAAGCCGTTCTCGGTCAGTTCGAAGCGCTGCTCATCCTGATTGTCGATCATCGCGTCCCGCTCAGCTTTTGGGAGACGGCTCCCGGTGCATCCAGGGTAACGAAAGGCCGATGGGAACGATCCATAGGGTCCCGGCCAGCGCGTAATAGAGCAGGGAAACGTACCAGGGCGCCCCGGGCAGCACGTGCCGCGCCAGGCCCACGATGAGAATGGCGTAAACCGGCAGCCATAAGAAAACGATCACAATCGCGGAAATCAGGGTCTTGGTGCGGCGGGACATTTTGGCGTCTTCTTTGAAAAGGCGTGGACGGTCGCTGGGCGGGACGGTATCAGAAGGCCGCCATGGATACGTCCGAAAAATTCTGGAAAAGCAGGAAGGCTGTCGGATGCTGGCTGCTGGCCGTGGCCGGCGTGATCCTGGGCATGATCGTGATCGGCGGGCTGACGCGACTGACCGGATCGGGCCTTTCCATCACCGAATGGAAACCGATCATGGGCGCGCTGCCGCCGCTGAGCGACGCCGCCTGGGCCGACGCTTTCGCCAAGTATCAGCAGATTCCGCAATACCTGCACGAAAATCGCGGCATGACGCTGGAGCAGTTCAAGGGCATTTTCTGGTGGGAATGGGGCCATCGTTTCCTGGGGCGGTTTCTGGGCCTGATGTTCCTGGTGCCCTTCGTCTGGTTCGCCGCCATGGGCGCGATCAAGCGCAGCGAATGGCCGGGCATGCTGCTGCTGTTCGTGCTGGGCGGCCTGCAGGGATTGATCGGCTGGTGGATGGTGCAGAGCGGACTGGAGACGCGTGTCTCGGTCAGCCAGTACCGGCTGGCGATCCATCTCGGCGCGGCGCTGGTGCTGCTGGCGGCGATCCTGTGGATCGCGCTGCGCTATCTCAGGAATGGCGAGGGCAAGGGTGACGCAAGGCGCGGTTATGTCTTTGCCGCGCTGGTCTATGTCCAGATGCTGCTGGGCGCGCTGGTGGCGGGGCTCGATGCCGGGCTGATCTACAACACCTGGCCCGACATGAATGGCGGCATCTTTCCGGAAAGCGCGTTTTACCATTCGCCCTGGTGGATCAACTTCTTCGAAAATCAGGGGCTTGTGCAGTTCAACCACCGCATCGGCGGCTACATCGTCGCCGGTGTCGCGGCCTTCATCTATGCGCGCAGCATCAAGCTGAAGGGCCCGGCCAAGAACAGCGCCAAGGCCATCGCCGTCATCACCGCCTTCCAGATATTCCTCGGCATCTGCACCCTGGTGATGATGGCGCCGCTCTTTTTGTCGGCGCTGCACCAGGTGGTGGCGGCGGCGCTGCTCTGCGCCGCCGTCTGGCATGCCTTCGAATTGAAGCGGCTACGCTAAGGCTTGCTCCAGGTCTGCGATGATATCGGCGGTGTCTTCGATGCCGATGCTCAGCCGCACCACGTCGTTGCCCGCGCCCGCCTTGACCCGGTCTTCGTCCGAAAGTTGGCGATGGGTGGTGGAAGCGGGGTGGATGATCAGGCTGCGGGTGTCGCCGATATTGGCTACGTGACTGAACAGCTTGACATTGTTGACCAGCCTGATGCCGGCTTCATAGCCGCCCTTGAGCCCGAAGGTGAAAACGCTGCCCGCGCCCTTGGGGCAGTATTTCTGATGCAGCTTGTAGGACCCATTGTCGGGCAGGCCGGCATAGTTGACCCAGCCGACTTTGGCATTGGCCTTCAGCCATTTCGCCACCGTCAGGGCATTGTCGCAATGCCGCTGCATGCGTAGCGGCAGGGTTTCAATCCCGGTCTGCACCAAAAAGGCGTTCATCGGCGACAAAGCGGGCCCCAGATCGCGCAGCCCGAGCACGCGGCAGGCAATGGCGAAGGCCATGTCGCCAAAGGTCTCCCACAATTTCATGCCGTGATAGGACGGGCAGGGCTCGGACAAGGTGGGGAACTTGCCGCTGCCCCAGTCGAACTTGCCGCCATCCACGATCACGCCCGCCATGGAGTTGCCATGCCCGCCCAGGAACTTGGTGGCGGAATGCAGCACGATGTCGGCGCCCCATTCGATGGGGCGGATCAGGTAGGGTGAGGCGAGGGTGTTGTCGATGATCAGTGGCACACCGGCGTCATGGGCGATTTTCGCCAGGGCCTCGATATCGGTGATCAACCCGCCCGGATTGGCGATGCTTTCGGCATAGATCGCCTTGGTCCTGTCGGTGATCTGGGCCTTGAAGCTGTCGGGATTGGTGGTGTCGGCCCACTTCACCTTCCAGTCAAACTTGGCGAAGCTCTGGTTGAACTGGTTGACCGAGCCGCCATAGAGCTGACGTGCCGCCACGAATTCATCGCCCGGACTCATCAAGGTGTGGAAGGTCATGAGCTGTGCGGCATGGCCGCTGGCGCAGGCCAGGCCGGCGCGGCCGTTTTCCAGCGCTGCCACGCGCTCTTCCAGCACCGCAGTGGTGGGATTCATCAGCCGCGTATAGACGTTGCCGAACACCTGCAGGTTGAACAAAGCCGCCGCGTGGTCGGCATCCTCGAACACGAAGGCCGTGGTCTGGTAGATCGGTGTCGCGCGCGCGCCGGTGGCGGGATCGGGCTGGGCCCCGGCATGAACGGCGAGGGTGTTGAATCCGTAATCGGCCATGGCAGTGCCTCCTATTGGGCGTGTTCGATATTCAGGTCTGTCTCGATGCGGCGCACCCAGGCGGCGACATTGGGATACCGCGCCAGGTCCAGACCGGCCTGGTGTGAAAGGCGGGTATAGGCCACCAGCGCGACGTCGGCGAGGCTGAGCGTGTCGCCGACGAAATAGGCGCGGGTGGCCAGATGATTGTTCATCAGCGTGAGCACAGAGGCGCAGCGAACGGGAAGCCCGGCATCGATCTCGCTGTCCGGCTTTTTCAGATAATGCTTGTGGAAGCGCAGCACCGCGATGGCGGGCTCGTGGCTGTACTGTTCCCAGAACAGCCATTGATACATCTGGGCCCGCTCGAACGAGTCACCGGGGATCAAGTTGCTGCCGTCCGCCAGGTGCAGGATGATGGCGTTGGACTGCGCCAGGATGCCATTATCGGCAAAGCGCACCACCGGCACCTGGCCGGCCGGATTCATCGCGAGGAATTCCGGCGTGCGGGTTTCCTTCGCCAGCACGCTGATCTCGACCCAGTCATACGGCAGGCCCAGCGCGTCGGCGACGAACTTCACCTTCAGGCAATTGCCCGAGAGGGAGTCGCCATAGACGGTCATGGCGGCGTTATCGAGTGACATTGGTATCCACATCGGGGAGGGTGACTGCGATCGCCTTGCGGTCCTTGCGGCTGATGCCCCACAGCAGACGCTTCTGCTTCGGGTCCCAATCGATCGCCTGGCCCTCAAACGGGATGGGCAGGGTCGCGACCAGTTCCAGCGTTGAACCGGCCTTGGGCAGGCGCAGGGCATAGACCTCGGGGCGGTCATGTCCGGTCAGATACAGCAGGCCGTCATCGCCCCAGCCGCCGCCCGAATTGCTCATCGGCGCCATGCGCTCCAGCACGGCGTCGGGCAGGGTCCAGCCTTCGAGCTGCCGCCACTGGTCGTCCAGTTTCAGGATCGCGGTGTAGCGATGGTCCTTGCCCGGCTCGCCCGCCTTGCCGGCATAGTTGGCGAAACCCGCCCACCAGAAACCGTCCTTGCGGTCCACCCAGGTCAGCGAACCGGTGCCGATGCCCAGCGAGATGGTGGAAAGATGCTTCATCGCGACGGGATCGAAAATCTCGACCGCGCTGGTCATCGGCACCTTGGGGAAATTGGACGCGGCGCACAGCAGGCGCTTGTCCACCAGCGTGCAGGCATTCATGTGCGGGAACAGGGCGCGCGGGCCTTCCCACTGGGCGATGCGCTTGCCGGTTCTGATCTCGTATTTTCCGATGCGCGAATTGTCGATGGCATAAGCGTGGGTGCCGTCCGAGGCCACGCCCTGCCGGGCTTCATCCGCTTCCAGGCTGTGCACGACCGGCTGCGCCTGCGCGGCGCAGGCCAGCAGCAGGGCGGCACCAAGGCTCATGGCGAACAGGCGCATGTGGTCTCCTAGAGCCGCTTCAGGCTTCCGCCTTTGCCAAACAGCATCGGCTTGCGGTTGTCGATCACCCGGCGGTTGACGCCCATCCAGCCGATCTCGCCCGAGAAGCGGCCATGCTCGATCTTGGGGCAGCGGTTCATCACCACGGTGAGACCGGCATCCGTCCCGATCTTTTCCGCTTCGGGACTGATCACGCCAAGCTGCATCCACAATATCTTCACCCCCAGCCGGTCTTTCTCCGCCACCGTTTCGCGGGCGATGTCCGGCGCGTATTTGGCCTCGCGGAAGATGTCGACCATGTCCACCGGTGCGGGCACATCTTTCAGGGAGGCATAAACCTTCTGGCCGAGGATGTCCTTGCCCGCCATGCCGGGATTCACCGGGATGACTTTGTAGCCCTTGTTCAGCAGATACATCATGGCGAAATAGGACGGGCGGATGTCATTGCCGCTCGCCCCCACCATGGCGATGGTCTTGACGCTGCGCAGGATCGATTTGATCAGCGTGTCGGGATATTGCGGCAGCGCGTCCGTCACGTCGGCCACTTCGGCTCTCTCTTCTCCAGGAACGCCCCGATGCCTTCACAGGCTTCCGCATCCAGCATGTTTTCGGTCATTACCTTGCTGGCATAGGCATAGGCTTCGTCCAGCGGCATTTCGAGCTGGCGATAAAAGGCTTCCTTGCCGGTCTTGATCGTGGCGCGCGGCTTGGCGGCGATGCGCATCGCCAGCGCCATGGTTTCGGATTCCAGCAGCTCGGGCGCCACCACCTTGTTGATCAGCCCGATGCGGCGGGCTTCTTCGCCCTCGATCATCTCGCCGGTCAGCAGCATTTCCATCGCCGCCTTGCGCCCAACATTGCGCGACAGCGCCACCATCGGCGTCGAACAGAAGAGACCGATATTGACCCCCGGCGTGGCGAAGCGCGCCGAACTGGATGCCACCGCCAGGTCGCAGCTTGCCACCAACTGGCATCCCGCCGCGGTGGCGATGCCCTGGACCTGGGCAATCACCGGCTTGGGATTGCGCACGATGGCCTGCATCATCGTCGAACATTGGGTGAAGAGCGCGGCGTAGGCGCTGCGGCCCTTGTCGCCGTCACCGCGCAGCGCGCCCAGCTCTTTCAAGTCATGGCCCGACGAGAAGACCGGACCTTCTGCGGCGATCACGATTACCCGGGTGGCGTCGTCGCTGGCGGCGCCGTCCAGTGCCGATTGCAGCGCCGCCATCAGGTCGGACGACAAAGCGTTGCGCGCGCCCGGACGGTTGAGGTCCAGG
>JAZKDV010000111.1:0-2412 GCA_040387395.1 Pseudomonadota bacterium | reverse complement strand
CTTACGAGAAGGAATAGGCCGTCTTGATCTGGGTGAAGAACTCGACCGCCGAGAAGCCCTGCTCGCGCTGGCCATAGGACGAGCCGCGCTGGCCGCCGAACGGAACGTGATAGTCGACGCCCGCGGTCGGCAGGTTGATCATCACCATGCCGGCCTTGATGTTGCGCTGGAAGTGACGCGCATGCTTCAGGCTGGTGGTGACGATGCCGGCGGACAGGCCGAAGTTGCCGGCATTGCACAGCTCCAGCGCTTCTTCATAGCTGTTGAACTTCACCACCGACACGACCGGGCCGAACACTTCTTCCTGGTTGATGGTGTCGGACGGCTTGGTGTCCACGATCAGGGTCGGGGACATGTAGTAGCCGTCATTCGCCAGCTTCAGGCCTTCGGCGCCGCCGGCCAGCAGGCGGCCGCCTTCCTTCAGGGCGATGTCGACATACTTCAGGTTGCCGGCGAGCTGGGTGTCGGTGACGGCCGGGCCCATCTGGGTGGTGGGGTCGAGCGCATCGCCCACCTTCAGCGCCTTGGCGCGTTCGGCGACGGCGGCGATGAACTTGTCATAGATGCCGGCCTGCACGAACACGCGCGACGAAGCGGTGCAACGCTGGCCGGTGGCGAAATAGCCGCCGTCCACTGCGATCTGAACGGCGCGGTCGAATTCCGCATCGTCCATCACCACCAGCGGATTCTTGCCGCCCATTTCCATCTGCACGCGGGCCTGGCGCGACACGGCCGCCAGCGCGACCTTGGAGCCGACGCCCTGCGAACCGGTGAAGGAGATGCCGTTGACGTCCGGATGCTTGGACAGCGCATCGCCGACAATGCCGCGGCCCAGGATCATGTTGACCACGCCGGCCGGTGCGCCCGCTTCATGCAGCACCGAAACCAGCGCATGGGCGGTGGCGGGGGTCGGGTTGGCGGGCTTGAGGACGACAGTGTTGCCGAAGGCCAGTGCCGGGGCGATCTTCCAGGCCGGAATGGCGATGGGGAAGTTCCACGGCGTGATCATGCCATAGACGCCGACCGCTTCGCGGTAGGTCTGGATTTCCACGCCCGGACGAACCGAGTCCAGGTTCTGGCCGTGGCGGCGCAGGGCTTCGCCCGCGAAATACTTGAAGATGCGCCCCGCGCGCACGGTTTCGCCGATGGCTTCGGGAAGGGTCTTGCCTTCCTCGCGGGCCAGCAGCTTGCCGATGGTTTCCTTGCGCTCGATGATCAGGGTGCCGGCCTTGTCGAGAATGTCGGCGCGGACTTCCGGCGTGGAGCCGGCCCAGCCCGGAAATGCGGCGCGGGCGGCTTCGACGGCCTTGTTGACGTCTTCGGGGCTGCCGTCCGGAAACTTGGCGATCACTTCCTTGGTGTTGGAGGGATTGATGCTCTCGAGCGCACCGGGGGCGGCAACCTGCTTGCCGCCGATGAAATGGGTCAGGGTGTCGGTCATCAAATCTCTCCTGGAATGGGTCTAAAAGCGCTGGGGGTATTTAAGGGTTCAGGCGGCCTAATCCAACCCCGAAACCGCATCCCGGAGGCGCTTTCACGGAATGGCTGAAAGTGGGGTTCAGGCCTTCAAAAGCCCGCGTTTCAACAGGTTTTTCATCAGGTCGGCGATGCCGAACGACCAGGGCGGCGCCTGCTTGCAGGTCGTGACCCGGTTTTCCAGCACGCCCAGCTTGGGGGTGGAAACCCGCACCACATCGCCTTCCTTGTGGGTGAAGCCGTGTCCCTTGACGTCGCGGTCCTGGGTGGGCGCGAAAAGCGTGCCGCAATAGAGCACGAAGCCGTCAGGATACTGGTGCTCGCTGATGGTCTGCTTCACCAGCTCCAGCGGATCGCGGCTGATTTCCGCCATCGTGCTCTTGCCTTCCAGCCGGTAATTGTCGGTGCCGACAATCTCCAGCTCGACCACGGCATTGCGGACATGGTCGATGGTGAACTTGTCGTCGAACAGGCGGATGAACGGACCCAAAGCCGATGCGGCATTGTTGTCCTTGGCCTTGCCCAGCAACAGCGCGCTGCGCCCTTCATAGTCGCGCAGGTTCACGTCATTGCCCAGCGTGGCGCCGATTGCCTTGCCGGTACGGTCCACCACGATCACCACTTCGGGCTCGGGATTGTTCCAGGTGGACTGGGTGCGGATGCCGACATAGTCGCCCCAGCCGACCGACGACATGGGCGGCGCCTTGGTGAAGACTTCGGCGTCGGGACCGATCGCCACTTCCAGATATTGCGACCACAGACCGTCGGCGATCAGCGCTTCCTTCAGCTTCTGGGCCTCGGGTGAACCGGGCACAACCTTGCGGATGTCGGTGCCGATCTTGGACGCCAGTTCCTCGCGGATCGCCTGGGCCTGGCCCGGTACGCCCTTGGCGCGTTCCTCGATCACCCGCTCCATCGCCGAGACGGCGAAGGTCA
>JAZKDV010000110.1:0-5045 GCA_040387395.1 Pseudomonadota bacterium | reverse complement strand
CCCGCCGATCACCGCATCGTTGCTGACCGCCAGCCGCTCGTTCCAGAACTGGTGATCGTGGAAAATGCGCTGCGCCGAACGGGCGAAGCTGCCGTTCGGGAAAGCAGGCGTGGGGGCCGTGAAATTCTGGTCGCCGCTCAGCACGAAATCGCGCGTGGCGGTGTACCACTGGAAATCATTGGCGACGCTCCAGCCGCTGCGAAGGCGGCAATCCAGCCGCGCCCGCACGGTGGTACTGTCCGAACCGGAGAACGCGCCCTCGGGATTGTAATTCTCGCGGCGCAGCGCCTCGTCGATCACCAGCGTATTGGCCGAACTGACCAGCGCATCGCTGGGCTTTCGCGCCACCGCGCGGCTGACCAGCGGCACGCCCTGATAGCTGCTGTCATACGTGTCGCTGTAATGGTCCAGCGCCAGCAGCGCCGAGAAATCCGCCGACGGCTGATAAAAGATGCTGCCCGTCAGGCCCGCCGAACGGGTGCGGTTATCCTTCACGTCATACAGGCTGTCGGAATTCATCGCGCTGGCATCGGCGCGCACCGCCAGCACCGGCGAAAGCTGCAGGTTGACGCCGCCCGCCATGGTGATGGTGTTGAAGCTGCCATAGCTCAGCATCCCCTCGGCATGGTCGCCGTCCAGGCGGGCCTTGCGCGTCACTTTGTTGATCACTCCGGCCAGCGCGCCCTCCCCGTACAGCACCGAGGCCGGGCCCTTGACCACTTCGATCTTCTCGAAATGCCAGGTGTTGGTGTCACGCTGCACCACCGTCGAGGTCGAGACCCGCACGCCGTCCTGCAGGATCGAGACCGCGCCGCCGGAAAAGCCGCGCAAGGTAACGACCGAAGGATTGCCCGGCACGTTGCCGGCCACCGCGCCGACCACGCTGTTGAAGGCTTCGCGGGTGGTGCGCAACCCCTGCACCTGCAGATCGGCCTGGGTGATGGTCTCGACGGTGGCGGGAATCTCCCGCGCCGAAAGCCCCAGCCGGCTGCCGGTTCCTGATTCCAGGTCCAGCTTCAAGGGATCGCGCTGGCTGGTGACGACGACGGAATCGCTGGAGGCAGTCTGGGCCTGGGCGGCGCAGGTCAGCGCCAGCAATGAAACGGTGGCGCAAAGGCGCGAAAGCATGGACATGGAAATTTTCCGCAAAATGAACGTGAGCGCCCGCGCGAAGTATCCGCGCGGTCAAAGAAAGGCTCAGGCGTTCAGCGGGGGCGCTCGGGGAGAGCCGGGGGAAAAGCGCGCGACAATCGCCGCGGCATAGATCCGGTCGGTTTGTGCCTCCCGGGCATGCACCGCCGGTGCGGTCAGGACCGGGGCCTCGGGGACAAAGGCGACATGCGGCACGGCGCCGTAAGCGCAGTCCTCGGACGGCATGTCCCGGGCGGGGGCATCGGGATGCAGAACCTTCTTGCCCTCGATTGAACAGATGGTGATCAGCGTGTCGGCATTGGCAATCGGCATCCAGCCGGCCGGAACCAGCGCCCGCGCGAACAGCGCGATCAATGCCAAATGCTTGAGAAGCCGCAGGGTCCCCGTCATGCGCAAGTTCTGGAACCGGACCTGCGCAGAGTCAAGAAAGCGGGATGCCGCAGAGGCCCTAGAAACAGGCGATCCGGGGCAGCATGCCGCCGCCCGACGCGCTGTTGTTGGCGGCGCGGATGCAGGCGCCCGGATTGATGCTGGCGCGCTTTTCGAAACTGTTGGCCGAGGCCACGATGCTGCGCCCGTCCGGCCCGATATCGCGGCCCTGCGCCGCCATCTCGGCCCAGGCGCTGGCTTTCAGGCAGACCGACGGCCCCAGCAGGCGCGAGCCCGAAATTTTCTGCGGCTTGCGGCACACTGTTTCATCTTCCAGCGCGGGCGGCGCGGCCCGCAGCTGCGTCACAACCACGGTCTGGGACGGCGGCGCACTGTCCTCCACCGGCAGCGGGCTTTCCGCAATCGGCAATGCAGGCCCGGCGATCACCGGCGGCACCACCATGGCGCGCGCGCGCTGCGGTTTTGCCGGTGCGGGCTGGGCCACGGACACGGTCTCGAAATTCATCTGCGGCAAGGCGGGGGCGTTCAACACCCGCGCCACCTGCTGCGCCAGCCTGTTCACGGGCGTAGCTCCCGGCGCACCCGCCAGCAGCGGCAGCATCACGGTGACAAGGCCAAGACTGCCCAACAGCAATATGCGCTGGCCGTCCAACTCGTGGCGGCGCTGGTCGGCCATGATGGCGGTTACCCGCGTCTTCAGGTCGCCGCCCGACACGCCCGCAGTGCAGGCGAGCGACGGCTGCAGATGGAAGCGGCAGATTTTCAAAATCCCTTCCGCGTAAGTGCGCGGCGCATTGTGCTCCAAGACCGCCTCGTCGCACGCGCGTTCGCGTTCGGCGATCAGCCGGCCGCCGATCCACCATACCAGCGGATGAAACCAGAACAGCATCTCCACCAGCATCTGGGCGCAGGCCAGCAGGTTGTCGCGGCGATGGTGATGGCTGAGTTCATGCGCCAGCACGGCGCGCATTTCGCAGGGCGAAAGCTTTTCGGCAACGCCGCGCGGCATCAGGATCACCGGGCGGAAAATCCCGACCAGGCCCGGCTCCAGGTACGACGCCACCAGCTTGACCGGCACCGGCGCCGCCATGTCGAGGGTCTGGGCGCCGCGCAGCACGGCGCGCAGGTTCATCCAGCGCATCACCCACAGGCCCGCCACGAACAGGACGCCCAGCGCCCAGAGTGCGAACAGGATTTCCGCGACCGGCACACCTTGCGCGGGCGGCGCGATCAGCATCGGCGCGGCGAATGTCTTGGAGGCCGGCGCTATCAGCGCCTTGGCGGGCGCGGGCAGCGCCGGCAGATAGCCGCCCAGCTTCACCAGCAGCGACAGCGGCAGCAGGAATTTCACCGACGCGGCGAACCACAGCCAGAAACGGATGCCCGCGCTCTGGCGATGGAAAAGCGGGACCATTGCGGCGATGACCAGCGCGAACAGCGTGGATTGCCACAGATGGTCGATCATGGCGTCTTGTCTCCGCCGATCGAGGCGCCCATCTGGCGCACCAGCTTTTCGGCTTCCTGCACTTCCTCCAGCGTGACCTTCCCGGTTTCCACCAGGTGGGTCATTACCGGCTGGGTGCGCCCGCCGAACAGGGCCAGCAGGTCATCGACCAGGCGGCGCTGGGCGGCGTTGCGCGACACCGCCGCTTCATAAATATGCGCATTGCCGATTTTCTTCAGGCGGGAAACCGCCTTCTTGCCTTCCAGCCGCACCACCGTGGTCTGGATGGTGGTGTAGGCCGGGCGGCCTTTCTTGGGGAATTCTTCCTGGATTTCGCGCACCGAGCGGGCGCCGCCAGTCCACAGCGTCTCCATGATGGCCAGTTCCAGCTTGGTCAGGCGCGGCGGGGCCATCAGGGCATCCTACTATGGGCATGGGTTTTGTACCGCGAGTCCCGGGGGCTGTCGACTCCTGAGTCCGGGCGTGATGCGGTGCAGCACGTAAAAACCCGTAAAATCCTGTCTTGCCGACCTCCGGGCTCTCTGGTAAAAACTACTATCTGCATAGTAGGTGACGCATGAAGCCTGTCGCGCTGACCGTTTGCCTCGCTCTCCTGGCCCTGCCGGCCTCCGCCCAGCAATCGCCCGCCCCTGCCGACAATGTCACCGTCACCGGCGCGCGCGAAGCGGCCATCGCCAAGTTCGTCGAGACCCGCGCCGCCGCCACCCGTTTTGCCGGCAAGATCGCCCGCTGGCAGTCGCGCATCTGTCCCATGACCTATGGCATCCCGCCCAGCTACGCGAAGTTCGTCACCGACAAATTGAAAGAGGTCGCCAAAGCGGCGGGCGCCAAGACCACGGCCGACCCGGCCTGCAAGGTCAACATCCAGATCGTCTTCACCACCAGCCCGCAGGCGCTGATGGACAATATCCGCAAAGAACATCCCGTCTATCTGGGCTATCACGACAACAGCACGCAGGCCGAGCAGATGACGCAATTGAAGCGCCCGGTGCATGCCTTCTACACCACCCAGACCGCCGACTATCGCGGCAACCGCCAGATCGACACCAAGCGGCGCATCGGCATCGGCGATGTGACGTTCAACTCGGCGCCCCCCATCGCCAGCGCAGGTACGCCCGGCCCCGACGGATCGGTCGGGGCAATTCCCGACAATGCGGCCGGAATGGTGACCATGAACCTGTCCGGCGCGGTGGGCATGGCCACTTCGGGTACGCGCTTCCTGGGCGACGGCATCCAGGCCGAGTTCAACCACATCGTCATCGTGGTCAACACCAACAAGGTGATCGAGCTGGAGATGGGCACGCTGGGCGACTACATCGCCATGCTGGCGCTGGGCCAGCCCGAACGCTTCGACGCCTGCCAGGACCTGCCCAGCATCACCAACATGATGATCGATCCCGCCTGCCCGCCCGCAACCACGGTGACGGCGATCTCGCCCCACGACATCTCCTACCTGCAGGGCCTCTACAAGATGAGCATCGCCGGCGCGCTGAACGTGCAGAAAAGCCAGATCCGCTACACGATGAAACAATCGGCCGAAGGAGAAGCCCCGTGAAGAAAAGCATCTTGATCGCCTGCGCCCTGCTCGTGGCGGAAACCGCGCCGCTGCCGCTGGCCGCCCAGACCACCACCGAGGTGGCGGGCGATCCCACCGGTGAAGGCAATCCGGAAGACATCACCTGCCGCGCGCCGCAACTGATCCCCGGCTTTCGCCGCCGCGGTCCCCGGGTGTGCAAGACCAACGCGGTCTGGGCGGAATACCGCGAAGACGGCATGACGGTGTCGGCGGACGGCACCCACGACGTGCCGCTCACCAAGGGCAAGAACTGCACCAGCGCGGGCGGCAATATGGGCGCCGGCAGCGCGCGCGGCGCGACCTCCAGCGTCACCTGCGAATAGGGATGAACATGACCCGGCTTGCCGCCTTGCTCTGCACCGCGTTGCTGACTTTTCCTGTCAGCGCCCAGCAGGCGCCCGCGCCCGTGGCGCAGCCGCCCGCGTCCAAGGAGGGTCAGATCGTCGCGGCGGCCGCCGCGGC
>JAZKDV010000109.1:9712-17983 GCA_040387395.1 Pseudomonadota bacterium | reverse complement strand
ACACCGATCACACGCTGGAAGAAGTCGGCCAGCAGTTCAGCGTGACCCGCGAGCGTATCCGCCAGATCGAGGCCAAGGCGCTGCGCAAGCTCAAGCACCCGTCGCGGTCGCGCAAGTTGCGGTCGTTCCTGGACAACTGATGATCCTGACTCTGCTCAAAGGCAAGATTCACCGCGCCACGGTGACCCAGTGCGACCTTCATTATGAAGGCTCCATCAGCGTGGACTCCGCGCTTCTGGAACGCGCCGGGATCCTGCCCCACGAACAGGTTGATGTGCTGAACATCAACAACGGCAATCGCTTCACGACCTATGCCATCCCCGCGCCCGCGGGTTCGGGCATGATTGGCATCAACGGCGCCGCCGCGCGCCTGGCGCAGAAGGATGATCTGGTGATCATCATCGCCTATGCCCGCATGGAAGAGGCCGAGGCGAAAAGCTGGCAGCCGCGCGTCGTGCTGGTGGATGGCGCCAACCGTCCGCTCGCCCCCAATCTTCGTATCCTGGAAACCTGAGAGAACCCGTAACGTATGGCCGGCTTTAAAGAGACCAAGTACAACGATCGCATGGATACCGCCGCCAAGGCGCGCGCCGAGATGCTGGCCAAGGCCAAGCTCCGGGCGGAAGCCGCCAAGGTCAATTTCGAATCCAAGACCGAAGAGCGCAAGAAGATCGCCGCCGCCCGCGACGAGCGCGCAGCCAAACGAGCCGAGGAAAAGCGCCTGGCCGCCATCGAGACTGAGAAGCGCCGCAAGGAAGAAGAAGAACGCCGCAAGCAGGCCGAGATCGAAGCCAAGGCCCTGGCCGAGCGCGAGCATGAGGAGCGTATAGCTGCCCAGGAAGCGCTGGAAATCGAGCAGAAGGCCAAGCGCGACGCCCGTTATGCCGCGCGCAAGGCCCAAAAGAAGAAAGGCCGATAAGGCCCGCTTTCTCGCCTGATTTTTCTGTTCCCATCGCCGCGCAACCTGTTCTAGGCTTTTGAACGGGTTGAGTTACCTTCCCTTTAGCCGCCGTCGCGCGAAGTTCCCCGCTTCGCCCGGTCCGATCATTCATTCAAACAGGAAGGGCGAACACATGGCGCTCGGAGAAGACAAGGTTTTCAAGTACCCCGCGGAGGACGAGTGCCTGGTGCGCCGTCTGGGTTCCGGCGTGATGGCGGCCTGGCCGCACCTGCCGCCCGAAGCGCGGGAAAAAATCCTCAGCGAAGCCAAGCTGTGCTGGGACCGGGAGCATTTCGTCTCCAAGCTGCCAGACAAGCTGGCGTCCATCATCAAGCGGCGGCAGGGCTAAGCCCTCCCTCGCTACGTTCGAAGAGGCACAAGCTTGTCCAAGGCGCGCCGCGCCGGATGGTGGACTTTGGCCCACCTCGACAGGTTTTGGCGGCCGACCTAGGATTTTTTGCGCTCGCGACGAGGACATCATGCGCCGATTGATCATGCCTGCATTCGGATTTCTGATTCTGGCCACGCCCTTTTGCGCGGTTCAGGCGCAAGGGCAGGGCGGCTACGCCAAGGGCTGTCCCGGCGCCGAAACGGTCCGCATGTCGAGCGAGGAGCGGGCGCGGGCCCGCGCGGCGCGCCAGACCAACGACATGAGCGGCGGCCGCTCCTCCATCGACAAGTCCTGCAAGACCTGGGAAGGCGGCAACACGATCGACGGCGCCCAGCCCGGCTCGATCCACTGGCGCCGTCCCGTCAGGAATAATTGAAGCTGACCGAAACGCGAGGGCCCCGCGCGGCGTTGGATTCCACGCCGTGGCGCAGCCAGCTTTCCCACAGCAGCAGCATGCCCGGCTTGGGCGTGACATCGACAAAGCTGCGGTTTTCGGGCCGGGCGTTCTTTTTCCGGGGCGGCGCGGCCATCAGCATCGGCAAGCGCGGGTCCTCGAAACGGATGGCGCCGGATTTCTCCGGCACCGTCACGTAATAGGTGCCGCTGATCACCGAATGGGGATGGATGTGGGGCGCATGGATGGCGCCGGTTTTCATCACATTGATCCAGAGGCTGTCCAGCCGCAGCTTGCGCCCCCCCATGTCGAACTGCAGCTCGCGGGTGAAGGCAGTGACCTGTTTGGCGATGGCCTTCTCGAGGGTCGCAAAGACGCTGGCGCGGGTGGGAAGGTCGTTCAGCGAGGCATAAGAGGTGTAGCCGCCATAGCCATGCTCCTTGGCCCAGCGCTGCCCGGCCCGGTCCTCGGCGGCGATACCCAGGCAGGTCTTTTCCAGGCCCTGTGCCACGCTGATACGGCCCTGATGCAGCCTGGTCACGAAAAGCGCGTGGGACATGGTTTCCCCGTTAGGGTTTATTTGAGCCTTGGACGCTAAGCTGCCCGCAAATCGCAAGGCAAGTGGGGCTCTTCATGGATTCCGAAATTCCCGTTCCGGTTACCGCCGCGGTCTTTGCCGTGCTGGCCGTCCTGCTGTCGGGCTGCATGGCTTATGACGCCGTCTCGACCGTGGCCAGCGTCGGCGGCTCGGTGGTGCGCACCGGTGTCTCGGTGGTTTCGACCACCGGCGACATCGTCACTTCGCCGTTCGACAGCGAAGACAGCGACGAAAAGAACGATCGCTAGCTTTTTATATGGTCGCGCCGGACGTGCCCTCGCTTACGCTCGGGTCGCCGGTCGCTCCTAGAAATTATTTTTCCGCTCGCGGATTTCGCCGAACACCGCAACGGTGCTTTCCTGCTCCATGCCCAGGCTCTTGCGGATTTCCGCCGAGTCCGGCCTGAGGAACGGGTTGGTCTGCTTCTCCAGCCCCAGCGTCGCCGGCACGGTGGGTTTGCCCGCCGCGCGCAAGGTATTGACCTCGTCCATGCGAGATTTCAGCGCCTGGTTGTTCGGCTCGATGCTGAGCGCGAAGCGGCCATTGCTCTGGGTATATTCGTGACCGCACCAGATTTTGGTGTCGTCCGGCAGTTTCATCAGCTTCGACAGGCTGCTCCACATCATCGCCGCATCGCCTTCGAACAGACGGCCGCAGCCCAGCGTGAACAGCGTGTCGCCGGTAAAGGCATGGCCGTCGATCACAAAGGTGATGGCGCCCTTGGTATGGGCCGGCACTTCCAAAATCTGCACCTTGTGGCCGCCCAGCTCCCAGTCCGAACCTTCTTCCACGCCGCTGTCGAGGCCCGGAATGCGCGCCGCATCCTTGCCCGGCCCGACCACGCAAGCGCCGGTCTCCTGCTTCAAGGCCAGGTTGCCGCCGGTATGGTCCAGGTGATGATGGGTGTTGAGGATATGGGTCAGCTTCCAGCCGCGCCTGGCCAGGGCCGCCTTGACCGGCTCGGGCTCCGACGGGTCCACCACCGCGCAGACGTCGCCGGTCTTCACCAGATAGGCGTAGTTGTCGGACAGGCAGGGGACAATTTCGATTTCCACGGGGCTGGACATGGCGTCTCCTTGAACGGTGCGAAGACTAGCAGAGACGCGTCTATGAACAAACGCAGCGGTAGGGTTTAATCGCCCCATGCCGCAGGACGTGCGCGAACTGACAGATTTCTATCGTGCCCCGCTGGGCCAGATGGCGCGGCGCGTGATCGCGCGCCGTATCCGCAATTTCTGGCCGCAGATGCGGGGCCGGCGGCTGCTGGGCTATGGCTTCGCGGTTCCCTACCTCGAGGCGTTCACCGATGCCGAGCGCGCCATCGCCGCGATGCCATCGCATCTGGGGGTGATCGGCTGGCCGGACGGCAGGAATGCCGCCCTCTTGTGCGAGGAAGATTGCCTGCCGTTTCCCGACGTGTTCTTCGACCGCATTCTGATTGTCCACGGTTTGGAGGGCGCGGAGAGCCTGCGTCCGCTCTTGCGTCAGTTGTGGCGCGTGCTGGCACCGGAAGGGCGAATCTTGCTGATCGCGCCCAACCGCGCCAGCCTGTGGGCGCAGGTTGATCGCTCGCCCTTCGGCCATGGCCGCCCCTTTTCGAAGATGGAGCTGGACGGAATCCTGAAAGGCGCGCTGTTCCAGCCCACCCGCTGGGAGCGGGCGCTGTACGCGCCGCCGCTGACAACCATCACGCGCAGCGGCACAGGCTGGGAGAAGGTGGGCTCGCGGCTGTTTCCGGGTATCGGCGGGGTGCATATGGTGGAAGCGACCAAGTCGCTCTATGCCGCCGCCACGCCGGGCGGCCTGGCCCAGACGGCTCAGGCCGAACTCAAGGCGGCTTCCGACTTCAGCTTTTCTTCAAAAGAAAAATAGCGCCCTGGGCGAACAGGTTCGGGCCCAAGTAATTGTCGGTCAGCCGGGTGGGATTGATCCGCGTGGTTGTGCCCTTGTCGCTCAGGGCAAGGGCTTCGACCGTGGTGGCGCCGCATTCGCGCGTCAGGTCGACGAAATCGGCCAGGGTGCACAGGTGGATGTTGGGCGTTTCCGACCAGGAATAATCCAGCGCCGAGGTGCGCGGCATCCGCCCGCCGGTCAACAGTGACAGCCGCACTTTCCAATAACCGAAATTGGGCAATGACACCGCCGTGCGCCGGCCGATGCGCAGCAGGTGATTGAGCACCGCGCGGGGCTTTTCCGTGGCCTGGATGGTCTGGGACAGGATCACCGCGTCGAACACCTGCGCCGGATAGTCCACCAGGTCGGTGTCGGCATCGCCCTGCACCACGGCCAAACCACGCGCGACGCAGGCATTCACATTGGCCTGGGAAATCTCGATGCCGCGCCCGTCAACATTCTTGGTGCGGACCAGATGCTCCAGCAGCGCGCCATCGCCGCAGCCGACATCCAGCACCCGCGAACCGGGGCGGATCATGTCGGCAATGGCCGCCAGATCGGGACGCAGGCCGGAGGCGCTCATATCAGGTCGCTCGCCGCATGCTTGAGGAAGCCTCTGACCGTGGCGAACATTTCCGGCTCATCCAGCAGGAAGGCGTCATGGCCCTTGTCGCTGCGGATCTCGACAAAGCTCACGCGTGCCGCGACGGCGTTCAGGGCGTGGGCGATGCGCTTGTTCTCCACCGGGGGAAACAGCCAGTCGCTGCTGAACGAGATAATGCAGAAGCGCGCCGCATTGACGCGGAAGACGTCCGACAGCAGACCGCCATGCTCCGCGGCCAGGTCGAAATAATCCATGGCGCGGGTGATGTAGAGATAGGAATTGGCGTCGAAGCGGTCGACAAAGCTGGCGCCCTGGTGATGCAGATAGGATTCGATCTGGAAATCGGGCGTGAACTGGAAGGACAGCGCCTCGCGGTTTTGCAGCGCGCGGCCGAACTTGTTCTGCAGCGCCATTTCCGAAACATAGGTGATGTGCGCCGCCATGCGCGCCACCGCCAGCCCCTTAGAGGGGTAGGTGCCATGCAACTGGTATTCGCCGCCCTTCCAGTCGGGATCGGCCATGATCGCCTGGCGGCCGACTTCATGGAAGGCGATGTTCTGTGCGCTGTGGCGCGCGGCGCAGGCGATGGGCACCACGGCGCGCATGGAGTCGGGATAGGAGGCGGCCCATTGCAGCGCCTGCATCCCGCCCATCGAGCCGCCCACCACCGCCAGCAATTTTTCAATGCCCAGATGATCGACCAGGCGCTTTTGCGCCCGCACCATGTCGCGGATGGTGACCAGCGGAAAATTCAGGCCATAGGGTTGCTGCGTGGCCGGATCGATTTCCTCCGGGCCGGTTGAGCCCATGCAGCCGCCAATGACATTGGCGCAGATCACGAAGAAGCGGTCGGTGTCGATCGGCTTGCCGGGTCCCACCATGGTGGTCCACCAGCCGGGCTTGCCGGTGATGGGATTCTCGCTGGCGACGAACTGGTCGCCGGTAAGCGCATGACAGATCAGGACCGCATTGCTCTTGTCGGCGTTGAGTGCGCCATAGGTCATGTAGGCGACGGTGAAGGGCGCGAGGCTGCGGCCGCAATCCAGCGGCAGGGCGTCGAAGGTGACCGCCATGCCGACATTGGCCGCGGGGGCCTTTACCGGACGCAGAAAGCGGGGAGCCTCGGTCATCGCCTCATCCAAGTTGGGAAAATGTAGGTAAGGGACGGGGGCCAACCAGTCAACGAATGCCAGCCCTGCTTTGCTTTTATGACGGCTCGGCACTATCAATACGGCCCTTTTTCAATGGGCGGTCCGGCTTCGCCTAACGCCCTTCTTGAGCCTGTCTTTTAACGATGAACCCGACGCCCAAGCCCGGCATTCTCGACATCTCGCCCTATGTCGGCGGGCGTGCCGCCGTGCCCGGGGTGGCCAAGGTCGTCAAGCTGTCGTCCAACGAGTCCCCCATCGGCCCCAGCCCGGCGGCGCTGGCGGCGCTGGACCAGGCCAAGGCCAGCGTGGCGCTCTATCCCGAAGGCTCGGCTTTGCTGCTGCGGGAAGCCATCGCCGAAATCTACAAGCTGGATGCCGCGCGCATCATCACCACGGGCGAGGGCTCCGGGGCGCTGCTCACCATGCTGGCCGGCGCATACTTGCAGCCGGGCGATGAGTGCCTGTTCGGCCGTCACGCGTTTCTGCTTTACGAAATCGCCGCCCGCGCCAACAGCGCCCGTCCGGTGATGGTGCCCGAGAAAGAGACCAATGGCGGCGTGAAGCTGGATGTGGATGCCATGCTGGCGGCGGTGACGCCCAGCACGCGCCTTGTCTATGTCGCCAATCCCAACAATCCCACCGGCTCGTATCTGAACCGGGAGGAAATGGCCAAGCTCCATGCCGGCCTGCCCAAGGGCGTGCTGCTGGTGATCGACAGCGCCTATGCCGAATATGTCACCGCCAAGGATTACGAAGCCGGCATCGAGCTGGCATCGAAGTTCGACAATGTGGTGATGACCCGCACCTTCTCGAAACTGTACGGGCTGGCGGGCCTGCGCGTCGGCTGGATGTATGCGTCCGCCGCGATCTGCGATGTGATCAATCGCATCCGAGGTCCGTTCAACACCGCCCTGCTGCAACAGCTGTCGGGGGCTGCTGCCGTGCGCGACCGCGAACATTTCTGGAAAGCGGTGGAACACAACAACAAGTGGCTGCCCTGGATCACGGCGGAAATCCGCAAGACCGGTTTGCGGGTGGATGACAGCGTCGCCAATTTCGTGCTGATCCATTTTCCGCCCGGCGGTGAAAAGACTGCGGCCAATGCCGATGCCTTTCTCAGCAAGAATGGGGTGATTTTGCGCGGTGTCGCCAGCTATGGCCTGCCCGATTGCCTGCGCATGACCGTGGGCACGGAAGATGAGAACCGGCTGGCGGTGTCTCTGATCCAGAAATTCATGGCGGGCTGAGATGTTCGACAAGATCGCCATCATCGGCCTGGGGCTTATCGGATCGTCCATCGCCCATGCGGCGCGGCGCGGCAAGCTGTCCAGGGAAATCGCCGGCTTCGACGCCAGCCCTGATGTGCGCGCCCGCGCCGCGAAGATCGGCTTCTGCGATTCCGTCACGGACGATATCGCCGCGGCGGTGAAAGACGCGCAGCTGGTGATCCTCTGCACCCCCGTCGGCGCCTACAAGGCCGTGGCGGAAAGCATTGCGCCGCTGCTAGCCAACGACGCCATCCTGTCGGATGTCGGCTCGGTCAAAAGCGCGGTGGTGCGCGATGTCGGCCCGCTTGTGCAGCCGGGCGTGCATTTCATTCCCGCCCATCCCATCGCCGGCACCGAATTCTCCGGCCCCGAAGCGGGTTTCGCGACCCTGTTCGACGGGCGCTGGGCGATCATCACCCCGCTGCCGGGCGCCGATACCAAGGCCGTGGCGCGGCTGCGGGCCTTCTGGACCGGGCTGGGCAGTCAGGTGGACGAGATGGAGCCGGGGCATCACGACCTGGTGCTGGCGATCACCTCGCACCTGCCGCATCTGATCGCCTACAACATTGTCGGCACCGCCCATGACCTGGAAGCGGTGACCGAAGGCGAAGTGATCAAATATTCCGCCAGCGGTTTTCGCGATTTCACCCGCATCGCCGCCAGCGATCCCACCATGTGGCGCGACGTGTTCCTGAACAATCGCGAAGCGGTATTGGAAGTGCTGGGGCGTTTCAACGAAGACCTGAACCGGCTGCAGCAGGCGGTGCGCGACGGCGACGGCGATGTGCTGTTCGACACCTTCAGCCGCACCCGCGCCATCCGCAAGGCGATCATCGAAATCGGCCAGGAAAGCCCCGCGCCCAATTTCGGCCGCGACCAGAAAAAGCCCTAGTACAACGGCGACAGTGCCTGCGTTGCCAGTTCTGGCTCGGTGGTCTGCGACAGCGTTGCCTCGCCGCCGAGTCCGCGCCACAGGCTCATCGCCAGCGGCCAGGGCATCTCGCCGCGCAGGAACGGCGCGACAACGCCTGT
>JAZKDV010000109.1:2672-9702 GCA_040387395.1 Pseudomonadota bacterium | reverse complement strand
CTCAGTGT
This sequence comes from Pseudomonadota bacterium, assembly GCA_040387395.1. GTDB lineage: Bacteria > Pseudomonadota > Alphaproteobacteria > Micropepsales > Micropepsaceae > Rhizomicrobium. The sequence continues at coordinate 9,694 of JAZKDV010000109.1, read as the reverse complement.
GGCGTAAGCCTGCACCAGCTTGCGCGGTTTGCCGAAGCCGGTGACGTCATCGGCGCGCACCATCAGCTTGAGATTGCCGCCCTCGCGCTGCAGGTGAAATCCGAAACGCCGGGCGGTGAATTCCTTGTTGCCGGCATTGACCATGTCGAGGTCGAACCGCACCAGGCCACCGGCGCCGGTGATGCTGCTGCCATGGATGCTGCCGGCCTGGAACTGGATGGTGTGGCGGGCGCCGTTGGCGCCGGTCCAGCCCAGGCGCTGGCGGCCCGCCGCTTCATAGACCGTTTTTTCCCGGCCATACGTCAGGGCATGCAGGGCGAATTTCTCGGCTTCCCACGCAAAGGGACCGTGCGCCGCCACGCCCTTCACCTGGAATCCGGTGAAGGCGGCATCGACCCGGAAGGGAAAGCCGGCCAGCGTGACCGACTTCCAGTTCAGGGTGATGCCGGGCATTACCTGTTTGCCCTTGATCTCGGCGAGCTTTTTCTCGAAGGCGCCGGTCGCCTGCCACCAATGAAAGACGACCCAGGCGGCCAGCACCAGCACCACCAGGAAGGGCGCGTATAACCAGAAGCGGCTGGAATATTTCATCGTGTCCGTTAGCTACACTTGGAATAGCCGCAAGACAAACAGGAATCGCACCCCTCCAGCTTGACGAAGCTGGCATCGCCGCAGCGCGGGCAGAAACGGGCGCGGGCGCCTTCCGTCGGGACCTGCGCATCGGGCAGGATGGAGGGGCCGCGCTGGCCCAGGAAGCCGATCTCGATCAGGTGGCGCTCGATCACTTCGCCGATCGCCGCCAGCAGCGACGGCACATAGCGCCCGCTCATCCACTGGCCGCCGCGCGGATCGAAGATCGCTTTCAGCTCGTCCACCACAAAGGAAATGTCGCCGCCGCGCCGGAACACCGCCGAGATCATGCGGGTGAGCGCCAGCGCCCAGGCATAGGCTTCCATGTTCTTGGAGTTGATGAAGATCTCGAACGGCCGCCGCCGCCCGTCCTTCTCGATGTCGTTGATGGTGATGTAGAAGGCGTGGTCGCTGTCCAGCCACTTGATCTTGTAGGTGCGGCCCAGCAGCTCTTCCGGGCGGTCCAGCGGCTTGGTCATGTAGATGACACCGCCACGCGGTTCCGGGGGCGGCAGTGGCAATTCCGGTTCGCGGGCGACCATCGTTTCGGCAGCTGTCGCGTGCTTGGGTTCTTCAACCGACAGGACCGAGCCCGTCACATCATTGGGCCGATAGGTGGTGCAGCCCTTGCAGCCTGAATCATAGGCTTCCAGGTAAACATGGGCGAATTCGTCGAACGGGATCGACGCCGGGACATTGATGGTCTTGGAAATGGCGCTGTCGATAAAGGGCTGGGCGGCCGCCTGCACCGCCAGGTGATCCGATGGCGTCAGGGTCTGGGCGGTGACGAAATAAGCGGGCAGCGCTGCGCCTTCACCGAAACGGGCATGGAAAGCGCGCACCGCATAGTCGCTGACGACTTCCTCGCGCTTGCTGCCATCGGTCTGCGTCACCTTGCGCTTGTAGCTGAAGGCAAAGACCGGCTCGATGCCGCTGGAGACATTATCGGCGAACAGCGAAATCGTGCCGGTGGGCGCGATGGAGGTGAGCAGCGCATTGCGGATGCCGAACTGGGCGATGCCGCCCCGGATGTCATGGGGCAAAGCGGCGATGTGCGGCCGGGCGAGATATTCGCGGGCGTCGAACAGCAGGAAAGCGCCCTTTTCCCGTGCCAGCTCCATGCTGGCGCGATAGGCGGCATGGCTGATCGCCGCCAGCCAGGTCTGGATCAGGTGAATGCTTTCGGGCGAGCCATAGCGCACCCGGCAGAAGATCAGCGCGTCTGCCAGTCCCGTGACGCCCAGCCCGATGCGGCGCTTGGCCTTGGCTTCGGCCTGCTGCTCGGGCAGCGGGAAGCGCGACACGTCGATGGCATTGTCCATCATCCGGATCGCGGTCCCGACCAGCCGTTCCAGATCGGCCATGTCCAGCGCGGCATCATCGTCGAACGGATGGCGCACCAGCTTCGCCAGGTTGATCGACCCCAGCAAACAGGCGCCATAGGGCGGCAGGGGCTGTTCGCCGCAGGGATTGGTGGCGGCAATGTTTTCGCAATAGGCCAGGTTGTTCTGTCCGTTGATGCGGTCGATGAAGATCACGCCCGGCTCGGCATAGTCATAGGTCGAGCGCATGATGCGCTCCCATAGGGCCTTGGCCTTCACCGTGCGATAAATCTTGCCGCCGAAGACGAGATCCCAGTCGCCATCATCCTTGACCGCCGCCATGAAGGCATCGCTGACCAGCACCGACAGGTTGAAGTTGGACAACCGCCCCGGCGTCCGCTTGGCATCGATGAAATCCTCGATGTCGGGATGATCGACGCGCAAGGTCGCCATCATGGCGCCGCGGCGCGAACCGGCGCTCATGATGGTGCGGCACATAGCGTCCCACACCTCCATGAAGGAGACGGGACCGGAGGCGTCCGCGCCCACGCCTTTCACCAGCGCGCCCTTGGACCGCAGGGTCGAGAAATCGTAACCGATGCCGCCGCCCTGCTGCAGGGTCAGCGCCGCTTCGCGCAAGGCGCCGAAAATCCCGTCCATGGAATCGGTGACGGTGCCCATCACGAAACAGTTGAACAGCGTGACGGCGCGCCCCGTCCCGGCGCCCGCCAGGATGCGTCCGGCGGGAAGGAATTTGTGGCCGGCCAGCGCCTGGGCGAATTCCTGCCCGCGCGCCACGCGCTGATCGGGATGCTCAGCGTCCGCCAGCGCCATGGCGACGCGCGCCCAGCTATCCGCCACATCGCGGTCGAGCGGCGTGCCGTCCGGCGACTTCAGCCGGTATTTCAGGTCCCAGATCTGGGCGGAGATGTCGCTCATGGCTTGGTAACAACCATATCGTGCCGGGGGTTGCCACAGCTAGTGATGGGCATGGTTGCCCAACCTGAAAGGCCAACAAGCACTTGAAATATCAGGGTAAAAGTGCCGTTGTGGCGGTCTCGATCCGCCTTTCCAGCAGGGCCATGAACGCTCCCCGCTTCAGCCCGGGCGGAATGACCTCCAGGAATTCGAGGGTGATGGTGCCCGGATGCTTGAGGAAGCTGGTCCAGTAGACGCCGGAATTCAGCGCCACCGGCACGCAGGGCACGTCCAGCAGGCTGTACAGTCCCGCCACGCCCGGCTTGTAGTCCGGCGTTGCGCCCGGTTTCTTGCGGGTGCCTTCGGGGAAGATCAGCACGGGCCGCCCCTCCGCCAGCACGCGTTTCGCCGCCTGGCTCATCTTGCGCAGCGCGCTGGCGCGACCCTCGCGGTCGATCGGGATGGCGGCCGCCTTCCACACGAACCAGCCGAAGAAGGGCACGTACAGAAGTTCGCGCTTCAGCACGATGCCGGGGCGGTCCAGCACCATATACAGCGCCAGCGTGTCCCACATGCTCATATGCTTCGAGGCCACCAGCACCGGACCCTTGGGCGGGAGCCCACGAACTTCAAAACCGATTCCGGCAAAGACCTTCAGGCCCCACAGGACCGCGCGCGCCCAGGTCCGCGACAGCCAGATGGTGGCGCCGCGCGGCAACAGCAGCACCGGCCAAAAGACCAGCGACAGGATGATGGAAAGCGCCGCGAACCACAGCAGGAACAGCAACGAACGGACGGCCGTCATCCGCGGGCCAGTCGCGTGGTCACCAGACTGGCGAGATACTTGAAATATTCCCGGTGCAGGAATTGCGCGGTGCGCGGGCGCTTCCACCATTCGCCTAGCGCCACACCGCTCTGATCCACCGGATAGGCGATCAGGGTGATGTCGGGCATGGCGGTGGAAAATTCTTTCAGGGTGCGCGGCATGTGATGACGGCCGGTGACGATCACCAGGCTGTCGAACTTGTGCTCCCGCGCCCAGGTCGCGGTTTCTTCCGCATTGCCATGGGTGTCCTCGGCGGCATAACCGATATCGGCGCAGCAATCGAAGCGCAGCCCGCCGCCGGAAATCTTGCCCACGGTTTCCTTGGTGACGGACAGCGACGTGCCGCTTACCAGCAGCCGCTTGGCGATGCCGCGTTCCAGCATGGACACGGCTGTCTCCAGCCGCTCATCGCCGCCGGTCAGGACCACGATGCCGTCGGCCTTGGGCATCGCGGCGGGCGCCACGGGAAGATTGCTCACGAACAGCACAAAGCCGATCGCATAGGCGAGCAATGCCAGGACAATGACGGTCAGGAAAACGCGCACTGCAAAACTCCTGCGGGGTTATGAAGGATAGCAAACCGCCTTCACCGCGCTCAAGCGCGAGCCTAATAGATGGCCTTAACCACCGATAGAACCGAAAACCGCGCCGTGGCCCAGGCAATCGCTGATGTCACAATCGGCACCGCCGCCAGCCAGGGTATTTCCGTCCATTTCAGCGACAAAGGCGGCAGGAAGGGCACCGCTTCCAGCCCGAATATCTCCAGCCCGCCGGCGCCCAGGAAGAACAGCGCCGCAAAAGCGGTGCCCAGGGCGGCTGCAAACAGGGCCGAGGTGAAATAATGCCATTCCACGGCGCGGGCGATGAAACCGGGCAGCGCCCCCATCTGGTGCAGCAGCGCCACCATTTCGTGATGCGCGTCGAGGCCCGCGCGGGTGGCGAAAGACACCGCCGCCGCCGTCGCGCCGGCAATCAGCAGCAGGATGCCGTAAGCCGACCAGCGCACCGCATCCGCCAGGTTCCTCAGCCGCGAGATCCAGCGCCGGTGATCGTCCAGCGTGGCATGGGGCGCGGCACTTTTCAGGTCTGCCGTAAGCCTGGCGATATCGACATCGGCGCCCGGCGTCACCGCGGCATCGACCAGCTGGGGCAGGGGAATGCCCGCCACCACGCCGTCCTTGCCGATCCAGGGTTCGACCAGCGCGTTCAGCTCCGCATCCGACAGCCGATTGGCGCGGGCGATGCCCGGCGTGGCGTTCAGCACCCGGATAACGGCGCGGGTTTCGGTTTCCAGCGCGGCCGTGGGATCGCCGGCGGATTCCGGTGGCATCACCTGCACGGTGATGCGGTCGGACAATCCGCTCTGCCAACCTTCCGCGGCGCGGGTGGCGACCAGCGACGCGCCCAAGGCGAGCGCCGCGAGGAACGCCATCACCGCAATGACGAAATCCAGCGGCGCGGCGCCCTTGTCGCGGGGAAGAATGTAGGTGGCGCGGTCGCTCATATATTGGCACCCGCGGAGCTGCGCAATTCCACCAGCCGGCCTTCGATCAGCCGCATCTCGCGCGCCCGCGTCGCCTCGATCAGGGCGCGGTCATGGGTGGCGATCAGGACGGTGGTGCCAAGCCGGTTGAGTTCGGCGATCAGGCGGATCAGCCGCGCGCCCATTTCCGGATCGACATTGCCGGTGGGCTCGTCGGCGATCAGAAGATCGGGCCGCGCCACCACGGCGCGGGCGATGGCGACACGCTGCTGCTCGCCGCCCGACAGGGTGGCGGGCCTTGCCTCCATGCGGTCGCCCAGCCCCACCCAGGACAGCAGCTCGCGCACGTCATGGGAGAAGTCGCCGACCTTCTTGCCCGCCAGCCTGAGCGGCAGCGCGACATTGTCGAAGGCGGAGAGATGGTCGAGCAGGCGGAAATCCTGAAACACCACCCCGATGCGGCGGCGGATGGCCGGCAGGTCGCGGCGCCTGGCGGTGGCCAGTTCGGTGCCGAACAGGGTGATCAGGCCCCGGCTGGGCGGTTCGGCGACATAGATCAGCTTGAGCAGCGTCGTCTTGCCCGCGCCCGACAGGCCGGTGAGGAAGGTGAAGGAGCCCGGTTCCAGCGAGAAGCTGACATCGCGCAGCACTTCGGGCCCCGAGCCATAACGCATCCCGACATTTTCAAAACGAACCATGGGCAGACCTTAAAGATTACACGCCTTGCGGTCATGGCCCCCGACCCCTATTTTCCTCATGTTTTTCAACAGGCCGGACATGATTCTCACCTGTCCCTCGTGCGACACGCGTTATGCCGTGGACGGGTCCAAGTTTCCCGCTGCCGGGCGTACCGTGCGCTGCGCCAAATGCAGCCATAGCTGGCACCAGGACGCCGAAGCGCTCGAGCCGGAATTCGCGCCCGAGATCGCCCCCGATGTCACGCCGCAGGAGGCCGAGGCGCAGGGCACTGACGCCCCGGCGGACGCGTCCGACCCCTATCCGGTGAATCCCTCGCCCACCCGCGCCTATGCGCCCATGGCGGCGGCGGTGGAGCCGCGCGCGCCCCTGGGTCCCAAGCTGGCGGTGATCGCGGGCTGGGTCGGGCTCATCGTGGTGGTGCTGCTGATCGCGGTGTCGGCGGTGCGCTATCGTCAGGATATCGCGGTGATCTGGCCGCAATCGGCCGGGGTCTATTCCAGCCTGGGCTTGCCGGTGAATGCCAGCGGCATCGATTTTCGCCAGGTGCGCTACCAGCGCGAGAATGAAGACGGCCAGATCGTGCTGGCGGTGAACGGCATGATCGTCAATGCCGGGTCGCGCGAGCTGCCCGTGCCCCAGACGGTGCGCGTCACGCTCAGCGATGTCGACAAGCGCGAACTCTATCACTGGAATTTCAAGCCGGCCGCCACGGTGCTGAAACCGGGCCAGTCGATACCCTTCACCACCCGTCTTTCCAGCCCGCCCGCCGCGGCGCGGCACCTGGAAGTGCGCTTCGCCAAAGACGGACCATGAACCCGCCCGCCACGCTTTTTTCCGCCGAGCAGATCCAGGAACGGGTCGGCGTGATGGCCCGCACCATCGCCAGCGCCAAGCTGCGTCCCGACATCGCCATGCCGATCCTGGTCGGCGGTTTTGTGTTTGCCGCCGATCTGCTGCGCGCGCTGGCCTGGGAAGGCGTGGCGCTCGACGTGGACAAGGCGAGCGAGATCGTGGAGGTCGATGGGATCAGCTGGACGGTGCGCCGGCGGATTGCGGCAGGGCCCGGGGTCTACAATCTCGGGGTCACCCGCGATGGCACGCGGCTCGTCGCCACGAACAAGCGCGGGCAGTCGGTGTCCATCAT
>JAZKDV010000109.1:0-2662 GCA_040387395.1 Pseudomonadota bacterium | reverse complement strand
CTGGCCTGGGAAGGCGTGGCGCTCGACGTCGAGATGATCTGGCTGCGCTCCTACGGCGACAAGCGTGTCGCCAGCGCCATCTCGATGGTGGCGGGTCCGTCCGAACAGATCGCCGGACGCCATGTGCTGGTGATCGACGGCGTGCTGGATGCGGGCCGCACCATCGCCAAGGCGGTGTCGCTGATCGAGGCGGCGGGCGCGGCCAGCGTGCAGGTGGCGGTGATGCTGGACAAGCAGCGCCGCGATGCGGTGGCCAAGGCCGATTATGTCGGCTTCCCGGTGGGCGATGATTTCGTCATCGGCTATGGCATGGACGATGCGGGCAAGTATCGCGGTCTGCCGTATATCGGAAAAATCTAGAAAGCTTTCAAAAGCCGATCCAGATAATCGCGCTCGGCCTGCGGACGGTTCATCTGTCCGGCGCGGCGGCGCAGCTCCTGCAAGATTTCGCGCGACCGCGCCAGATCGCTGGCGCCGGGAATCTTCACGCCCGACTCGCCGAAGGGCGCGGCGCCGCGTCCCAGGGGATCGCGCCCGGCTTGCTGTCTTTCGCCATTCTGCTGCTGCGCCAGCTGCTGCGCGCCCTGGCGCAGGGCTTCCAGCGCCTGGTTCTGGGCGCTTCCGGCGTTGTCGAGGTCCTTGCGGCCAAGCGCACCCTGCGCTTCGCCCATCGCCTTGCCGGCTTCGCGCAGCTTCTGCGCCGACTTGCCGTCCATACCCTTGAGTGAGTCCTGCAATTCCTTTTCCAGCGCCTGTTGCTGGCGCTGCAGGCCTTGCGGGCCTCCGTCCTTGGGATCGCCCTGCCCCTGGCGCTGGCGGAAGGTCTTGTCCTGCAGTGCGCGCTGCTTGCCCATCAGCTCGCCGAATTTCTGCATCTGCTGATTGCGCGCCTTGTCCTGCGGCGTGCCTTCGCCCGGACCGCCCTGGGTGAGGCGCAGGTTTTCCAGCATGGATTGCAGCATCGCCAGCAGTTGCGCCGCCTGTGCCCGCTCGCCGGCCGCGGTCAATTTCTGGATGGTATCCAGCAGGGTCTGGAGATCTTGCTGGCCCAGAGTCTGGGCATCGGGCGAAGTCGGCTCCTGGCTGCCGGGCGGCGGCGGGTTTGCCGCCAGCGCCTGCATGTAGCGCTGCATCGCTTCATTGTAACGCTTGAGCAGCTCGTCGATCACTTCTTGCGGTGCGCCCGCCGCCATGGCGGCGGTCAGCATCTGCTGCAGCTTGCGCAAGGCTTCGGCCGCCGACAGCAGCCCGCCGCGCTCCAGCTTCAGCGCGGTTTCCCACAGCAGCCGCTGCACCCGTTCGATGTCGGCTTCGGTTTTCGCATTGCGTACGCCGTAAAATGCATTGCGCATGGCGAGATAGATGTCGTGCTGGCCGTCATAGAAACGCTCCGGATCGATCGCCAGCGCGTCCAGGGTCATCAGCACGGTGCGGCGGCCATTGTCATCCAGCGTGGCGATATTCTGGCGCTGCTCGATCAACGCGCGGGCGAGGGGATCGGTGAAGACGCGCGCCGGCAGGCGGAAGCTGACACTCTGGCTGATGCCTTTCTGGCCGATGGCGTCGCGCGCTTCCAGATGCGCCTCGACCATCATCCCGGCATAGGGATGGCTGGTGAGATCGACAAAGCTGGTCTGGGTGACGGATTTCTCGGATGTGCTGGGCAGTGGCAGGTCGGCCACCAGCGGCTTGGCCTTGCTACGGTTCTTCGGAATTATCACAGCGCGGACATTGGCGATGCCGTAATCGTCGCTGCCCTTGAAGACGAAGCGCGTCGCCAGTTGCTCGGTGCGCGACGGCGTGCCTGTCAGCGCCACGGTCGGTATCCGGTCGGGCGCGGCATGGATATTCCATTTGCCGATGGCGTGGCCGCCGACCTGCACCCGCACCCGGGCATCGGCGGTAAGGATCACATTGCTGGAATATTCCCCGTCCTCACCGGCAAAGCGCGGCGCATTGTTGGTGCCCGCCGTCAGGCCCGGCGTGCGCGGCGCGCCATGCACGCGCAGGTTCAGCACCGAACCCTGCGGCGCGATGATGGTGCTGGTATCACCGGCGCGCAAAGAGGTCAGCGGCATGCCGGTATAGGGCGGCGGATCGATCCAGGCATCGATGCTGGCGGCAGCGCCCGCGCCGCTGTCAAAGGCCGATACCAGCCGCGCCCCAGTATCGCCCCGCGCCAGCACCAGCCCGGTGGCCAGCGCAATCAGCAGGTACCAGCGCAGCCCCTGCGGATCGCGCGTCGCAATGTCGGCGCGCGGCAGGGCCAGGCGAAACTTGCTGGGAAAGCTGCGCTGGCGGTGCAAGGCCCACAGGCTCTGCGCGAACGGGTCCGCGCCCACCAGCACATCGTCGCGTTCTGACACCGGGCGATGCGCGAGGCCGCTGTCACGCTCCAGCCGCCGTGCTCCGTCGATGGCGCGGGGCCAGACGAAATCCGCAAAGCCATCGACCAGCGAAAGCGCACTGGCGGTGATGGTGGCGGCCAGCAACAGGGACTGCAGCGGCCAGGGGATGAAGGCAAAGATGCCGGTCAGCGCCAGCGCCAGATAGAATCCGGCAAAGCCCGCCGCCGGCCATAGCCGTGGCAGCACACGCTCGATGCCAAGGATGATGCGCGCCAGGAGAACCCGGCGATCCAGAGGATCAGCCGGCCAGCCAG
>JAZKDV010000108.1:0-3947 GCA_040387395.1 Pseudomonadota bacterium | reverse complement strand
AGGATGATGCGCGCCAGGAGAACCCGGCGATCCAGAGGATCAGCCGGCCAGCCAGTCGGGAATGCGGTCTTTGGCGATAAGATCGGCATGGCTTTCTCTGGGGCGTACGATGCCCCATTGCTCGCCCGCGACCAAGACTTCGGCCGCGCGCGGACGGGCATTGTAGTCACCCGCCATCACCGCGCCATAGGCGCCGGCCGACAGGATTGCCACAAGATCGCCCGATTTGAGTTCCGGCAGCGCCCGGTCGGCGGCGAAAAGATCGCTGGTTTCGCACACCGGCCCGACCACATCGTATTTCGGACGCGGCGAGCCGGGGGCAGGTTCCGCGATCCCCACGATTTCGTGATGGGCGTCATACATGGCCGGGCGGATCAGATCGTTCATCCCCGCATCGATGATCAGGAAAGTCTTGGCGTCACCGCGCTTGACGTAAATCACCTGGCTGACCAGCACGCCGGCATTGGCGGCGATCAGCCGGCCCGGCTCGAACGACAGCTTGCAGCCGAAATCCTTCGTCACCCGCGTCACCATGGCGCCATAGGCGGCGGGATCGGGGGGAGGGCTGTTGTCGTTCTGATACGGCACACCCAGCCCGCCGCCCAGGTCGAGCCGCGTGATCGCATGGCCGTCGGCGCGCAACTGGGTGATGAGTTCGCCAACACGGGTGAAGGCCGTCTCGAACGGTTCCAGGTCGGTGAGCTGGCTGCCGATATGCACATCGACGCCGACGATCTCAATGCCCTTCAGCGTGCTCGCATGGGCATAGACCTCGCGCGCATGTGCGAAGGGAATGCCGAACTTGGTTTCCGAGGTGCCCGTGGTGATCTTGGCGTGGGTCTTAGCGTCGACATCGGGATTGACGCGCAAGGTGATGGGCGCGCGCGTTCCAGCGGCCAGCGCGACTTCGTTGAGCGCGAGCAGCTCGGGCTCGCTCTCGACATTGAACTGATGAATACTGGCATCCAAGGCGGCGCGCATTTCTTCGCGCGTCTTGCCGACGCCGGAAAAAACAATCTTGCTGCCGGGAATTCCCGCCGCCAGCGCCTTGGCCAGTTCGCCGCCCGACACCACGTCGGCGCCGGCACCCAGCCGGGCAAGCGTCTTCAGCACCGCCAGGTTGCCATTGGCCTTGACCGAAAAAGCGATCAGCGACCCGTGCGGCAGCGCGCCGGAAAACACCTTGTAATGGCGCTCCAGCGTGGCGCTGGAATAGCAATAGAAAGGCGTGCCGACCTTTTCCGCCAGCAGATCCAGCCGCACGCCTTCCGCGCACAGCACGCCATCCTTGTACTGGAAATAATTCACTATCGAACTCTGATTTTGGGGGCGGCCCGGCTTGCGCCTAGCGCCCCAGAGGAAAAGGAGGTTTGGACGGATCGGTTTCGTCACGCTGCGTGGTCTGGCCATTGGGCTTGACCAGATCGTTCTTCACGCCGCAGGCGGTGACCAGCAGCGACAGCGCCACGACAATCAGGACATGCCTCATTTGAACGCCGCCTTCCAGTAAGCCACCTGTTCCTTGACCCGCGCAGGCGCGGTGCCGCCCAGGCTCATGCGCGCCTTCACCGAGGATTCCAGCGACAGGACCGCGAAGACATCCTGTGTGATGTCGGGATCGACCGCCTGCATGTCGGCCAGCGGCAGCTTGTCCAGGGTCACGCCCTTGTCTTCGGCGGCTTTCACGATGGAGCCGGCGATATGATGGGCCTCGCGGAACGGCTTCTTCAGAACGCGCACCACCCAGTCTGCCAGGTCGGTGGCGGTGGGATAGCCGGCTTCCGCTGCGCTCAGCATCTTTTGCGGGTTCGCCGTCAGGTCGGCCATCATCGCCGCCATCGCCGCCAACGAAATCTCCAGCGTGTCGGCGGCGTCGAACACCCTTTCCTTGTCTTCCTGCAGGTCGGTGCCATAGGTCAGCACCAGGCCCTTGACCACGGTGGCCAGCGCCACGAAGTCGCCCAGCACGCGGCCCGTCTTGCCGCGTATCAGCTCGGCGGCATCGGGATTTCTTTTCTGCGGCATGATGGACGAGCCGGTGGTGAAGGCGTCCGACAGGCGCACAAAGCCGAAGGCCGGCGTCGACCATTGCACCAGCTCGCCCGCCAGCCGCGACAGGTTCACCGCAGCGATGGTGCAGGCCGCCAGATATTCCAGCGCGAAGTCGCGCGCCGAGATCGCGTCCATCGAATTGCGCATCGGCCGGGCAAAGCCCAGCGCCTTGGCGGTGGCGTCGCGGTCGATGGGGAAGGTGGTGCCCGCCAGCGCGGCGGCGCCCAGCGGCGATTCGTTCAAACGCTTGCGCGCATCCTCGAAGCGGCCACGGTCGCGGCCGAACATCTCGACATAGGCCATCAAGTGATGGGCGAACGTCACCGGCTGGGCCACCTGCATATGGGTGAAGCCCGGCATGATGGTGTCCAGGTGCTGCTCGGCCTGGGCCAGCAGCGCCTTCTGCAAAACGGTCAGACCTTCATCTGCGCGGACGCAGGCAGCGCGCACCCAGAGGCGGAAATCCGTCACCACCTGGTCATTGCGCGAACGCGCGGTGTGCAGCCGTCCGGCGGCAGGACCGATCAGTTCGGCCAGCCGCGCCTCGATGTTCAGATGAATGTCTTCCAGTTCGCGCTTGAAGACGAAGGTTCCGGCGGCGATTTCCTTCTCGATCGCATCCAGCCCGCCCAGGATCGCCTGGCCGTCATCCTTGGAAATGATCCCTTCGGTCGCCAGCATGCGGCAATGGGCGCGGCTTCCGGCCAGGTCTTCACCCGCCAGGCGCTTGTCGAAATCGATTGAGGGGGTAATCTCCCTCATGATGGCTGCGGGACCGGAGGCAAACCGTCCGCCCCACATTTTGTTGGTGCTCATCTTTTCATCCAAGGGCCATGATCAAGAAAATCATCATCAGCCTGTCCGTGATAGCGGCGATCGCGTTCGGGTTTCTATATGGGAATGGCCTGCTGACTGTCCATCACGGACTGGAGCCGCCGGCGTCCCTGGCTGTTTTGAAGCTCGAAAAGGAGCCCAAAAGCGCGCCTTCCGTGGGCTTTGATGCCGGCGGGCGCCGTTATGCGCTGGAGGAATTCCGGGGCCGCTATGTGCTGCTGAATCTGTGGGCCACCTGGTGCGCGCCCTGCGTCGCCGAACTGCCGGCCCTGGTCCGCCTCCAGGCCCGCGCCCCCGGACTTCGGGTGGTGGCGGTCAATACCGACCGCAAGGGCGTCGATGCGGCGGCTTTCCTGCAGGCCAACCGCGCCCGCGCGCTGGTGCCCTACCGCGACACCGACGTGACCATGCTGAAAAGCTTCAAGGCGTATGGCCTGCCGCTGACGGTGCTGATCGACCCCGAAGGCAAGATCATTGCCCGCGCCGAAGGGCCCGCCGAATGGGACAGCCCGGAGGCGGTCAAATATTTTAAGCGCGTGACGGGGAGCTAAACCTCTCCTCACCATGGGCGGCCTTGGTGAGTAGCGCCAGCGTACGAACGCCCATCCATCGCAACACAAGCGCTGCCTTTACAATGGATGGCCGGGTCTAGCCCGGCCATGGAGGATAGTTAGCGTGTCGGGACCGGGTGCTCGCCGCGCCCCGGAGCGCAGGCGAAGCCGAAGCGACAATCAAACAACCTATCGCGTGGGAACAGGATGTTCCCCGCGATAGTCGTAGAAGCCGCGGCCGGTCTTGCGGCCCAGCCAGCCGGCTTCGACATACTTCACCAGCAGCGGGCAGGGGCGGTACTTGGAATCCGCCAGGCCTTCGTACAGGACCTGCATCACCGACAGGCAGGTATCCAGGCCGATAAAGTCGGCCAGCTGCAGCGGACCCATCGGGTGGTTGGCGCCCAGCCGCATGGCGGTGTCGATGGCATCCACATTTCCGACGCCTTCATACAGCGTATAGACCGCCTCGTTGATCATCGGCAGCAGGATGCGGTTGACGATGAAGGC
>JAZKDV010000107.1:0-3632 GCA_040387395.1 Pseudomonadota bacterium | reverse complement strand
GCGCCTCGACCACCGCCTTGATGTCGGCATCGGCAATCTGCTGCTTGCCGTAGGGAAGGAACGGGAGGTCGATAGCCCCTTCGCGGTCAGGCATAGGCCATCTGCAACAGGGTTTGCAGGCCGCGGGTGTCCAGCTGTTCCGGATTGGTGTCGCTGGAGTAGCTGAAGCCATCCGGCACGGGCTTGCCGCCGCGATGCAGATAGGCATCGCGCGCCTGGTTGGCAAAGCTCTGCAGGATCACGTAACGGTCTTCGAGTTCGACGGTGCAATGGGCATCGTCGGCCGGCACCATGGTTTCGTGCAGCTTTTCGCCCGGGCGGATGCCGATGACATGCTGCTTGTGGGTGGGACTGACCAGGGTGGCGAGCTGCGGAATGGTGGTCGAGGGAATCTTGGGCACGTAGATTTCGCCGCCCTTCATCATTTCCATGCTCGAGAGCACGAAATTGACGCCCTGGGTCAGCGTGATCCAGAAGCGGGTCATGCGCTCGTCGGTGATGGGCAGGCTGTCGGCGCCGTCGGCGATCAGCTTGTTGAAGAAGGGCACCACGCTGCCGCGGCTGCCAAAGACATTGCCATAGCGCACCACCGAGAAGCGTGTGCCGTCAGCGCCTGCCAGATTGTTGGCGGCAACGAAGATCTTGTCCGAGGCCAGCTTGGAGGCGCCGTACAGGTTGATCGGGTTGGCGGCCTTGTCGGTCGACAGCGCGACCACGCGCTTGACGCCGGCGCGCAACGAGGCGGTGACCACATTCTCCGCCCCGAAGACATTGGTGCGGATACATTCAAAAGGGTTGTACTCAGCGGTGGTGACCTGCTTCATCGCCGCAGCATGGACCACAAAGTCCACCCCGTTCAGCGCCAGTTCCAGCCGGTCGCGGTCGCGCACATCGCCGATGAAATAGCGGATGAAGGGATATTTTTCCTGCGGGAAATCCTGCTGCATTTCGAACTGCTTGAGTTCGTCGCGGGAAAAGATGATCAGGCGGCGCGGCTTGTACTGCGCCAGCACCGTCTTGATGAAGTGCTTGCCGAAGGAACCGGTGCCGCCGGTGACCAGCACCGCCTTGTCGTTCAGATCCATCCAGGGCTGCGAGAAATCGCGCAACTGGTTGAGGATCGGCGCCGGCACGATGGACGGCGTGAGCGAAGCTTCCTGGAGAAGACGGGCAGCAGATGGGCTCATGGCCTGTTAATCCTGTTTATCAGGCCTGAGTGTGTCCCCTTACGGTAAAGAAAAGCTGAAGCATTAAGCCTTAACGAGCGGTGAACATCGCCCGCATGCTGCGTGCCGCCAGCCACGCCACGACAAGCCCTTGTGTCCAGGCTGAAACGACGCCCAGAGCCGCAGCCGCGTGAGGACGCGGCACCAGCAAAAATTGCAGGTCGATTCCCAGCCGGTGCAGCCCGGCGGGCAGCACCAGATAAAGAAGCGCCAGCAGCGCGAGCGCCGCGAAATCCCCCTTGGCACCGGCCAGCCCGCGCATCAGCACGAAGATCGCCACGTCGCGGGTGAGGAAGCCCAGCATCGTCAGCGTGGGCAGCGCCAGATCGGACATCTGCACATTGCCCAGGCTGCCGCGATCCAGCGCCAGCAGCCCCACCAGCACCAGCCCCACGATCATCGCCGCGGCATAGCTCAACATCCAGGCGTCCAGCGCCAGGAACGCCTTGGCGTAGTGCCGGCCGCGAACCTGTTCGGTCAGCCAGCGCAAGCGCACCGGATCCTTGGGCTCCAGGAACACCATGCTGTAGGTCGAAAGCAGGATCGCCAGGCCCGCCAGGAGCAGGCGCGGGGTGATGTTCCCCAGAGGCGGCGCAACCATCAGATTGAAATTCACCAGCAGGGATTCAAAGCCTGCCTGATAGACCGCGATATAAAGAAGATAGGCCAGCCAGACGAAGGGCCCATTGGCGAAGCGCAGCTCGCCGCGCATTGCCCGCCACGCCCCCAGCAGGGCCCATCCCAGGAAAACCAGCAGAGAAACGAAATGGAAGGCGCTGAGGTTGAACTCATGCCCCCACCACATGAGCGTACGCATGCCGCTGGCTTCGAACGCATCGATCGAACTCCACAGCGAATAATAGACAAAGCCCGCGGCAATGCCGGCGATCTGGCACAGGAAGGTATCCAGCCGCCAGTTGCCGGAATTGCGCCGGACCAGGACGAGGCTGGACAGCAGCGACGCGGCCTGGGCGAACAGGCCCAGCGCCACCAGGATGACGCCGAAGGACAGCGCTGCCAGCGGTCCGGCGTCACGCCAGGCCGCCCACAGGATCACCGGAAGACAAAGAAGCCCGCCGAACCAGTTGGCGCTGGTCGACCCCAGCAGCTTGCCCCACATCATGGCGGCCGGGCTTATGGCAGTGAGCTTTTGCCCATCCCAGGTGCGTTCGCGGATTTCGCTGACCACTGAAAGTGCGGCGTTGCGCGTGCCCCACAGCACCACGAAGAACCAATAGAGCACCATGGCCGCGCCTTCGGGCGTCAGCAGGTTGCGAGGCGCGGCGGAAGCGACAGCGAACACCACCAGCAGCAGTCCCACGATCTGCACCAGGCGGAACGGCGTGGCTTCCAGCCAGAGATTGCGCAGCAGTTCGGGGTTCATGTCGCCACCCGCGCGAAATATACGTCTTCCAGATTGCGCACATCCTCGCTGAAGCTCGACACCGCAAACCCGTCTTGCACCAGCGCGGCCAACAGCGCGGCGCGTTCACTGGCGCCGCCTTCCAGCGCGACCAGCGCCTGAAGTTCGCCCGTTTCCAGAATGGTGACGCCGCCGTGGCGCTGGAGAAAATCCGCCAACCCGGCACGCGGCGCCGCCAGGACAATGCGCAGTTGCGTCCGGGCCGCATCCTTGAGGCTGATTGCTTCGCCGCCCGCGATGCGGCCCTTGTCGACGATGATCATGCGGTCGGAATAATCTTCCAGCTCCGCCAGGATATGCGACGACACCACCAGGGTCATGCCGTCCGCCTTGAGCGACAGCAGCAATTGCGACAGGTCGCGCCGGGCCTTGGGGTCCAGGCCCGCGGCGGGCTCGTCCAGCAGCAGCACCTTGGGCCGGTGCACGATGGCCTGGGCGATGGCGAGGCGCTGGCGAAGACCGCGCGACAGCGCCCCGGCCGCCTGGTCCATCCGGTCGGAGAGTCCCACGCGCGCCGCGGCAGCCTCCACGGCGCCGGCGGCATCACCCGCGCCGATGCCATGGGCACGGGCGGCGTAATAAAGGCAGCGGCGCACGCTCAAGGCGTCGTACAGGCCAAAAAAATCCGGCAGATAGCCCAGCCGCGCATGGATGGCGCGCGGCGCCTCACGGGTATCCAGGCCGTCTATCGTGACCTGGCCGGCATAGGGTGTTTCCAGCGCCGCCATGCAGCGCAGGAGCGTGGTCTTGCCCGCACCGTTTGGGCCGACCAGGGCTGTGATTGCGCCGCGTTCCACGGCCAGGCTGACCCCGTACAGGGCGCGGTGGCCGGGGTACTCGAAAACAAGCCCACCAATGCGGATCATGGGCCGTTATAACCATATGAGTGAAAAGGGACAATTTGCGCCCTTCGCAACTGCGTAAAAGCCTTGAATTCATGCCCCTTTCACGCCAGAAGGAAGCTGGATTTGCGGGGTTTTCCA
>JAZKDV010000106.1:22911-29760 GCA_040387395.1 Pseudomonadota bacterium | reverse complement strand
GCCGCCCATTTCTTGACCGGATAGCGCAACGCGACGGACGGGATTGCCGCCAGCAGGGCGCGCACCAGCCAGAAGATGCCGCCGCCCACCAGCGCCATGTGCAGACCTGAGATGGAGAGCGCGTGCGCCAGACCCGCATCCCTGAGGGCCGCGTCATCTTCTTCGCTGATGGTCCCGCGCGTGCCAGTGATCAACGATGCCGCGACGCCGCCCATGCTGCCGGGCAGCGCGGCATGGATCCGCGCCGTCATTCCCACTCTGAACGCTTCCACGGCTTGCGACAGGCGCTGCCACACACCCGCCTCCAGCGCCGGCGCAACGACGCGCGCCTGGCCATAGGAAAATCCCGTGGCGCCGATGGACTGGAAATACAGCCAGCGGCCGAAATCGCTGGCGCCCGGCGCCACCGGCGGCGACGGCGCATCCAGCCTTGCCGTCAAACTCAACCAGTTGCCGGGACGAAACTCCGCGCCATTCGGCACCATCACTCGCACCCGGCGCGGCGTTTCGCCTGGCGCAAAAGCCCCCGAGCGGACCTCGTCCAGCACCAGCCGCGCGCCATGTTCCCGCGGTTCGATGCTGACGATACGTGCCGTCAGGTGCGCCACTATGGGCTGGTTCAACACCGGCGTCGCCACGCTGGCCTCACGCAGCTTGGCCAGGCCGAAGCCCAGCAGCAGCGCCGCCACTAGGGATGCGGCCACCCGCGCCCGCCCGAGGGCGGCCATGCCGATCGCCACAAGCCCCGCACCCACCGCCAGCCAGCCGATGGCCAGGCCCGGCTCCACCGGCAGCGCGAAGTAGCCGGCGGCCCCGGCGCCCAGCGCGACCGGCAGCCACAAAGGCCAGCGATCAGCCTCGAAATCTGCCGAAAGTGCCTGCACCAAACCCCGATTGCCTTACACCCCACGCTGTCTTAAAGCCTGCCCCCATGTCGCAAAAGCCCGTCCTGCGTTTCGCCCCCTCGCCCACCGGCATGCTGCATATCGGCGGCGCCCGCACGGCCCTGTTCAACTGGCTCTATGCCCGCCACACCGGCGGCAAATTCCTGCTGCGGATCGAGGATACCGACCGCGAGCGCTCCACCCCCGAAGCGGTGGAGGCCATCCTCAACGGCATGAAATGGATGGGGCTGGACTGGGACGGCGACGCGGTTTTCCAGTTCGCCCGCGCCGCCCGCCACCGCGAAGTGGCCGAAAAGATGCTGGCCGAGGGCAAGGCCTATCGCTGCTATGCCACCGCCGATGAACTCACCGCCATGCGCGAAGAGCAGAAGGCCGCCGGCAAGCCGATGCGCTATGACGGCCGCTGGCGCGACCGCGCGCCGACAGCCGAGGAAGCCGCCAAGCCGTCCGTCGTGCGCCTGAAATCGCCGCAAGTTGGCGAGACCATCGTGCACGACCAGGTGCTGGGCGATGTGCGCTTCGAGAACAATCAGCTCGACGACATGGTGCTGCTGCGCAGCGACGGCACCCCGACCTATATGCTGGCGGTGGTGGTAGACGATGCCGACATGGGCATCACCCACGTGATCCGCGGCGCCGACCATCTCAACAATGCCGCCCGCCAGATCCAGATCATCGAGGCGATGGGCGCGGCCATTCCGGTCTATGGCCACTTGCCGCTGATCAACGGGCCGGACGGCGCCAAGCTGTCCAAGCGCCACGGCGCGCTGGCGGTCGAAGCCTATCGCGACATGGGCTACCTGCCCGAGACCATGCGCAATTACCTTTTGCGGCTGGGCTGGAGCCATGGCGATGACGAGATCATCCCCACCGCCCAGGCGATTGAATGGTTCAACCTGGAATCCATCGGCAAGAGCGCCGCACGGATGGATTACAAGAAGCTGGACAATCTCAACGGCCATTACATTCGCGAAACCGCCAATGATGTGCTGGTGGCGGAAGTCACCGCCTTCGCGTCGCGCGAAACCCCGCCGCGCATCCTGTCGCCACTGGCCCGCCAGCGGCTGGAAAGCGCCATGACCTCGCTGAAGGAACGGGCCAAGACCCTGGTCGAACTTGTTCAGGGTGCGGAATTTCTGTTCACGGACGGTCCGCGCAGCCTGGATGCGAGCGCTGACAAGCTGCTCACCCCCGAAGGCCGCGCCGCGCTGGCCGGGGCCCTGCCCGCGCTGGAAGCCACCGACTGGACCGGCCCCGCGCTGGAAGCCGCCGCCCGGACCCACGCAGAATCCACCGGCCTCAAGCTGGGCCAGGTCGCCCAGCCCCTGCGGGCCGCCTTGACCGGAAAAGCCTCCTCGCCGCCGCTTTTCGAGATGTTGGCGCTGTTAGGCCGGGAAGAATCCCTAATCCGGCTAAGGGCTTACGCCGCTTAAGGAATTAGAGTGGTGCGGTGCCGCAAAAGGGGTGACGGACTATCAAAAGCGTGGCTTTATTGCGGCGCAAGATAAGCCCGGCAAGACCGGGGCAAGGGGACCAGCATGAGAGAGAGCAAGATCAAGCCGGCGGGCAAGGCCAGCCTTAACTATGAAGGCAAGGATTTCGAGCTGCCGGTTTTCGCCGGCACCCAGGGTCCCAATGTCGTGGACATCCGCAAGCTCTACGACCAGGCCGACATCTTCACCTACGACCCCGGCTTCACCTCGACCTCCTCGACCGAATCCAACATCACCTTCATCGATGGCGACAAGGGCGTGCTGCAGTATCGCGGCTATGCCATCGGCGACCTGGCCGAGCATTCCACCTTCCTGGAATGCTGTTACCTGCTGCTCTACGGCGAACTGCCCAACAGCACCCAGATGGCCAAGTTCGACCATTCCATCACCCATCACACGATGGTGCACGAACAACTGGCGGCCTTCTTCCGCGGCTTCCGCCGCGACGCCCACCCCATGGCGATCATGTGCGGCGTGGTCGGGGCGCTGTCGGCCTTTTATCACGACTCGACCGACATCACCGATCCCAAGCAGCGCGAAATCGCCAGCCACCGGCTGGTTGCCAAGCTGCCGACCATCGCGGCCATGGCGTTCAAGTATCACGTCGGCCAGCCCTTCGTGTATCCGCTGAACAAGCTGGGCTACACCGAGAACTTCCTGCGCATGTGCTTCAGCGTTCCGGCCGAGGAATATGTGGTGAACCCGGTTCTGGCCAAGGCGCTGGACACCATTTTCATCCTGCATGCCGATCACGAGCAGAACGCCTCGACCTCGACCGTGCGCCTGGCCGGTTCCTCGGGCGCCAATCCCTTCGCCTGCATCGCGGCGGGCATCGCCTGCCTGTGGGGCCCGGCCCATGGCGGCGCCAATGAAGCGGCGCTGAAGATGCTGGAGGAAATCGGCACCGTTGACCGCATTCCCGAATTCGTCGCCAAGGCAAAGGACAAGACCAGCGGCTTCCGCCTGATGGGCTTTGGCCATCGCGTCTACAAGAATTACGATCCGCGCGCCAAGGCGATGCAGATCCAGGCCCATGCCGTGCTGGACGAGCTGGGCCTGCACGACGATCCGCTGCTGAAGGTGGCGATGGAGCTGGAAAAGGTCGCGCTCAGCGATCCTTATTTCATTGAAAAGAAGCTCTATCCCAACATTGATTTCTATTCCGGCATCACGCTGAAGGCGCTGGGCTTCCCCACCTCCATGTTCACCGTGCTGTTCGCCCTTGCCCGTACCGTGGGCTGGATCGCGCAATGGAAGGAAATGCTGGAAGACCCGCACCAGAAGATCGGGCGCCCGCGCCAGATCTATACCGGCCCGACCGAACGCAGCTACGTTCCGATGCCGAAGCGCAAATAGGAAAGCGTTCAGCGCTTTTCGACAAAACCCAGAAGGACCCGAGCCGCTCTCAACGAGGGCGGCTCGTCTTTTTCACCCAGCAGCGCGGCGAAGTCGTTCATCGCCGCGACCTGCGCAGCACGCGCTTTTTCATCCGCGAACAGATGCGCCACCGCCCCGGCCAGCACCGGGGGCGTGGCGGCTTCCTGCAGATATTCCGGCACCGCCTCGCGATCCAGCAGGATGTTGATCAGGGTGAAGTGCTTGACCAGCATCATCCAGCGCGACAGGAAATAGGTCAGCCCGCCGACCTTGTATGCCACCACCATCGGCGTGCGGGAAAGCGCCAGTTCCGCCGTCACCGTGCCGGATGCGGCCAGCGCCACAGTGGCGGCGTCGAAGGCGGCATACTTGTCGGCCTCGCCTTCCAGAATATGCAGCGGTGTCGCCCAGCCTTGCGTGGCCGCACGGACCTTGGCGGCAACATGCGGCACGGTGGGAAGCACCGTGACAAGGCCGGGAATCGTCTTCGCCAGCAGCTCCACCGTGTCGCGGAAAGCCGGCAGGATGAAGCGTATCTCACTGGTGCGGCTGCCCGGCAGCAGCGCCAGCAGCGGCGCATTGGCCGCGATGCCAAGGCGCGCCCGCAGCGCGTCACCGCCCGTCATGCGCACGGCGCGTTCCACCACCGGATGACCGACGAAGACGGCTTTCAGGCCATACTTCTCGAAGAAAGGCACCTCGAACGGGAACAGCGCCAGCACCAGATCGAAATACCGCGCCATGGCCTTGGCGCGGTAGGCGCGGCTGGCCCAGACCTGGGGCGCAACATAATCCACGGTCGGGATCGACGGATCGCGCTTTTTCAGCGCGCGCGCCACCCGGTGGGTGAAATCGGGGCTATCGATCACCACCACCGCATCGGGGCGGGTTTCAATCGCGAAATCCACTGCCTGTTTCACCCGGCGCAGGATGGCGGGAATGGCGGGCACCACTTCGCGCAGTCCCATCACCGCAGTCGCGTCCAAAGGATAGAGGCTTTTGAGACCTTCACGCTCCATGGCCAGACCGCCGACGCCGGTAAAGCTGACGCGGTCCCCCGCCAGTGCTTTTAGGCCCGCCATGAGCTGCGCGCCCAGCGCGTCACCCGAGGGCTCGCCGCACACCAGCATCAGCCGGATCGTCACGGCTTCACACCGATCACGAATAGCCCCAACCGGTCGGCTTCCGCCGTGACCGCGGCGCGGTCCAGGATCAGCGAGCCGCCCGCCTCCAGCGCGATGCCGGCCAGATGCGCATCCGCCACGCCGCGCAGCGTGGCGATGCCGACCACCGGCATGTCGGTGCGGCCGTCCTGCGTCGGTTTCAGGCCCTTGACCAGCACACCGCGCGGCGCGGCCGCGGTGCCGCGCAGGCTTTCGCGCAAGGACGCAATGCGGCCCAGCATGGCGTCGGTGCCTTCGGCAGCTTCAACCGCCAGCGCCAGCCCGTCGCACACCACAGCCGCCTGCCCCACATCCAGCGCGCCAAGGCTGCGCACAATCTTGAAAGCGGCGGCGATGTCGGCGCGGTGTTCGTCACTGGGCGCATGCCGCCCCAGCAGGCCCTCGCCGCACACCAGGCTGGGCGCGGCCTCAGCCACGCTGACGGCCTTCAGCCCTTCATCCTCGCAAACCCCGACGATGAAACGCAGCAAGGCGTCGTCGCCCTGCCGCGCCGCCGCCACCGCCTTGGGCAACAGCATCAGGCCCTTTGCATCCAGCTTCATCTCGGAGAATTTGGGGCGGTCGACCTTGCCGCACAGCAGTATCTCGGTCACGCCATGCCCGGTCAGCGCCTTGATGATGCGGCCCAGCTCGCCCGGCGACAGCCATTCATGCGGAAAATCAGCGGTCCAGTCGTCCTTGGCGCTTCCCACCAGCGCCACGACGAAAACATCGCGTCCGCCCGCCCGCGCCGCCTTGGCCACCGCGCGCGGCAGGTCGCCGCCGCCCGCGATGATGCCAAGGGGAGTCACGCGGTCTCTCCGCCGCGCCGGCGCGCCAGGCAAAGGTCCTGCTTGGAATCGGCCAGGATGAAATCGGTGATCTCGGCCACTTCCGCGATACCGGCGAATTTCGCTTTTGCTTCACGGGCGCGGTCGGCGACCCCGCCGCCGCTGCCGTAAAATACGCTCCGGAAGGTGGCGCGCATGGCATTGATGGTATCGCGCGACAGGCCGCGCCGTTTCAGCCCGATCAGGTTCAGCCCCGCCAGCTCGGCATGGTCGCCAAACGCCATGGCATAGGGAATGACGTCGCGGTTGACGCCCGTCAGCCCACCGACCATCGCGCCCTTGCCGACGCGGCAGAACTGCTGCACCGCCGACAGGCCGCCGAAGATCACGCCATCGCCGATCACCGAATGACCGCCCAGCGCCACCGAGTTGGCGAAGGTGACATCGTCTCCGACGATACAGTCATGCCCGACATGACTGCCGGCCATGAAGAAGCCGCGTGCGCCGACCGTGGTGACGCCCTTGTCGCGCTTGCTGCCGACATTCATCGACACCATTTCGCGCAAGGTGCAGCCCTCGCCGATCTCCAGCCGTCCATCGGTGAAATCATTGCCCCGGATCTGGCTGTCGCCGCCCAGCGCCGCGCCGGGATAGACCTTGCAGCCCTTGCCGAGGCTGGTGATGCCGGAAATGGAAACATGCGACACGAGCGTGACGCCATCGCCCAGCGTGACGCGCGGCCCGACATGGCAGAAAGGCCCGATCTCGACGCCGCCGCCCAGTGTCGCGCCGTCTTCCACCACAGAGGTGGGATGGATGGCCATCAGCCGGCCGCGCCGTCGGAAATCATGGCGCTGAATTCGGCTTCGGCGCATAGCGTATCGCCGACATAGGCGTGCCCGGCAAACTTCCACACCGGGCCTCGGCTGCGGATCAGCTTGACCGTCATGCGCATCAGGTCGCCCGGAACAACCGGCTTGCGGAACCGCGCGCTCTCGATGGTCATGAAATAGACCACGCTGCTGGTCTTGCCGCCCTGGCTGTAAACCACCAGCGCGCCGGCGGTCTGGGCCATGGCTTCCACGATCAACACCCCTGGCATGACCGGATGATAGGGAAA
>JAZKDV010000106.1:22091-22901 GCA_040387395.1 Pseudomonadota bacterium | reverse complement strand
GGATCTACCGCACGCTGGAGTGGAAAGCGATTCCCGGCATCACCGCGCGCTCGGGAAAATGCCCCATGAAGAAGGGTTCGTTGATGCTGACCGCCTTGTAGCCCGTGGCGCTCTGGCCCGGCACGATGTCGGTGAGCTTTTCCACCAGCAGCATGGGTGCGCGGTGCGGCAGCAGCTTCTTGATCTGCTCGACGTCCAGAACAATGTTGTCGGTCATTTTTCGTCCTGCGCGCGCCGCTTCGCCAACCGTGTCACGGCGTGAATCTCCCGTGCCCATTCTCTTACAGGTTTCGCCGGGGCCCCGCCATAATCCACGCCGCCCGGCAGGACAATGCTCGACCCCGTACCGGAGCGCGCGCCCATGCGGGCCCCCGCGCCGACGCGGGTATGGTCGCCCAGCCCCACCTGCCCGGCCAGGATCACGCCATCTTCCAGCGTCACGCTGCCGGCAAGGCCCGCCTGGCCCGCGATGATGCAGTGGCGGCCGATCTGGCAGTTGTGCGCGATCTGCACCAGGTTATCGATCTTGCTGCCTTCGCCGATCACCGTGTCGCCCAGGGCCCCGCGGTCGATGGTGGTGGCCGCCCCGATCTCGCAATCGTCCTGGATGATGACGCGGCCCAGTTGCGGCATCTTGATGAAGCCGTTGGCGCCGGGGGTGAAGCCGAACCCCGGCTGGCCGATCTGCGCCCCCGGCAGGATGGTCACGCGGTCGCCGACATAGGAATGGCTGATGGTGGCATTGGCGCCGATCTCGCAATTGCGCCCGATGGCGACGCCGGGCCCAATGGCGCAGCCGGGACCGATACG
>JAZKDV010000106.1:21510-22081 GCA_040387395.1 Pseudomonadota bacterium | reverse complement strand
ACCGATCACCGCGCCAGGACCGATGCGGCTGCCGTCACCGATTTCCGCGCCGGGGCCGATCACCACGCCGGGTGCGAGCTGCACATCCTTGCCCAGCCGCGCATCCGGCGAGATCGCGGCGCTCTGCGGCCAGATGGCTTGCGAATAATCGGGGTAGAACATCCGCGCCACGGCAGCGAAGGCGGCCTGCACCGAGGGCGCCTCCACCAGCGTCATGCCGGACGGCGCAACCTTGGCCGCCAGCGATGTGGCGCCCTCAGGGATCAGGCAGACGCCCGCGCCCGACGCGGCGAAGGCATCGCGCAGTTTCTTGCTGCCCGAGAAAAAAGTCAGATGCGCCGATGACGCGCCCGTCAGGTCGGCCAGGTCGGACAGGGATTGCGTCCCGTCCGTACCCGGCGGAAAAGCGATGCCGGTCTTTTCGCAAATCTGCGCCAGCGTGAACGGCCCGAGATTTTTGAAAAAACGCGGATCGGCCATATAGGAGCCTACTGCCTGGGCGCCTGCGGCAGCGGCGGCGCGTTGAGGTTGACCTTGATGGTCGGCAGCTTCTGGTCCAGCCGCTCAATCA
>JAZKDV010000106.1:0-21500 GCA_040387395.1 Pseudomonadota bacterium | reverse complement strand
AGCGCTCGCCGGTCCAGAACGCGTAGGTCCAGTAGGCACCGCGTTCGCGCTCGAGCAGGCGGCCCAGCACGGTGAGCACCTCGTCGGCACCCCAGCTGGCCAAGGTGGCGCGATAGTTGCGGCCGACCACGATGTTGGCGCCCTGTTCCTTGACCACTTCCTGCAGGATCGGGCCCAGCGCCTGTTCCATCTGCTGGCGGGCCTGGAAGAAGCCGGCCTTGATCTGCTCGTCCTTCTTCTGGGCGGACGCCTGCAGCGCGCGCTTCTTGGCCTCGATGCCGGCCATGCGCTTGGCCTTGGCGTCCGGCGCCAGGATCGCTGTCTGCTGCACGGCGGTGCGCTCTTCTTCCTGAATGGCGCGGCCCTGGGCGGTCAGGTCGGTCTGGGCCTGCTTGGCGATAGCCTGCACCTGGCGGGCGACATCCTGCCCGACCTTGGAACCCTGCATAATGGCGACCTTGTCGATCACCACGAGTTTGGTGGGGGGCGACGACTGCGCGAAAACCGGAGTGGCCAGGCTCGCCAGGCCCGCGAAAGCGAACGCGATGATTTTGGTCATGGTCAGTATCCTGTGGCAGTGCTGAAGTGGATGATCTGGGCTCTGTCGTATTCGGTCTTCATCAGCGGCAGGCCGATATTGATCTGGACCGGTCCGACCGGCGAGCGCCATTGCACGCTGATGCCGGCACTGGCGCGGAACGCAAGATTGTCCTTCACGCAGGAACCGATGCCGGAATACTGCGCGCCGGTGCAGGTGCGGGTGACGATATTGTCCAGCTTGCCGATGGTGCCGAAATCGGAGAACAGGCCCAGGTTGATGCCATAGCTTTCCGGGATCAGGCCCGGCATGCGCGCCTCCAGGCTGCCGATGGCATAGACGGTGCCGCCCAGCGCGCCGGTATTCTGCGGCGCGACCAGGTCGCGCGCGCCCACGCCGGCCAGCGAGAAACCGCGGAACGTTTCGCCGCCCATGAAGAAGCGTTCGTTGAACGGCACCAGCGATCCGTCATAGCCGGTGATATAGCCGCCGCGCCCCGACAGGCTGGTCACGACGCTGCCGTCGAACACCGCCTTGAAGGTGGAGAAGGTGCTGGCGGTGGAGATGTATTTCAGGCTGCCGCCAAAGCCGGCAAAGCTCTGCGAGAAGGAGAAGGTCGAGCCCGCCGTCGGCTTACGCACATCGTCCCGGTCATTATAGGAATAGGAGAAGCCGATGATCGAACCGCTGGCCGAACCGGCCGCCAGCTGCACGTCCAGCGGCGCGCCGGCGAAGGGACGCACTTCCTCGATCTTGTAGGTATAGCTGACGCCCACGCTGCTATACTCGGAGATCGGAAAGCCCAGCCGCGCCACGGCAGCGGTCACGTCGCTCTGATAGGTGGACTGTTCGAAATTGGTCTGCACCTGGTACAGGTCGAAACCGGCCGCAAGTTCCCGGTCCAGGAAGTAGGGTTCGGTGAAGCTGAACTGCGCCGAACGGGTGATGTAGGACGCCTGCAGGCTGAGGCGCATGTTCTGGCCGCGCCCGAACAGGTTCTGCTCGGTATAGCTGATTTCGCCCAGCAGCGAGGTGGTCGAGGAATAGCCCAAGCCCACCTGCAGCGAGCCGGTGGACTGTTCGGCGACGTTGACGTTCAGGGTGGTGCGGTCCGGCTGGCTGCCCGGCACGTTCTGGACGGTGACGTCCTTGAAGAAACCCAGGGCGCGGATGCGGGTGCGCGAACGGTCGATCAGCACGCGGTTGAAGGCATCGCCTTCCTGCAGGCGGAACTGGCGGCGGATCACCTTGTCGAGGGTACGGGTGTTACCGGCGATATTGATCTTTTCGATATAGACGCGCGGGCCCTGGGCGATCTCGAAGCCCAGGTCGATGGTGCGCTCTTTCTTGTTGCTCTTGATGCGCGGATGGACCTCGGCAAAGGCATAGCCCTGGGTGCCCGCCGCATTGGTCAGGGCGTCGATCGCCTTCTGCACCACTTCCTGCGAATAGATGTCGCCTTCCTGCGCATCGATCAGCGGACGCAAGGATGCGGGGGTCAGTTCGCGAATCTTGGAATCGATCGTGATCTTGCCGAAGGTGTAGCGGGGGCCCTCGTCCACCGTGAAGTTGATGTAGAAGCTGTCGCGGCTGGGCGTCAGCTGGGCCACCGCGCTCACAACCTTGAAGTCGGCATAGCCGCGCGTGACGTAATAGCGGCGCACTGTTTCCTGGTCGAACTGTAGGCGGTCGGGATCGTAATTGTCGTTGGTGGCGAAGAATTTCCACCAGCGGCTTTCCTCGGTAGCGACCTGGCCCTTCAGCGTGTCGTCGTCAAACACCTTGTTGCCGCTGAAATTGATGCGGCTGACGCCAGTGGTCGGGCCGTCGGTGATCGAGAAGATCAGGTCGACGCGATTCTGCGGACGCTGGATGATCTGCGGATCGACGCGGGCGGCAAATTTGCCGTTGCGGCGGTAGAGTTCGATGATGCGCTGAACGTCCGCCTGGATCTTGGTGCGGGTGAAGACGGCGCGGGGCCGGATCTGGACTTCCTTGGTGAGATCCTTGTCGCTGACCTTGGTATTACCCTCGAACACCACCTGGTTGACGATGGGGTTTTCGGTGACGCGGATGATCAGCGTGCCGGTCGCGTTCTCGAAGCTGGTCTTGACGTCGGAAAACAGGTTCGTGGCGGTCAGCGATTTCAGCGCCTGGTCCACTTCGGCGGGCGAGTAATTGTCGCCTTCGCGCACGCCGACATAGGTCAGCACCGTGCCGGGTTCGACGCGCTGGGTGCCGCGCACCACGATATGCTGGATGACGCGCGGCGGGGCGGCGACCGGCGGCGCCACGGTTCCCGCGGGATTGGCGTCGGTGACGGCGGCTTCGTTACCGGCGGCCCGGTTCAGCTGTTCGGCGCGTTCGGCGGCGCCAGGGCGCAGCTGCGCCACCACGGGTGTGGATGCCAGCGCCAGGCAAAGGCCGGTGGTGGAGGTCGCGCGCAACAACCTGCTTCTGAGGCGCAATATTCGCATCCTGCGTTTCGGCCAACTCGTCCTGAGGCTTTGTCGCGCGCGGCAAAGCCCGTGTTTTCAGAAAAGATTCAGCCGGACCAGGTCATTCCATGTCGTCAGGAGCATCAACCCCAGGACAAAAACCAGCCCAAGCCTAAATCCAACGTCCTGGGCCCGCTCACCGAGCGGGCGCCCCAAAACAGCTTCCACTGCATAGTACAGAAGATGTCCCCCGTCGAGGAGCGGAATCGGGAAAAGATTGACCAGCCCGATACTTACAGAAAGTATAGCTACGAGATTGAGCAGCGGCAGGAAGCCGAAATCCGCCACCTGGCGGGTCATGTTGGCGATCCCCACCGGGCCCCTGAGCTGGTCGGCGCTCGCCCGTCCAGTGATCATCTGGGAAACGCCCACAATGGTGCTGTGGATGATGTTCCAGGTCTCGGAACAGGCGGCGCTGAACGCCCCCACCGGGCCGTATGTCTCGCGGGTCACCGGCGCCTTGGGGTCGGGCCGCACCCCGATCACCATCTGGCTGGTGGGATTGCCCAGCACATCGACGGTCTTCATAAGCTTGGGCGTGACGTTGACGGTCAGATCGCGCCCCTGGCGATTGAGGCCGATGGCCAGGCTTTCGCCGCCGCTGAGCGAAATGATCGCCGGCAGCTGCTGAAAGTCGGTGACCTTGGTGCGGTCGATGCTGGTGACGCGGTCGCCGGGCATGATGCCGGCTTCGGCCGCCGGGCTGCCCTTGGTCACCTGCCCGATCACAGGCGTCATCACGCTATGGCCGGTATACATGAACAGGCCCGTCAGCAGCACGATGGCGAGCGCGAAATTGGCGAAGGGACCGGCAGCGGCCACCACGGCGCGCTGGCCCACCGGCTTGTAGGTCAGCGTCTGCGCCTTCTCCGCCGCGGTCATGCGTTCGGCGGCGTCATTGTCGGGGCGCGAGGAAGCGTCGGCGTCACCGGCGAACTTCACATAGCCGCCGATGGGCAGCCAGGAGAGCTTCCAGCGGGTGCCGTGCTTGTCGTTCCAGCCGAAAATCTCCTTGCCGAAGCCGACCGAGAACACCAGCACCTTCACGCCGAAATAGCGCGCGGCCAGGAAGTGGCCCAGCTCGTGGAAGAACACGACCAGGGTAATGACGAACAGGAAGGCGGGCAGCCCCATGGGAGTCCAGGCGATCAGGCTTTGAATCGTGTCGAGCATCTTTACGCACCTACCCGCTGACAAATTTCTTCGGCCAGGACCCGCGTGCGCGCATCCATGCCCAGAACCGTTTCCAGATCGCCCGCCATGCCGTTGCTGCCGCAATCCCCGTCCAGGGCGGCGGCCACCACGCGCGGGATGTCGAGAAAGCCGATGCGGCGATCCAGGAAAGCCTGCACCGCGATCTCGTTGGCGGCATTCAGCACTGTCGGCGCCAGGCCGCCCGAGCGCATCGTGCCGATGGCCAGGTTGAGGGCCGGAAAACGGTCATGCGCCGGCGGGTGGAACACCAGGCTGCCCAGCGCCGCGAGATCGAGACGGCGCGAGGGCGAGGGAATGCGGCGCGGCCAGCCCAGCGCATGGGCGATGGGGGTGCGCATGTCCGGCGCCGACAGGTGCGCCATGGTGGTGCCATCTTCGTAAGAGACCAGGCAGTGCACGATGGACTGGGGATGCACCACCACGCCGAGTTTTTCCGGCGGCAGGGCAAAGAGGAAATGCGCCTCGATCAGCTCCAGCCCTTTGTTCATCAAGGTGGCGCTGTCGAGGCTGATCTTGCGGCCCATCGCCCAGTTGGGATGGGCGACGGCCTCTTCCACCGTGGCGGCGCGCATGCGCTCCAGCGACCATTCGCGAAACGGTCCGCCCGAGGCGGTGATGGTGACCAAATCGGCCTCGGACGCGTCGCCGCTGCCCAGCACCTGGAAGATGGCGTTGTGCTCGCTGTCCACGGGCAGCACCTGCGCCCCGGATTTCTCCATGGCGTCGCGGAACACCGCGCCCGCCGCCACGACGCATTCCTTGTTGGCCAGCGCCACCACAACGCCGCGGCGGATCGCGGCCAGCGCCGGCTCGATCGCCGCCGCGCCCATGATCGCCACCATCACGAAATCGGAGGGGCGCGCGGCGGCATCGATCACCGCCTGACGGCCCGCCGCCACTTCGATGCCGGTGCCCGACAGGCCGGCCTGCAATTCGCTGAACAGCTGCTCGTTGCCGATCACCGCCAGCTTCGGCTTCATCGTCTTGGACTGCTCGATCAGCACTTTGACATTCTCGCCCGCCGTCAGCGCCGTGATCGGCATGGCGTCCGCGCCGTGCAGCTTGCGCACATGGGCGATGACATCCAGCGTGTTGACGCCGATGGAACCGGTGGAGCCCAGCACCGTGACGCTGCGCGCCAGCACTTCGTCCATCGGCGGCAGTTCGTCGAATACGCGGGTGGCCGCTATCGCCTTCACGACTGGCCTCCGAACAAGGGATTGAAGCCCACGCCGAACACCAGCAGGGCGAGCACCACGGCGGCGGCAAAGGTGGAATCCATGCGGTCCAGAACGCCGCCATGGCCCGGAATGATTGAGCCGGAATCCTTGGTGCCGAAGCGGCGCTTGACCATGGACTCCAGCAGGTCGCCGCCATGGGCGACAAAACTGAAGACAAACGCGAAGATCGTCCCGGTGAGGACATCGAAGCCCAGCACGGCGATGTAAATGGCAAACATCAGGGCGCCGCAAACGCTGCCGCCGATGGTCCCCGCCCAGGTCTTGCCGGGCGACAGCTTGGGCGCGATGCGGGCGCCACCGATCAGCTTGCCGAACACCAGCGCGCCGGTGTCGGTGGCCCAGACGATCAGGAACATGCCCAGCACGACCAGCGCGCCCGATGGCGCGATGCGCAGCGCCACCAGCGCCAGCGCCGGCAGGGCCAGGTACAGCACCCCGCCCGCATGCCAGAGCGGATTGTCATCGCGCGCCTTGGCGAAAAAGAACGAGGCCAGTGCGCCGGCGGCCACAACCGCCAGGGCGGGCAGGAGAAATTCTTCCAGCAGCAGGAACACCGACAATGCGACGGCGATGCCGGTGATCACGGTCTGGACATGGACGGGACGCTGCTCGGCCAGTTCGCGCATCGCGGGCGAGCGCACCAGGCGGTGCCATTCGCGCGCCGCGAACAGCGCCAGGATCACCACAAGGCCCGCGAACCATTCGGCGCTGTAAAGCAGCACGGCCGCGGCGGTGATCGCCATGAAGGTGCCGAAAAACACGCGCAGCACGCCTTCGCTGGCGCGTTCCGCTCCACTGGAATGAGGCTGGCTCACGGTCACGCCACGGCTTCCGAATCCAGCGCGCCGAAGCGGCGCTCGCGCCCTTCGAACTGCGCCAGGGCGCCTTCCAGCGCGGCCCGGTCGAAATCCGGCCACAGCGTTTCGAGGAACAGCAGCTCGGCATAAGCCGACTGCCAGAGCAGGAAGTTGGACAGGCGATGCTCGCCCGAGGTGCGGATCACCAGGTCGGGCGACGGCAGCGCGCTGGTGAACAGGCGGGCGGCGAACAGCTCCGGCGTGATGGTTTCGGGATCAAGGCGTCCATCGGCGGCGGCGCGCGCCAGCTCGCGGGCGGCGGCAACGATCTCTTCCTGCCCGCCATAGTCGAAGGCGAAGGTCAGGTTCATGCCGGTATTGGTAAGGGTGCGCTTTTCCGATTCCTCGATCATGGTCTGGATGTCGCTGGCCACCCGGCCGCGATGGCCGATGATCCGCATACGGACGTTGCGGTCCACCAGCTCGTCCATGTCGCTGCGGAAATAGGCGCGGAACAGGCCCATCAGCGCGCCGACCTCGGTCTTGGGCCGCTTCCAGTTCTCCGATGAGAAGGCGAACAGGGTCAGGTTTTCCAGCCCCAGGTCGCAGGCGGCGCGCACGGTTTCACGCACCGCGCCCATGCCGGCATAATGGCCCGCCTCGCGCGGCAGCAGGCGCTTGCGCGCCCAGCGGCCATTGCCGTCCATGATGATGGCGACATGCTTGGGAAGGTGCGCTTGTGTCTTGTCCGTCAACGTCATTACACCTGCATGATTTCCTGCTCCTTGGTCTGGAGCGCGGTGTCGATGTCCTTGATGTGGGCGTCGGTCAGCTTTTGCAGCTCGTCACCCTTGGTATGCTGGTCGTCTTCACCGATCTTGCCGTCCTTCTGCAGCCGCTTGAGCAAGTCCATGCCGTCGCGGCGGACATTGCGCACCGAGACGCGGGCGGCCTCCGCATATTTGGCGGCGAGCTTGGAAAGCTCCTTGCGGCGCTCCTGGTTGAGTTCGGGCAGCGGGATGCGCAGCATCTGGCCATCCATCTGCGGGTTCAGGCCCAGGCCGGCATCGCGGATCGCTTTGTCCACCGCCTTGGACAGGCCCTTGTCCCACACCTGCACCGTGATCATGCGGGCTTCGGGGGTGGAGATGGTGCCGACCTGGTTGATCGGCACGGTGTTGCCATAGGCCTCGACCTTGACGGGGTCGAGCAGCGCGGCGCTGGCCCGGCCGGTCCGTAGGCCGCCAAGCTCGCTTTTCGGGGTGGAGACCGCCCCGTTCATGCGGCGGTCCAGTTCGTCCTTGCTATAGGCCTCGGCCATGTCCACTTCGCTCCAACGCACCCCGGTGAGAGACTACCCTTAAACCGGGGTGCCGCTTCACTTTTCTTCGATAATGGTTGCCCGGCCACGGCCCTGAAGGACCTCCGCCAGGGCGCCCGGCTCGGCCAGGGAAAACACCAGGATCGGGATGCGGTTTTCCCGCGACAGGGAAATGGCAGCTGCATCCATTACCTGAAGATTCTGGGCTAACACCTCGTGATAGCTCAGAGAATCATACCGCTTGGCGTCAGGAACCTTCTTGGGGTCCGCGCTGTAGACCCCGTCCACCTGGGTGGCCTTGAGCATGGCGTCACAGGCCATCTCGGCGGCGCGCAGGGCGGCCGCCGTGTCGGTGGTGAAGAAGGGGTTGCCGGTGCCGGCGGCGAAGATCACCACCCGGCCCTTTTCCATGTGCCGGATGGCCCGGCGGCGGACATAGGGCTCGCAGACATTGTTCATGGCGATGGCCGACTGGACCCGGGACGAGACCCCGGTGCGCTCCAGGCCGGCCTGCATCGCCAGCGCGTTCATCACCGTGGCCAGCATGCCCATATAGTCGGCCGTGGCCCGGTCGATGCCCTTGGCCGAACCGGCCAACCCGCGAAAGATATTGCCGCCGCCCACCACCATGCAGATCTGGCTGCCGGCTTCTGCGGCCTCTTTCACATCGCGGGCGATGCGGTCGATGGTGTCGACGTCGATGCCGAACTGTCCATTGCCCATCAACGCCTCGCCGGAGACCTTGAGCAGGACGCGGCGATATTTTGGCGCTGTGGGCATAAGGAAGAACCTGTCGGTTAGCGGGTGCCTGCCATCTGGGCGACTTCATCGGCGAAGTCGGATTCGACCTTCTCGATGCCTTCACCCACCTTGAAGCGGACAAAGCCTTCGATTTCGATCGGCGCGCCCAGGTCCTTGGAGGCCTTCTCGATCAGCTTGGCGATCGGGGTTTCGCCGTCCAGCATGTAGACCTGCTGCATCAGCACCACTTCCTCGTAATACTTGCGCATGCGGCCTTCCATCATCTTCTCGACGACGGCCTCGGGCTTGCCGGACTGCAGCGCGATGTCCTTCTGGACATTGTATTCGCGCTCGACCAGCGCCTTGTCGAGATGCTCCTTGGTCAGCGCGAGCGGCGCCGCGGCGGCGACATGCATGGCGAGCTGCTTGGCCAGGGCCGACAGCTTGTCCTTGTCGGCGGTGGACTTCAGGCCGACCAAGACGCCGATATTGCCCAGCTCGGGCGACGCGGCATTGTGCACATAGGCGGCGACCACGCCCGGATTGACGCTCAACGCGGCGGCGCGGCGCACGGTCATGTTCTCGCCGATCCTGGCGACCAGCTCGGTCAGGGTCTGCTGCACGTTGGACGAGCCCATCGGCGCGGCCAGCAGCTTTTCCAGGTTGCCGCCTTCCTTGAGCGCGAGCCTGGAGGCGTCCTTCACGAAGGTCTTGAACTCTTCATTCTTGGCAACGAAATCGGTTTCGGCATTCACTTCCAGCAGCACGCCGGTGCTGGCGTCGACTGCAACACCCACCAGGCCTTCGGCGGCGGCGCGGCCGGACTTCTTGGCGGCCTTGGAAATGCCCTTCTTGCGCAGCCAGTCGATGGCGGCTTCCATGTCGCCATTGTTTTCCGTCAGCGCATTCTTGCAGTCCATCATGCCCGCGCCGGTCTTGTCGCGCAGGTCCTTCACCATGCTGGCGGTGATGTTTGCCATACTCGTCTCCATTCATGCCTGCATGCACTTTCGTGCACGCAGGCTCTGTCTTTGAAAAACTTAAGCGTTGGCCGGTTCGGCTTCGACCGGCTGGGCGCCGGTGTCTTCGATCTCGGCAGCCGCGCCCAGGTCCACACCGGCTTCGGTCTGACCCTGGCTGAGACCGTCGATCACCGCGCGCGCGGCCAGGTCGCAATACATCGCGATGGCGCGGGCGGCGTCGTCATTGCCGGGGATCGGGAAGGCAATGCCGTCCGGATCGCAGTTGGAGTCCAGGATCGCCATGACGGGAATGCCCAGCTTCTTGGCTTCGGCAATCGCGATGGCTTCCTTGTTGGTGTCGATCACGAACAGCAGGTTGGGAACGCCGCCCATCTCCTTGATGCCGCCCAGCGAACGTTCCAGCTTGTCCTGCTCACGCAGCAGGCCCAGCAGTTCCTTCTTGGTCAGGCCGGACTGTTCGGCGGTCAGCAGCGTCTCTTCGATCGAGCGCAGGCGGCGGATCGAATGGCTGATGGTCTGCCAGTTGGTCAGGGTACCGCCCAGCCAGCGGTGATTCACGTAATACTGGGCGCAGCGCTTGGCGGCGGCGGCGATCGGCTCGGAAGCCTGGCGCTTGGTGCCGACGAACAGGATGCGACCGCCACCGGCGGCGACTTCGCGCAGGGCGACCAGCGCCTGGTGCAGCAGCGGCACGGACTGGGTCAGGTCGAGAATGTGGATGTCGTTGCGCTGTCCATAGATGAAGGGCGCCATCTTCGGGTTCCAGCGCTGCTGGCGGTGGCCGAAATGGGCACCGGCTTCAAGCAACTGGCGCATGGAAAATTCTGGCAAAGCCATTGATCAGTCTCCTTTACCGGTTAGCCAGATGCGCGGGTTACCCCTTTTGGGAGCACCGGACGGCGACGACGGAACACCCGCCGAAAGCCACCCGCGCATGCGAGATGGCGGGCTTATAGGGTCTTGCCCCCGCCTTGCCAAGGGTTATCGCCGCGTTTTTGCCCGCCAAAATGCCCTTTTACCCTTCCGAAACAGGGGGAAAGCCACAATGGGCGGGTTCCCTTTGGGCTTTCCCATGATCCCTGCCCTTTTCCGCGATGCCGATTGGCTGGACGCCCCCCGGGTGCGCCGGATCGCCCTGGTGTTCGCGGTGGTCGCCGCCCTGGTGATCGCGGGCGATATCTGGCTGCGTACCCGTGCCGGGGTGGCGGATCTAGACGGCGACCAGATCGGGCGTGATTTCGTGAACTACTGGTCCGGGGCCAAGCTGGCGGCGCAGGGTCTTGCCGCCAGGGCATACGACCTCGACTTCTTTGTCGCCTTCCAGCGCGCCCATACCGTGCCGAACGGCAGCCTGCGCTGGTACGGCTATCCGCCGGTGATGATGCTGCTCAGCCTCCCCCTGGCGCTGACCGGATTCATCACCGGCCTGATCCTGTGGTGGATCGCCGGTTACGCGCTGATCGCCACGATGCTGTCGCGCGACATCGGCTGGCGCTGGGGGGCGCTGGCGGCCTTCGCCACGCCGGCGGCGATGATGAACACGCTGTCGGGGCAGAATGGAGCGTTCAGTGCCGCGCTGCTGGCCGGCGGCATACTGCTTCTCAATAAGCGGCCATGGCTGGCGGGGGTGCTATTCGGCGCGCTGTGCTTCAAGCCGCATCTGGCGATCCTGGTGCCGGTGGCGCTGGCCGCCGGTGGATACTGGCGCAGCTTTGTCGCCGCCGGGCTTTGCGCCGTGACGCTGTGCGGCGCGAGCTATCTGTTCCTCGGCGCGGAGGCCTGGGCCGGCTTTGCCCGCAACGCGCCGATCAATGTCCATTTGCTGGAGACCATGACCGGATTCTGGCCGCGCATGCCTACCCCCTTCACCAGCGTGATGGTCGCGGGCGGCACGCCCGCCCTCGCCTATGCGGCCCAGATCGCCTCCGCCATCGCCGCCATCCTGATCACCGCCTTTCTCTGGCGCAGCCCGGCCTCGATGCGCGTCAAAGGCGCGGCCCTGATCGTCGCGACTTTCCTCACCACGCCCTATGCCTGGGACTATGACCTTGTCTCCATCACCTTCGCGGTGGTGTGGATGATTATGGAAGCGCGCGAAAAAGGTTTCGCGCCTTATGAGAAGATCGCCCTGGCGCTGGCCATCGCCCTGCCGCTGTTGACCATGCCCTTCCTGGCGGTGCTGCATGTCCAGCCGGGTTTTTTGATGCTGTGGCCGATGCTGATCATCACCGCGCGCCGCGCATGGAAGCTGCGCGTGCCAGCGCTAGAGGCGCCCGCGCGCGCGTGCTAATGAGGCGCGCATGCGCCCGATCCGTCCCGTCATTGCCGATCTAAAGCCCAGCGGCATCAGC
Source organism: Pseudomonadota bacterium (assembly GCA_040387395.1). Classification (GTDB taxonomy): domain Bacteria; phylum Pseudomonadota; class Alphaproteobacteria; order Micropepsales; family Micropepsaceae; genus Rhizomicrobium. The sequence continues at coordinate 9,815 of JAZKDV010000106.1, read as the reverse complement.
CAGGTCACCGCCCTGGGCCTGGGCAACCCCGACGTGCTGCCGCTGTGGTTCGGGGAGACCGATCTCGTCACCCCGCCCTTCATCCGCAAGGCCGCGGCGCAGGCCCTGGAAGACGGCCGCACTTTCTATACCAATGCGCGCGGCATCCTGCCCTTGCGCGAAGCCATTCGCGATTTCCACAAGCGCACGTCTGGCGCGGATATCGCCATCGAGCGCATCACCATTCCCGGCGCCGCCATGCTGGCCGCCGTGACCGCGCTGCAGATGGTGTGCGAGACCGGCGACAATATTGTGGTGGTCTCGCCGATCTGGCCCAACATCTTTCAGGCCGCGAAGGTCGTGGGCGCCGAGCCGCGGCTGGTGCGGCTGGAAGAGGATTGGAGCGCGGGCCGCTGGCGCCTCGACATGGACAGGCTGTTCGACGCTTGTGATGAACGCACCAAGGCGCTGTTCCTCGCCTCGCCCGGCAATCCCACCGGCTGGATGCTGACGGCGGAAGAGCAGAAGACCATTCTGGATTTTTGCCGCCAGCGCGGCATCGCCATCTTGGCCGACGAAGTCTATGGCACGCTGGTGTTTGACGGCAGCGCGCACGCGCCGTCTTTCCTCAGCATCGCCGACGAGAATGACGCGGTGTTCGGCATCAACAGCTTTTCCAAGCCCTGGGCGATGACCGGCTGGCGGGTGGGTTGGCTGGTGCATCCCAAGAGCGTGGAGAACGCCGCCGCCGCCATGGCCCAGTGCAACAACACGGGCTCCACGCACTTCGCCCAGTATGGCGCACTAGCCGCGCTGTCGCCGGAAGGCGAAGCCTTCCGCGCCAGCCTGCTGGAACGCTGCCGCGCAGGGCGCGACGTGGTGGAAAACTGGATCGGCCGGCAGAACCGGGTGCGCTGGATGAAACCGGACGGCGCATTCTATGGCTTCCTGCATGTCGATGGGCTGAAAGACAGTCTGGGTTTCTGCCAGCGCACTGTTATGGACGACAAGGTGGGCGTGTCGCCGGGCTGGGCCTTCAGCCTGGGTGATGCGCGGGATGATTCCTATCTGCGCATCTGTTTCGCCCAGGACGCCGCCAGGCTGGAACAGGCGCTGACCCGCCTCGAAGGCGCGATCCGGAAGCTCTAGACCGCTTCGACCGACATAATGCCAGGCAAGGCGGCGATGCGATTGCGCAAGGTGGCGTTCACCGCGATGCGCTTCTTCAGTTCGATTTCGACTTCCTCGCCGGCATTGCCCGGCACGACAATGTTCACCAGCCCCTTGCCTTGCTGCGAGAGTTCCGCTGACAGCGCGCCGAGCGATGAAGCATCCGCGAGGCGGATCACCATACCCTCACCCGCATTCGCCGCTGCCTGATCCAGGTCCAGGATCGACGCGGCACGCAGTTTCAACTCGTCGCCGTCCCATTCCGCCGATGCCGTGATCAGCAGCGACTTGCCGGCTTCCAGCAGCGGACGGCAGGCCGCCAGCACTTCGGGGAACAGCATGATCTCGAACATGCCGGTGGGATCGGAGAAGGAGACAAAGGCGTACATCTGGTCGTTGCGGCCGCGCCGCTCGGACTTCTTGATCATGGTCCCGGCGATCTTGGCCTTGAAGCCGGCCCGGCGGCGGTCTTCCACCAGCGCGGCATAGGTCGAGGCGCCCAGGCGCTTCAGCGCCGGGCCATAGGAATCCAGCGGGTGGCCCGACAGGTAGAAACCCATGGCCGAGAATTCCTCGCCCAGCCTTTCATGCACCGGCCAGTCGGGAATGTTGGTCAAACGCAGTTCTTCCGCCGGGCCGCTGTCGCCGCCGAACAGCGAGACCTGCCCGCTTTCGCGTTCGCGCTGGGCCGCCTGCGCCCCGCCCAGGATGCGGTCGGAATTGTCCACCAGCTGGCGTCGGTTGGGATTGAGGCTGTCGAACGCCCCGGCCCGCACCAGATTTTCGAAGGCGCGCTTGTTGACCAGCCGCGGATCGACCCGGCGGGCGAAGTCGGACAGGGATTTGAACTTGCCGCCCTCCTTTCGCATCTCCACCACATGGTCCATCGCCTGCTTGCCGACGCCCTTCACCGCCGCCAGGGCGTAGAACACCGTGTTGGCCTGCGCATCGCAGGTGAACACCGCTTCGCTGGCATTGATGTCGGGCGGCGCCACCTTGACGCCGAGCCGCTGGGCTTCCTGGCGGAAGATATTGAGCCGGTCGGTGTTGCCGATATCCAGCGTCATGGAAGCGGCGATGAATTCGACCGGATAGTTCGCCTTCAGGAAGGCGGTCTGGTAGGCGACCTGGGCATAGGCGGCGGCGTGGCCCTTGTTGAAGCCGTAGCCGGCGAATTTTTCCGCCTGCTCGAAAATGGTTTCGGCCACGTTGCGGGCGATGTTCCGTTCCGCCGCGCCTTTCATGAATTTTTCCCGCTGCGGAATCATTTCCGCAGGGATCTTCTTGCCCATGGCGCGGCGCAGGATATCGGCCTCACCCATGGTGTAACCGGCCAGCTCGCGGGCGATGCGCATGACATCGTCCTGGTAGGTCATGACGCCATAGGTTTCCTTCAGAATGGGCTCCAAAGCTGGGTGGAGATATTCCACCAGCTCCTTGCCGTTCTTGCGGGCGATATAGGTCGGGATGGCATCCATCGGTCCGGGGCGATACAGCGCGACCAGCGCCACCAGATCGTTGATATGATTGGGCTTCATCTTGCGCAGCAGGTCGCGCATGCCCGCGCCTTCCATCTGGAAGACGCCGACACTGTCCCCATGGGCGAGCATCTCGAAAGTGCCGATATCGTCGAAATCGATGGTCTGGGTGTGCAGCGCGATGCCGCGCTTTTTCAGCAGCTCTTCGGCCTTGGCGATCACGGTCAGGGTCTTGAGGCCCAGAAAGTCGAACTTCACCAAGCCGGCTTTTTCCGCATCCTCATAGTCGAACTGCGTCACCGGCATGTCGGAACGCGGATCGCGGTAGAGCGGCAGGATTTCGTCGAGCGGCCGGTCGCCGATCACCACGCCCGCCGGATGGGTGGAGGCGTGGCGGTAGAGTCCCTCGATCCGCTCGGTGATCTGGAACAGGCGCTGGGCGATCGGCTCCTGCTCGGCGATCTGCTGCAGGCGCGGCTCGCTTTCCACCGCCTCCTTCAGCGAAATGGATTTTCCCGGCGGATTGGGGATCAGCTTGGCGATGCGGTCCACCAGGCCCAGCGGCATCTGCAGCACGCGGCCGGCATCGCGCACCGCGGCGCGGGCCTGCAGCGAACCCAGCGCGATGATCTGCGCCACCCGGTCGGCGCCATACTTGTCGCGGACATAACGCACGACTTCGTCGCGCCGCTCCTGGCAGAAGTCGATATCGAAGTCCGGCATGGACAGGCGTTCGGGATTGAGGAAGCGTTCAAAGAACAGTCCGAACCGCAACGGATCAAGATTGGTGATATCCAGCGCCCAGGCCACCAGCGAGGACGCGCCCGAACCGCGCACGCCGACGGGGATACCGCGGCCGCGCGTCCATTTCATGAAGTCGGACACGATCAGGAAGTAACCGGGAAAGCCCATGCGGTTGATGATGCCCAGCTCATAGTCCAGGCGTTCGTCATACACCTTGCGCTCTGCGGCCAGCGGCGCACCGGTCAGACGCCGCTCCAACCCTTCCACCGCCTGGGCCTTCAGTTCGGCTTCCGCCGACAGGCCGGACTCGGGCGTGAACACGGGCAGGATCGGCTTGCGCTTGACCGGGCGGAAAGCGCAGCGCCGCGCGATCTCGATGGTGTTTTCCAGCGCCTCGGGCAGGTCGGCGAACTTGGCCTGCATTTCCGCCGGAGTCTTGAAACGATGCTCCCGCGTCAGCCGGCGGCGGTCGTCCTGAGAAACGAAAGCGCCGTCGGCGATGCAGAGCAGCGCGTCATGGGCCTCGTACATGTTGGCGCGGCCGAAATGCACGTCATTGGTCGCAACGATGGGCAGCTTCAGCCCATAGGCCATGTCCAGCAGGCCGTCTTCGGTGGCGCGCTCTTCGGGCAGGTCATGGCGCTGCAATTCGACATAGAGACGATCGGGGAAAGCGGTAGCGAATGTCTTCAGTTGCGCCGCGGCGGCATCTTTCTGACCTTCCAGCAGCAGTTGGTTGATCACCCCGCCCGGTCCGCCGGTCAGGGCGATCAGGCCTTCGGAGTGGGCGTAAAGTTTCTCGGCCTTCACATGCGGCCAGTCACCGGCTTCCACCTCGAGATAGGCCGCCGACAGCAACTTGGTCAGGTTCCGGTAGCCGGCATCATTCTGCACTAGGAGCGGGACATGCGGCGGCTTCTTGCGCGATCCGGCCTGAAGGGGGCTGCGGGGCGCGAACTCCACCGACAGCAGCGCGCCGACGATGGGCTGGATGCCGCCCTTGGCCAGGGTGTCGGCGATCTCATAGACCCCGAACAGGTTGTTGGTGTCGGTGACCGCGGCGGCGGGGGTGCCGGCTTCGCGCGCCAGATCAGCCAGTTCCTTGGGCCGCACCGCCCCTTCCAGGAGCGAATAGGCGCTTTTCACGCGCAGATGGACAAAGGACGCCATGGGGTGGTCTCAGCGAGGGCCAGGCAGTATCGCCTGCCGGCCCGCGATATGGGCGCTCGCAAGCGCCCTATCCACAGAAGATCAGGCCACAGCGATCAGGTGCTGGAACCCAGAAAGACATGGGCGCCGCTGGCCAGCACAAAGGCCGACACCATGAACAGAATAAGCCCCGCACCCGCCGCCGCATCCTTGATCCACATGATCGCACTCTCCCGCTTGGTCGAGTTTTGTTCTAGTTTTGTTCCATCCAGAACGCAAGAACAAAACGTGACCAAATTGCCTTGGACGCGGGTGGCGTTGGACCAATAAAGCGGATCGCGCTGATAGCTCATGTGGAGACAAGCATCCGCACACGGATGAGTTGCATTCGTTCCGAAAAATCGCGCTGTTAAGATTTGAAGGCGTCAAAAGTTAACGCCCCCGCGGCGGAGCCGCGCATAAAATAAGCGGCGCGCTAGCGAGGAATCTGCGTGCCTTCGATCAGCTTGCCCTGGTGCAGCAGCAGGGCACGGTCCATGCGAGACGCCAGCTCATAATTGTGAGTGGCGATCAGCGCAGCCAGCCCCTGTTCGCGGGTGATGGCGATCAGGGAATCGAACACCCCGCCCGAGGTGCGCGGGTCCAGATTGCCGGTGGGCTCATCCGCCAGAAGGATGCGTGGACGATTGGCCAGGGCGCGGGCGATGGCGACACGCTGCTGCTCGCCGCCGGACAGTTTCGATGGCAGATGCGTCAACCGCTTGCCCAGCCCCAGCACTTCCAGCAGCCGGGTGCCTTCTTTTGCCGCCTCGCCGCGCGATGTGCCCGCGATCATCTGGGGCAGCACGACATTCTCCAAGGCGTCGAATTCCGGCAGCAGGTGATGGGCCTGATATACGAAACCGATCTTGTCGCGGCGGATGCGGGTGCGTTCCTGATCCGGCAATTTCGAGGTGGCGGCGCCGGCGATATAGATCTCGCCGCTGGTCGGTGCTTCCAGGAGGCCCGCGATATGCAGCAGGGACGACTTGCCCGCGCCTGATGGCCCCACCAGCGCCACGATCTCGCCCGGCTTCAGGACCATCGACAGGCCGCTGAACACTTCCAGCTGGCCCTCCCCCTCCTTGTAGCGGCGGGTGATGTTTTCGAGCTTGAGAATCTCATCCATGACGCAGCGCCTCGACCGGATCGAGCCTTGCCGCGCGCCACGAGGGATACAGCGTGGCCAGGAAGGTCAGCACCAGCGCCATCACCACCACCGCCGCCACTTCGCCCGGATCCATCTGGGCGGGCATGCGGGAGAGGAAATAGACCGCCGGATCGAACAGCGTCTTGCCGGTCAGTGCCGACAGCCCCTGGCGGATGCTTTCGATATTCATGCAGAACAGCACGCCCGCTATCAGGCCCAGTATGGTGCCCATCACGCCGATGCTGGCGCCGGCGATGAAGAAGACCCGCATCATCGCGCCGCGCGACGCGCCCATGGTGCGCAGAATGGCGATGTCGGCGGACTTGTCCTTCACCAGCATGATCAGGCCGGAAATGATGTTCAGCGTCGCCACCAGGATGATCAGGGACAGGATCAGGAACATGGTGCTGCTTTCGATCTCCAGCGCCTGTAGCACCGTGTTGTTGAGCTGCTGCCAGGTAATGATCCGCATCTGCGGTCCCGCCGCCTTCTGGATGTCGGGCACCAGCCTGAGATCGGCTTCCGGATCGCGCACCATCACCTCGATGCCGTTCACCGCCTCGCCGGCATTGAAATAGAGCTGCGCCTCGCCCAGCGGCATGAAGAGGTAATTGTTGTCGTACAGCGTGTTGCCGATGCGGAAGGTGCCGACCACATGATAGGTCTTGATCCGCGGCGTGGTGCCGAAGGGTGTGACATTGCCGCGCGGCGAAATCAGCGTGATGTCGCCGCCCAGCCGCAAGCCCAGCTTGTTGGCAAGCCCCTGGCCGATGATGACGGATTCATCGCCTTCGAAAAATTGCAGCGCCCGGGGTGACAATTTCTCGGTCAACACCGTGACCTTGGCGAGGTCCTCGCGGCGGATGCCGCGCACCAGCACGCCGGCATTGGCGCCGTTCTGGCTGGCCATCACCTGCCCGTCCACAATGGGCGTGGCGCTGACCACGCCGTCCACGGTCTTGATGCGGCGGGCGATGCCGTCATAGTCCGCCAGGTTGCCCATCTGCGACTGGACCGTCATATGGCCTGACAGGCCCAGGATGGAGCGCAGCAGCTCGATCCGAAAGCCGTTCATCACCGACATCACGATGATCAGGGTGGCAACCCCCAGGGCGATGCCCAGCAGCGAGAACAGCGAGATCACCGAAATGAAGCTTTCCTGCCGCTTGGCACGCAGGTAGCGTGCGGCGATCATCCATTCGAACGGCGCGAAGATGCCGGTCTTGGAGGAGGATGCGGTGGATTTCGGCATGATGGGGACCGGCGAGTCGCTGTTTGGGGGGCGCGGCACCCCTTCTACAAAAGCCCTAGAACAAGCGCAAATTGCATCGGGAACAGGAATGGACAGACGACTGGTTCTGACGGGCCTCGCCTGCCTGCCGTCCCTGACGGCAATGGCCCAGACACCGCCAGCCCTGCGCGACATGCTGGCCGGGTTCCAGACCAGCGCCATGCTGGTGCTGCGCGGCGGGAAACCCGTGTTCGAGCATGGCGACCTCGCACAGGTCAGCTACATCGCCTCCGCGCGCAAGAGTCTTGTCTCGATGCTGTATGGTCCTGCGGTCGCCAAAGGCACGATACGGCTGGACCGTACCCTCGCCCAGATGGATTTCGACGACAAAGGCGGCCTTCTGCCCCGCGAAAAGACCGCAACGGTGCGTGATCTGCTGATGGCCCGTTCCGGCGTCTATCACAAGGCGGCAAACAGCGGCGATGCTTCCGACCGCGCCCCGCCGCGCGGCTCAGTGCAGCCAGGCCGTTACTTTCTGTACAACAACTGGGATTTCAATGCCCTGGGCGTGATCTATGAGCGCCAGACGGGGCGCAATTTCTATCAGGCATTTGGCGAAGACATCGCCGCGCCGCTGGGACTGCGCGACTGGAACAGCGCAGGCCAGCCGGTGCGCAACGATACCGGCCTGTCGGATCATCCCGCCTATCACATGCTGCTGTCGACGCGCGACATGGCGGCAATCGGTCAATTGATGTTGCAACAGGGCCGCTGGCAGGATCGCCAGGTGATCCCCGCCGACTGGGTCGCGCGCACCACCGCTTTGGCCACGTCCGCAGCGGAGGTGCACCGGACCTCGCCCTTTGTCGAAGGCCTGGGCTATGGCTGGCTGTGGTGGATTTTCGATCCCGCGGCGGATTGGCCGGCCCCGCTCAAGGGCGCCTACACCGCCAGCGGCGCTTTTGGTCAGTTCATTACGGTGATCCCAAAGCTGGACATGGTGGTGGCGCACAAGGTTCAGGCGCCGTCCAACCGGAACGTCCCGGCCGAGGATTATCTACGCAAGATCCTGCCCGCCGCGATGCGGGTCGCATAGCCGGTTTGCAGCCTTCTTTCTTGCGCCGGCCCCCTGCTGGCCCCATACCCGCCCTGCGATGACCTATGCCGCCGCCCCCAGCGATAGCTTCAACCGCGCCCGGCGGATCGAGCTGATCGCCCTGTTCGGGCTGCTGACGGTCTTCATTCCCATCGGCATCGACATGTATCTGCCGGCGCTGCCCACCATCGCAGCCGAATTCGGCGTGCCGGTTTCTGCCATCGAGCATTCGCTGGCGGCGTTCTTTCTGGGCATGTGCGTGGGCCAGGCGATGTTCGGCCCGCTGTCCGACCGTTTTGGACGGCGCATGCCCATCCTGGTGGGTCTGGGACTCTATATTGCCGGTGCCGTCGGTTGCGCCCTGTCGCAAGGACCGCTGACGCTGGACGCCCTGCGCTTCCTGCAGGCGGTCGGCGGCTGCGCCGGAACCGTTCTGGCCCGGGCCTGCGTGCGCGACCTGTTTCCCCCCGCACAGGCCGCGCGCATCTTCGCCCAGATGCTGCTGATCCTGTCGGTGTCGCCGCTGTTCGCGCCTTTCGTCGGCGGCTTCCTGCTGCCCATCACCGGCTGGCGCAGCCTGTTCTGGCTGCAGGCTGGCGCGGCCCTCCTGACCTGGGGCGTGGTGTGGAAGATCCTGCCCGAAAGCCATCCGGGGTCCGACCGCCGCCTGCATCCCTTTCATGTGCTGGCCGACTATTGGGCCATCGCGCGCGACTGGCATTTCTACCGGCTGATCATCCCAGCCACCTTCACCGGCGCGGGCCTGTATGTCTTTCTCACCGGCTGGCCGAATGTGGTGATCGGCATGTTTCAGGTCGCGCCGGAATATTTCGGCTTCACCTTCGTGCTCAACGGCATCGGCCTGATCATCTTCAGTCAGAGCACCGCCCGCTGGCTGAAGCACCATCCCGGCGAACCGCTGTTCTTCGCCGTGCTGGGCGTGAATGCGGTGGCCGGGTGCCTGGCGCTGGCATTCGGGCTCACCGGCTGGGGCGGACTGGTGGGCCTGATCCCCTGGATTTTGGTCTATTGCGCCATGATCGGTTCGATCAACGCCACCGCCGCCGGGTTGACCATGCAGCATTTCGGTCATGCCGCCGGCATGGCCTCGGCCCTGATCGGTATTTTTCTGTACGGAGGCGGCTTCCTGGCCTCCCTGCTGATGGGCGCGATCCATGCCCGGACGCCGGTGCCGATGACCGCCCTGATGTGCGTTTTCGGGGTCTGCGGTCTCGCCAGTTATGTCCTGTTCAGGCAGCCCGCCTCGCGCTAAGAGGGGCGCGGAACTTTCGCCTTTCGGAGCCTTAAGATGCAGCGCGCCCTGGACATAAACCGCAGCCGGTTCGCGGACTGGTACCAGGCCGTGGTGCGCGACGCAGACATGGCCGAAACCAGCCCCGTGCGCGGCGCCATGGTGATCAAGCCCTGGGGCTATGGCGTGTGGGAGCAGATCCAGCAGGAGCTGGACCGCCGCATCAAGGCGACCGGCCATGAGAATTGCTACTTCCCCATGTTCATCCCGCTCTCCTTTATCGCCAAGGAAGCCGAGCATGTCGAAGGCTTCGCCAAGGAAATGGCGATCGTCACCCATCACCGGTTGAAGATGATCGACGGCAAGCTGCAGCCCGATCCCGAAGCGAAACTCGAAGAACCGCTGGTGGTGCGCCCCACGTCGGAAACCATCATCGGCGACGCCTTCGCGCGCTGGGTCAAAAGCCATCGCGACCTGCCGCTGCTGATCAACCAGTGGGCCAATGTGGTGCGCTGGGAAATGCGTCC
>JAZKDV010000105.1:0-2547 GCA_040387395.1 Pseudomonadota bacterium | reverse complement strand
GTGAGTTTCCCTCTCCCGCCATGCTGGCACATCTGCAACTGTTGTTGGGCAACGTCGGTCTGCCGGGCACATCGGGCTTTGTCGGCGAATTCCTCACCATGCTGGGCGCCTTCCTGCACAATAGCTGGATCGCGATTTTCGCCGCCACCGGCGTGGTCCTGTCGGCGGCCTATGCGCTGTTCCTTTATCGCCGCATCGTGTTCGGCGCGCTGGTCAAGCCGTCGCTCAAGACCATGCAGGACCTGACGCCGCGTGAGATCACGCTGCTGGCGCCGCTGGTGATCATCACCATCGCGATGGGCGTCTATCCCAAGCCGGTGTTCGACGTCACCACGCCGGCGGTGGCCAAGCTGATCACCGACAGCAAGGCCGCGCTGGCGGCGCATCACGCACCCAAGGTCGCCCCCAAGTTGGCCAATGTGCAGAAGGAAGCCGCACAGTGAATATTTGTGCCGACCTGATGGTCCTTTTGCCTGAGCTGATCCTGGCGGTCGGCGCCATGGGACTGCTGCTGGCCGGCGCCATCGGCGGGGAGAAGACCGCGCCCATGATCAGCTGGGGCGCCATCGCGCTGCTGGCGGCGGCGGGCGTGGCCATCGTGCTGGGCCCGGAACAGGCCACCGCCTTCAACAACGCCTTCGTCGCGGACGGTTTTTCGCGCTTCGCCAAGCTTCTGATCCTGGCTGGCGCCGCCCTGAGCGTCGTCCTGGCCGAGGAATATTTCGCGCGCATCAAGCTGTCGCGCTTCGAGCTGCCGGTGCTGATGGTTCTGGCCTCGCTGGGCATGATGCTGATGGTGTCGTCCAACAGCTTCCTGTCGCTCTATATGGGACTGGAGCTGCAATTGCTGGCGCTCTATGTGCTGGCCTCGTTCAACCGCGACAACCTGCGTTCCACGGAAGCGGGCTTGAAGTATTTCGTCCTGGGGGCGCTGTCCTCGGGCATGCTGCTTTACGGCATCTCGCTGATCTATGGCTTTACCGGTTCGGTCGAGTTCTCGGCCATCGCCTCGGTCACCGCCGCCAGTGGCGCAGGGCTGGGCGTGATTTTCGGCATCGTGTTCGTGATCGCGGGACTGGCCTTCAAGGTCTCCGCCGTGCCGTTCCACATGTGGACGCCCGACGTGTACGAGGGCGCGCCCACGCCGGTTACCGCCTATTTCGCTACCGCGGCCAAGGTCGCGGCGCTGTGCCTGTTCCTGCGCGCCATCCTGATCCCGTTCCCCGACCTGATCGCCCAGTGGCGCCAGATCATCATCTTCATCTCTGTTCTCAGCATGGTGCTGGGCGCGGTCGCCGCCATTGGCCAGACCAACATCAAGCGCCTGATGGCCTACAGCTCCATCGGCCATATGGGTTATGCGCTGCTGGGCTTGGCGGCGGGCACCACCTTGGGCGCGCGGGGCGTGCTGATCTATCTGGCGGTCTATGTCGCCACCAATATCGGCGTCTTTGCCTGCATCCAGGCGATGCGCCGCGACGGCAAGGCGGTGGAGAATATCTCTGACCTGTCCGGTCTGGCGCGCACCGACCTCAAGCTGGCGCTGCTGTTCTCGATGCTGTTCCTGAGTCTCGCGGGCCTGCCGCCGCTGGCCGGTTTTGTCGCCAAGTTCTACATCTTCCTGTCGGCGATCCAGGCCGGCCTGATCTGGCCGTCGGTGATCGGCGTTCTCGCCAGCACCGTGGGCCTTGTCTATTACCTGCGCCTGACCGCCATCATGTTCTTCAACGAACCGGCGCCGGCGCTGGACAAGGGCCGCGCCTTCGGCTCGACCGCCATCATGCTGGCCTCGGGCGCGGTGACGCTGGTGCTGCTGGTGGCGCCGTCGCCGCTGATCAATGCCGCCGATGCGGCGGCCAAAGCGCTGCTGCCTTGATATCCTGGCCCCAGGGCTATGCCTTGGCGCGTCACGCCGAGATCGATTCCACCAACAGCGAAGCCCGCCGTCTTGCCGAAAAGGGTGAGTTGGGTCCCTTGTGGATCATGGCCGAAAAGCAGACCGCTGGCCGTGGCCGCCGCGGCCGCAGCTGGGAGACACTGAGCGGCAATCTCGCTGCAACGTTGCTGCTGCGCCCCCAAGCACCGCCCGGACCGCTCGGGCAACTGTCCTTTGCAGCCGCGCTTTCGGTGGCCGATGTCGCGGCGCATGTCGCGCCCCATACCCCGATCACCGTCAAATGGCCCAATGACGTGCTGGTGGACGGCCGGAAGGTCGCGGGCATCCTGCTGGAACCCGGCAGCGACACCAATGGAAGCTGGCTGGCGGTCGGTATCGGCATCAACCTGGCCGCCGCGCCCGAGGGCACCGAATTTCCCGCCGCCGCGCTGGCGGAATTTGCCAAGCCGCCATCGCCGGACGAGGCCCTGACCCTGCTCGCAGGCGCCTTCGCCCACTGGTATGCTGGCTGGATGAACGGCGGGTTTGAGACATTGCGCACGGCCTGGCTGGCGCGGGCCGGCGGGCTGGGGCTTCCCATCCGCGCCCGGCTGCCCAACGAGACGCGCCATGGCGTATTCGAAGGCATCGACGCCAGCGGCGCACTGCTG
>JAZKDV010000104.1:0-1607 GCA_040387395.1 Pseudomonadota bacterium | reverse complement strand
GCGTTGGCGTTGCGCTCGTTGCGCGAATACTGGCTCATGCCGTTGGTGACGACGCGGCCCGGTTCGGACGCCGCCGCCACCACGGTGCCGCCGGGGCACATGCAGAAGCTGTAGACGTCGCGGCCATTTTTGGCGTGATGCACCAGCTTGTAGTCGGCGGCGCCGAGTTGCGGGACAGCGCGGCCGAAGCGCGCCTTGTCGACCATTCCCTGCGGATGCTCGATGCGAAAGCCGATGCTGAAAGGCTTGGCCTCGATATCGACACCGCGTTCATGGAGCATCTCGAAGGTGTCGCGGGCGCTATGGCCCAGCGCCAGTACGACATGGCCGGACTCGATCTCCTCGCCCGATTCCAGCCGCACACCGCGCACCTGGCGCGCATCGGTCAATAGCAGGTCCGTCACCTTGCTCTGGAAGCGGTATTCGCCGCCCAGGGCCTCGATGGTTTCGCGCATCGCCTCCACCATGGTGACAAGGCGGAAGGTGCCGATATGGGGATGGGCTTCGGTGAGGATTTCCTCCGGCGCGCCCGCCTTGACGAATTCGTGCAGCACCTTGCGGCCCAGATAGCGGGGGTCCTTGATCTGGCTGTAGAGCTTGCCGTCGGAGAAGGTGCCGGCGCCGCCTTCGCCGAACTGGACATTGGATTCGGGGTTCAGCACCGAACGCCGCCACAGGCCCCAGGTGTCCTTGGTGCGTTCGCGCACCGCCTTGCCGCGCTCCAGCAGGATGGGGCGGAAGCCCGATTGCGCCAGGATCAGGGTGGCGAACAATCCGCATGGCCCCGCGCCGATCACCAACGGGCGCTGAAAACTCGCGGGCGCAGTGGCGACGGGTTTGTATTCCATGTCCGGGGTGGGGCGAATGTCGCGCGGCGCGCGCGCTTCGTCCTTCAGCGTGACATCGACCGTGTAGATATAGGCGATGGCCTGCTTGTTGCGGGCGTCATGGGCGCGCTTGAACACCACGAAATCCAGCAAGGCCTCGGCCGGCAGCTTCAGCTTTTTGAGAATCGCGGCTTTCAGCGCGGCAGGGGCGTGATCCAGCGGCAACTTTATGTCGGTAAGGCGCAACATAACTGCTCCTATACCGACAGCCCGGATTCGGCGCCAGAGGCGGTCCGCTAAGCGGCTTTACAGGCTGCAAAATCGCGCATGGGTTCCCGCTTGCGATGTCGGCTATCACAAAAGATTTCGGTGACGGTTTCGTGTTGACGCTCCCCTGTTATGGGCGCAGAGTTTTGAAGCCGAGAGAAACGATTGCGATTGCCGCAGTTACTTCCAAGGCGCCCATTGCGCGATAAATTCAATCGCGATCGATCCGGTGGAGACCGGATTTCCTGGCGCCGGAATGTCGCGCGAGACGCAATTTTTTCTCACGGCGGGTGAAACCGCGAACAGGAGGTTCCTAAAATGGAAGTGACTCCACCGGAAAGTAAGCCGGGCTCCGCCTGAACGCGGAGCCAGGGTTCGGATTAAAACACCGGGCCTCCGCCTCAAAGCGAAACGAAAACAAATGGGCGTTAGCCCATATCAAACAGTCCGGCCTGATGTCGGACGAGCAAAGAATGAGCAAGCCCCGTCAGCAATCTGGCGGGGTTTGTTTTT
>JAZKDV010000103.1:0-8992 GCA_040387395.1 Pseudomonadota bacterium | reverse complement strand
TGACCAATGTTCTGAAGAATGCGGGCGAGGGCATCACCGCGCGCATCGCCAAGGGCGATGACGAGCCGGGGCGCATCACCATCGCGGTGAAACCCAATGGCGCCAACTTCGCTTTCCGCGTCACCGACAATGGCATCGGCCTGCCGCCGGAACACAAGCATCGCCTGACCGAGCCCTATGTCACCACCCGCGCCAAGGGCACGGGCCTGGGTTTGGCGATCGTACGCAAGATTATGGAAGACCATGGCGGGGATATCACCCTGGCCGATGTCGAAGGCGAAGGCGGCGCGGAAGTCACGCTGACGTTCCCCTTCGTCCAGAAAAACCTGAAGGCCCAGAGTTCAGAAAAGGCCGAGACAGAAAAGGGAAGTGAAGATGAGCAAAAACGGATCGCTGATCGCGTCTGAGATCCTGATCGTCGATGACGAGGAGGATATTCGCGACCTGATCGCAGGAATCCTGCGGGACGAGGGGTACACAACCCGCGTCGCGGGCGACTCCGAATCCGCGCTGGCCGCCATCCGCGCCCGCCGTCCGCAACTGGTGGTGCTGGACATCTGGCTGCAGGGCAGCAAGCTGGACGGCATCGAAATACTGGAGACTATCAAGCGCGAGCAGTCCGACCTGCCGGTGGTGATGATCTCGGGCCATGGCACCATCGAGACCGCCGTCGCCTCGATCAAGAAGGGCGCCTACGATTTTGTCGAAAAGCCTTTCAAGGCCGACCGTCTGCTGCATGTGGTGGAACGCGCGCTGGAATCGGCGCGGCTGAAGCGCGAAGTCCAGGAACTGAAGCTCAAAGCCGGCGACGAGGGCGAGATGGTGGGCAGCTCGCCGACCATCGCCCAGCTTCGCGTGCTGATCGACAAGATCGCGCCCACCAACAGCCGCGTGCTGATCGCCGGTCCCGCCGGTTCGGGCAAGGAAGTGGCCGCGCGCCTGATCCATGCCCGCTCGCGCCGCGCTGGCAATGCCTTTGTCGCCATCAATTGCGCCACCATGGAGCCTGACCGGCTGGAGGCCGAATTGTTCGGCGTGGAAAGCGTCGACGGCCCGCGCAAGACCGGCCTGTTCGAGCTGGCGCATAACGGCACGCTGTATCTGGACGAGGTGGCCGACATGCCGCTGGAAACCCAGGGCAAGATCCTGCGCGTCCTGATCGACCAGACCTTCACCCGCGTCGGCGGCCAGGCCCGCGTGCAGGTGGATGCGCGCGTGATCTGCTCCACCACCCGCGACCTGCGCGGCGAAACCGAATCCGGACGCTTCCGCGAGGACCTGTATCACCGCCTGAACGTGGTGCCGGTGCGCATCCCCTCGCTGGCGGAACGCCGCGACGACATTCCGGTGCTGGTGGGCCATTTCATGAAGCGGCTGTCGGCCGCCGGCGGCCTCCCGATGCGCGTCATCGGTGACGATGCCATGGCGATCCTGCAGACCCATGGCTGGCCGGGCAATGTCCGCCAGCTTCGCAACATCGTCGAGCGGCTGCTGATCCTGGCCAGCGACGACGTCACCGAGGCTGTCACAGCCGACCTCTTGCCCACCGACCTGGGCTCGGGCATGGGCGGCAACAAGAGCGGCGATCTGGTCATATCGCTGCCGCTGCGCGAGGCGCGGGAAATCTTCGAGCGCGATTACCTGATGGCGCAGATCAACCGCTTTGGCGGCAACATCTCGCGCACCGCGGCCTTTATCGGGATGGAGCGTTCGGCCCTCCATCGCAAGCTGAAGTCGCTGGGCGTGGGCGCGGCGCAAGGCGTTCCCAACTGATGCATGGATGGCCCGCGCGTAATCCCAACGGCCGCATCGCGTACGTCAACGGCCGCTACCTGCCGCATAGCGAGGCGGGGGTCCATATCGAGGACCGCGCCCTGCAGCTGGGTGACGGCATCTACGAAGTCACCAATGTGATTGCCGGCAAGCCGGTTGATGAGGAACCCCATCTCGACCGCATGGAGCGCTCCTTGCGCGAGCTGGGCATCGACATGCCGATGGGCCGTGCCGCGCTGAAGCTGGTGATGCGCGAAATGATCGCCCGCAACCGCATCGCCAACGGACTTTTGTATCTGCAGGTGACGCGCGGCGCGGTAAAGCGCGATCACGTGCCGCCGAAAAACCCGCCGCGCCCGACATTGATCCTCACCATGCGCGCCCAGGACATGACGGCGCTGGCGGCGCGCATGGAAAAGGGCATTGCCGTCGCCACCCAGCCTGACATCCGCTGGGGCCGCTGTGACATCAAGACGGTGCAGCTTCTGCCCAATCTCCTGGCCAAGCAGGCCGCCAAGCAGGCCGGCGCCTTTGAAGCCTGGCTGGTGGATCATGACGGTTATGTAACCGAGGGCGGCTCGACCAATGCTTGGATCGTGGACGAGGAGGGCCATGTCGTCACCCGCGACCTGTCCAACGCCATCCTGCCGGGCGTGACGCGCAGGATCATGCTGGACGCGATGAAAGAAGCGCAGGTGAAGGTGGTTGAGCGCAAATTTACCGTCGCCGAGGCGCTGGCGGCGCGGGAGGCCTTTATCTCATCGGCAACGGGCGCGGCCGTACCGGTGGTGATGATAGATGGTCAGACGATCGGCGACGGTACGCCGGGCGCGGTAACCCGGCGCATCCGTGATCTGTATGCCGAAAAAGCAGGCATCAAATAGGCCTGCAAAAAGGCTGGGCTGACCCCTTTCGCAAACGCAGCATTTCGGTACACTCGGCGTCCAAGATGCTTCGTGAACTCCCCTCGCGCGGCTGAAACAATGGGCGAACCCATGAGCGACAAACAACAGAACCTTCAGGACACGTTTTTAAATGCGGTCCGCAAAAGCAAGTCCGCCGTCACTATCTTCCTGGTCAATGGCGTCAAGCTCCAGGGCAACATCACCTGGTTCGACAATTTCTGCGTGCTGCTGCGCCGCGATGGCCAGTCGCAACTGGTCTACAAGCACGCGATCTCGACCGTGATGCCGATGGGTCCGATCCAGTTGCAGGACGAGCCGGCCGAAGGCTGAGTTGGCCAAACCCAAATTGGCAAGCCGCGCTTTTGTCATCCATGTAGAGCCGAAAGGCCGTTCGGCGTCTTCGCGCGCTTTGCGGGATGCTGAAGCACGCCTGGCCGAAGCGGTCGGCCTGACCGCCGCGATTCATCTGGACGTGGTGGCGGCACAGGTCGCACCGCTGGCGCGGCCCACGCCCGCGACCCTCTTGGGCACCGGCAAGGTGGAAGAGATCGCCACCTTGGCGAAAGCCGAAGAGCCCGACGTCATCATCGTCAATGCCCACCTGACCCCGGTGCAGCAACGCAACCTCGAAAAGGCCTGGAACAGCAAGGTGCTGGACCGCACCGCGGTGATCCTGGAAATCTTCGGGGCGCGCGCCGCCACGCGGGAAGGGCGGTTGCAGGTCGAACTGGCCCATCTCAACTATCAGCGCTCGCGCCTGGTGCGGTCCTGGACCCATCTGGAGCGCCAGCGCGGCGGCTTCGGCTTCCTGGGCGGTCCGGGTGAAAGCCAGATCGAAAGCGACCGCCGCCTGATCGCCGAGCGCATCGTGCGCATCAAGGCCGAGCTGGAGAAGGTCAAGCGCACCCGCAGCCTGGGCCGCCAGGCGCGCAAGAAGGTGCCGTTCCCGGTGGTGGCGCTGGTCGGCTACACCAATGCCGGCAAGTCCACTCTGTTTAACCGGCTGACCGAATCCGAGGTGCTGGCCAAGGACCTGCTGTTCGCCACCCTCGACCCCACCATGCGGGGGGTGAA
Organism: Pseudomonadota bacterium; assembly: GCA_040387395.1. Lineage (GTDB taxonomy): Bacteria > Pseudomonadota > Alphaproteobacteria > Micropepsales > Micropepsaceae > Rhizomicrobium. The sequence goes on along the minus strand of JAZKDV010000103.1, from coordinate 5,240 downwards.
GCTTCCTAAAGGCACCCGCATCATCCTGTCCGATACGGTGGGCTTCATCGCCGACCTGCCGACCGAGCTGATCGCCGCTTTCCGCGCCACTCTGGAAGAGGTGCTGGAGGCCGATGTCATCGTCCATGTCCGCGACGCCGCCCATGACGAGACAGCGGCCCAGAAGGCCGATGTGCTGGCGGTGCTGGAAGAGCTGGGCGTGCCACCGGACCGGCCCATGCTGGAGGTGCTGAACAAGATCGACCTGCTGGAACCGGGGCAGCGGGCAGGGCTGCTGGGGCGCAAGGGCGAAACCATCGCCGCCTCGGCCCTGACCGGCGAGGGTATTCCCGCGCTTCTCGCGGCCTTCGAGACCGGCGTGACACGTGGCAACATCACGCTGTCTCTGAAGCTGGACGCCGCCGATGGCAGCGCTTTGGCCTTTGCCTATCGCCATGCCCAGGTGCTGGAACGGCGGGACCGGGGCGGCAAGATCAGCCTGAGCTTGCGCATCCATCCCGATGATCTGGGCCGGTTTGAAAGCCGCTTTCCCAAGAAAATCACGTTGGAATAGGGTGCTGGCGGCTGATCTTCAGTCGGCGGGTGAGCCGGCCTTTTCGCGTTTCTTGGCGTCCTGCCACAGGGCTTCCATCTCCTCCAGGCTGGCGGCGCCGGGCTTGATGCCCCTTGCGGCCAGACTGGTCTCGATATGGCGGAAGCGGCGGGTGAACTTGGCGTTGGCCGACCGCAACGCGACCTCGGGATCGACTTTCAGGTGCCGGGCCAGGTTGGCGACCACGAACAGCAGGTCGCCGATCTCTTCCTCGCGCTCGGCCTGGGTGGTGGCCTCAGCGACCTCGCGGGCTTCCTCGGCGATCTTCTCGACCACCAGATCCGCATTGTTCCAGTCGAAACCGACGGTTGAAGCCCGGCGCTGAAGCTTTTCGGCGCGCATCAGGGCGGGAAGGGCGCTGGCAACATCGTCCAGGATGCCGGTCTGGCCGGCCTGGGTCCGCTCGCTCTCTTTCAGCTTCTCCCAGAAATCCTTCTGGCTGGCCGCGTCCGCCTTGGCTTCGTCGGTGCCGAAGACATGGGGATGGCGGCGGATCATCTTGGCGGTGACGGCCTCGACCACATCGCCGAAATCGAACAGCCCGGCGTCCTCGGCCATGCGGGCGTGGAACACCACCTGGAACAGCAGGTCGCCCAGTTCGCCGGGCAGGGATTTAAGATCGCCGTCTTCGATGACGCTGGCGACCTCATAGGCTTCCTCGATGGTGTAAGGCGCGATGGTCGCAAAGGTCTGCTCGCGGTCCCAGGGACAGCCGTCCTGCGCACGCAGCCGCCGCATCACTTCCAGCAGCACGGCGATGTCACGGCTGGGCTTGAGTTCGGTCGGATTCGTCATGGCGCATTGGAGCCGCGCCGGAGCGTGGGTGCAACCGGCACGGCAGCGCATCTGGACAGCCAGGATGGCCTGCCTGAAAATGGCGCGGGAAGAGGGGCAAAGCGATGAAACTGGCGAAAGGCCTGCTGCTGTGCTGGGCGCTGCTTTCCGGTGGCGCCCGGGCGCAGGACGTCAGTCCCGAGAGCGATCCGGTGCTGTCGAATCCGGCCTTCATCATCTATGCCCGCGCAAATCTTTTCATCGGAAAAATGCTGGCGGACGAGGCAGCGCCCAGCCTGAAGGATCCGGTGTATGCCCAGCAGGTGTCCCATGCCTTCGACGTATCGGTGCTGGAAGCCCTGAAAGACGTTCCTTATGCGAATTTCAGCGGTGTCTGTTTCCTGGCGAGCTCGACGCAGGGCGCGTATCTGGTGCGCGGCGTCAAGCGCAGCGAGTTTGATCCCTGGGCCATCCAGCCGCGTCTCAAGCAGAATGTGACGCCGGAAACCATCAAGCTCAAGAAAGAGAACTACCTGCGCTTCCAGGACGAGCTGCTGGCCGCGCTGGGGTTTGGCTTGGCGTGCCGGGCGCAGCAGCTCGAGAAGCTGGAGAGCCATCTGCCGCAAATGGGGCAGGACGATCTGGTGGTATTCCGCCTCGGCTTTCCCGATTTCCAGAACGGCCTGGCGGAGCTGGTGTCCTATCACGCCGCCGCGCTGCGCGATCCGGTCAGGCCGGAAGTCCGCCGCGGGACACTGGACCTGCTGCTGGAATCCGCCGGCGCCGTCGCCGGCGGCATGACGCGGCAAACCCGGCGCAGCACGGCGCAAGCCATCGCCAAGGTGATCACCGGTCCAGGCCTGTCACCGGAGGAACGCAGCGATCTCAAGAAGGTGCAGCAGGCGCTGGCGCGGCCCGATTGCGGACGGGTTTGTTCCTTCAAGTAGAGGCGGGCATCCCAGCCGGCGTTCCCCGTTATATCTAATTCTCGTATAAGTAATATTATGGGAAATTATATCACTGACCACGAGCAGCGACAGCGAAAAACGCGCCGTAGCGCCTAGACCAAAGGACTACCTGCCTATTCGTGGTGTTGGCCGTTTTCTTCTCATGCTGCAAAGCCTTGCCACCTTCCTGGGCGAAGTCATCGCGATTACAGCGGCGGTCATGCTGCCGCTCGCCGGACTGGCCGTCATCGCGGCGCAGATTTTCACATATGTTCACGGCCCTTACGCCAAGCCGTCTTCCCGCAAAAAGCGCGGCGGACGGGCGAAGCTTCACAGCCGCATGCGACACGCCCACGGATGATGCAGACGCTTGTCTGAGATAATGCGTCCGGCGTACAAGCCGCGATGGATAAAACCCCGCCAAAGTCTCCCGCACCCAAGCCTGCCCGGCCCAGTCCGCGCCTGCCCGCCACCAAGGCGGAACATGCCGCCTTCAAGCGCTCCAACAAGACCGCCTTCAAGCCGGCGCCCCGGAAAACCTAAGTTGCGCGATCCTGCGCTGCGAGGGTCTCCAGCACCCGCGCCATCTCGCCGGAGACATCGTTTCCGCACAGCGGACAAGCCAGCATGGCCTGGCTCCTGAGCCATCCGACCTGGTGGGCGGAATCCCGGCCGCATTGCGTGCACAGAACGGGTAGCTTGTCGGTTTCAAGCATGACAGGCGTTCACAGTGGTGCGTTCATTTCTGCAGGAGTGTGCATGGCCAAGGCTAAAACCGTTGCGAAGAAACGCAAGCCCGAGGTTCAGCCCGAGAAAAAGCCGAGCAAGCGCAAGAAGGCCCGGGAGAAGCTTGTCGCCAAGCTGGACAAAGGCCCGCTATTCTAGCCTTGCGGCTTGCGGGTGACGATAAAGTCCTTCAGCCGGTCGCTGGCCAGCTTGAAGCTGGGATCGTGTTCCAGCGCCAACTTGTAATCGAGATAGGCTTCACGATAGCGGCCCATATAATCGTAGGCCAGGGCGCGGTCGTAATAGCCGACCGCCGGGAAGCTCATGCCAAGTTCCAGCCCCTTGCTGATCTGCTCGATCGCCGGCTCGAACTGCTTCTTGCGGATCATCATCGAGCCCAGATTGACGTAAGGATCGCCCAGCGCCGGGTCCAGCCGGATGGCGCGCTTGAAGTCGGCCTCGGCCCTGTCGACCTCGTCCATCAGGTTCAGCAGCACGCCGCGATTGCCATAGGTCGCGGCCCGGTCGCGGATGCTCAGCGGATCATGCCGGATCGCGGCGTCGCAGATCTGCACCCCGTCCCGGGGCTTCACCCCCGCCTTGGCGGCGAGAAAGCAATTGTGCGCCTTGCCGGTCGTGGTCGAGACGATGATCTGGGCCTGGGCTGCGCCAGGCAGCTCCGATGCCAGCGCCAGCCCGAGTGCGGCGGCAAATAGCGCGGATTGAACCTTCATACCCATGCTCCAGGGGAAAGTTGCCAGTGCATATTACACCCGTTCGGGCCGCCCGCGCGGATTGTTTTGCACGCGCCTTTGGGACAATGTTCCCTCAACAAAAACACAGGTTTGAGGAGGAAACATGAAGTTGTCCCTTAAGTTCGCCGGCCTGGGTATCGCCCTCGCCCTGGCTGCCGCCCTGCCCGCCGCCGCCCAGACCCAGCATCCGGTCAAGTATTTCAGCTCGAGCGCCGATGTGACCGCCATGATCGCCGAGGCCAAGGCCAGCGGCGGCAACAAGAACATCCTGATCGCCAACGACGAAGGCTATCCGGTGATGATGGAGTTCCGGGTCAAGCAGACCAACGCCTCCAACCACCCCACCCAGTCCGAACTGGTCGAAGTGCTGGAAGGCAGCTGCGTGCTGGTGACCGGCGGCAAGCTGGTCAATGGCACGATCGAGGGCGGCACGTCGCGCCCGATCGCCAAGGGCGACTATGCCCTGATCCCGTCCAACACCCCGCACTGGTTCACCAACCCGCAGGGCCTGGCGCTGATGACCATCCACATGCCCGTACCAGCCAAATAAGTACCCGCCAAGTAAGCGGTTCTCAGTCGACGGCGAAGACGTACAGCATGTTGCCGGTGGCGGGGCGGCGGACTTCCTGCAGCAGCGCCGTGGGCTTTGCCTGCGGGCTGCCGCCGCCAAGCCCGGTGGTGACGGCGATATACTGCTTGCCGTCCAGGCTGAAGCTGACGGGATAGCCCTGCACGGTATTGCCCAGCCGGGTTTCCCAGATCACCTTGCCGTTCGTCACATCCACCGCCTTGAAGCGGCGGTCGAAGTCGCCCACGAAGGCGACGCCGCCCGCGGTCGACAGCACCGCCGACAGGAAGGGCGCGCGCTGCTCCCAGGTCCACATCTCCTTCATGTCGCTGGTGCGCCAGGCCGACAGGCGGCCGAGCTGCTGTTTCGAGCCCGGCGTGAAGTAGAATTTCTGCTGGGCCGCCGTGCCGCCGCCGCCCAGTTGCTGGTCCACGTCCAGCCCGCGGATCATCACGCAGCTCTGGCTGAGCGGAATGATCAGCTGGTCGGTCGGCTGGTGATAGCTGGTGGCCTGCCAGTCATGGCCGCCCTGCGGCCCCGGACAGGAGGAGAACCATTCGTTGGTCTTCTGCTTCAGAATGTCTTCGCGGTACGTCACCTCGCCGGTCTTCTGGTCGATCTTGCTGAAGACGTTCTGGAAGATGGTTTCCTTGGCGGCGATGAACTTGCCGGTGACGCGGTCCAGCTTCCACAGGATGCCGGGCTTGCCGATGGTCAGCAGGGTCTTTTCCTTGCCGTGGTCGATGAGCACGCGTTCGAACACTTCGTCGAGATCCAGCGTCTCGCCCGGCGCGTGCTGGAAATGCCATTTCAGCTCGCCGGTATCGGGATTGAGCGCCAGGGTCGAGCTGGAATAGAGCGTGGCCCCGTCGCCGCTC
>JAZKDV010000102.1:5953-10459 GCA_040387395.1 Pseudomonadota bacterium | reverse complement strand
ATCTTCGCGGGCTTCTACTACTGGTTCCCGAAATTCACCGGCTACATGTACAGCGAAGTGCTGGGCCAGCTGCATTTCTGGGTCACCTTTGTGGGCGTCAACCTGGCCTTCTTCCCGATGCACTTCCTGGGACTGCAGGGCATGCCGCGCCGCTATGTCGACTATCCGGACGCCTTTGCGGGCTGGAACGAAGTCGCCTCCTATGGTGCCTTCATTGCCGGCTTCGGCGTGCTGATCTTCCTGTTCATGGTGGCGGAAGCCTTCGTGAAGAAGCGCAAGGCCGGCGACAATCCCTGGGGCGTGGGCGCCACGACCCTGGAGTGGACGCTGCCGTCACCGCCGCCCTTCCATCAGTTCAACGAACTGCCGCGGATCAAGTAATAGATGTCGCTTTCGCTGACCTATCCCCGTGTTACGACCGTCGGCGACTTCCTCGCGCTGCTGAAGCCGCGCGTGATGTCGCTGGTGATCTTCACGGGGCTGGCCGGCATCGTGGCCGCGCCGGGGTATCTGCATCCGCTCACCGCATTCACCGCGCTGCTCTGCATCGCGGTCGCGGCGGGCGCGAGCGGCTGCCTCAACATGGCCTATGACAGCGACATTGACGGACTGATGACCCGCACCGCCAAGCGGCCCATTCCCATGGGCCACATCGCGCGGGAAGACGCCCTGACGTTCGGCTGGACGCTGTCGATCGGCGCCGTGGCCACCATGGGTCTGTTTGTGAACTTCATGGCGGCCGGGCTGCTGGCTTTCACGGTCTTCTTCTATGTCGTGGTCTATACGCTCTGGCTCAAGCGCCGCACCGCGCAGAACATCGTGATCGGGGGATTGTCGGGTGCGTTGCCGCCGGCGATCGGCTGGGCCGCGGTGACGGGCGATCTGTCGATGGCGCCGCTGCTGCTGGTGGCGATCATCTTCATGTGGACCCCGCCGCATTTCTGGGCGCTGTCGCTGTGGCGCTCGGAAGATTATGCCCGCGCCGGCGTGCCGATGCTGCCCGTCGTGAAGGGCAAGCCCCACACCCGTCTGCAGATCCTGCTTTACACCATCGCCCTGGTTCCGCTGGGCGTCGCCCCAGCCATGCTGGGTTTCGCGGGCGCGCTGTATCTCGCCGCCGCAGCCGGCATCGGCCTCTGGTTCCTGTGGGCCGCCATCGGCGTGTACCGGGAACGTGACGACGTGAAAGAGCCTGCTGCCCGCCGCCTGTTCGGCGTGTCGCTGGTCTATCTGACGGCCCTGTTCGCGGCTCTCATCGCCGAGAAGCTGATCGGGCTTCCGGCCATGGCGCTATGAAGGACGAAGAGCGATGGGCCATAGAACGCCGCAAACGCAATATCGCCCTGGCGCTGATGCTGGCCGGGGTCGCAGTTTTGTTTTTTCTGATGTCGATCGTGCAGTGGCGCGAACATTCCGGCCAATAAAGGGGCTTTGACCATGAGCAGCGATGTGAAGCACGATTATCACCTGGTCGATCCCAGCCCCTGGCCCGTGGTCGGTTCGGCCGGCGCCTTCATCATGATGGTCGGCGCCGTCTTCTGGATGCACGACGACTACACCCGCTTCTGGGGCCTGCCGGTGAACGGCACGCCGTGGATATTCTTCGTCGGCCTGGGCATCGTTCTCTACACCATGCTCGGCTGGTGGCGCGACGTGATCAAGGAATCGGTCGTGCTGGGCAACCACACCCCGGTGGTGAAGCTGCACCTGCGTTACGGCATGCTGCTGTTCATCGCCTCGGAAGTGATGTTCTTCGTCGCCTGGTTCTGGGCCTTCTTCAACACCGCGATCTTCCATGGCGACGTGTCGGTGTCCTCCTGGCCGCCCGCCGGCATCATCACCCTGGATCCCTGGCACCTGCCGCTGCTGAACACGCTGATCCTGCTGACCTCGGGCACCACCGTGACCTGGGCGCACCATGCCATCCAGACCGGCGACAAGAAGGGCGCGGTGCAAGGCCTGGCCCTGACCATCATTCTGGGCATCTGCTTCAGCGCGGTGCAGGCGTATGAGTATATCCACGCGCCCTTTACCTTCGGCTTCAATGGCGGTCTGGCGCTCGAGCCCTTCACCCAGGCCAGCCACACGGCGCTGACCAGCGGCGCCGGCAACATGGGGGCGATCTATGGCTCCAACTTCTTCATGGCCACCGGTTTCCACGGCTTCCATGTCATCATCGGCACGATTTTCCTGATCGTCTGCCTGTTCCGCGCCATGGCCGGCCACTTCACGCCGGAACGCCACTTCGGCTTCGAGGCCGCGGCCTGGTACTGGCACTTCGTGGACGTGGTGTGGCTGTTCCTGTTTGCCTGCATCTATGTCTGGGGCGCGGGCGCGGTTACGCACTGACCGCTACCGCCAAAGCAATCATCTCCGGCCTCTGTCCGCGTTGCGGGCAGGGGCCGTTGTTTGACGGCTATATCTCGCTCAAGAAAGAGTGCCCGGCCTGCGCGCTGGATTACGCCATGTTCGATGCCGGTGACGGTCCGGCGGTGTTCGGCATCCTGATCGTCGGCGCCACCGTCTGCGGGCTGGCGCTGTGGGTGGAATTCAGCTTCCTGCCGCCCTTGTGGGTCCATGCCGTGTTGTGGATTCCGCTGATCTGCCTTCTGACCGCGATTTTCCTCAGGCTCTCCAAATCGGCGCTGCTGGTGCTGCAGTATAAGCACAAGGCAGGCGAGGGGCAGGTGGAATGACCTTCCGCCCCTATCCCGGCTTCACGATAGCCACTGTGATCCTGTTCGCGATCCTGTGCGGGCTCGGTTTCTGGCAGCTCGAGCGGCTGCACTGGAAGCTGGGCCTGATCGCGCAGGTCGAGGCAAACATGACCGCCGCGCCGCTGTCGCTGGATGCGGCGCTAAAGCTGCCGCGGGAGGACGCGCAATACCATCGGGTCGTGCTGCGCGGCGTCTTTGATCACGCCCACGAATCCTATGCCTTCGCCACCACCGGCGGAGCCGCCGTCTATCATGTGCTGACGCCGTTTCGTCTCACCGACGGGCGGGTTCTGATGGTGGACCGTGGCGCGATCCCCAAGGAGAAGCTGAGTCCCAAAAGCCGCGCGGCGGGCAATGTCGAAGGCCCGACCCAGGTGACTGGGGTATGGCGTACGCCTGACGCGGCCAGTGGCTTCACCCCGCCGCCCGACCTGAAAAATCGTATCTGGTACGCCCGCGACGTCGCCGCCATGGCTGCGGCCGCCGGGGTGCGGCTGGCCGCGCCGGTGGTGGTCGAGGCAGATAGCACCCCCAATCCCGGCGGCTGGCCCAGGGGCGGGGGCACTGTAATCAGTTTCCGCAACCAGCATCTGGGCTATGCCGTGACTTGGTTCGCCCTGGCGGCTTCCCTGCTATGTATCTGGCTGGCCTTCCATATTTCCAAGGGCCGGATAGCCCTCAAATAGGTGGTTTGGCAGGAATTCCCGCCCTATAACCGCCCCCAACCATGCAGTTCATTTCCACCCGCGGGCAGGCGCCCGAGACCTCTTTTTCCGACGTCCTGCTGGCGGGCCTTGCCCCCGATGGCGGCCTCTATCTGCCGCAGCGCTGGCCGCAAATCTCCAAGGCCGAGATCGCTGCCTTCAAAGGCCAGCGCTACCAGGACGTCGCCTTCGCCATCCTGTCGCGCTTCACCGCCGGTTCGTTCAGCGATGGCGAGCTGCGCGAGGCCATCGAAGCGGCCTATTCCGATTTCGACGCGCCGGAGATCGCGCCGCTGACCGATATCGGCAACGGCCAGTATCTGCTGGAGCTGTTCCACGGCCCGACGCTGGCCTTCAAGGACATCGCGCTGCAGGTTCTGGGTCAGCTGTTCAGCCGCGCCCTGGCCAAACGCGGCGGCCGCGCCACCATCGTGGCGGCGACCTCGGGCGATACCGGCTCTGCGGCGATTGCCGCGCTGGGCGGTCTTCCCAACATCAATGTCTTTGTGATGCACCCCAAGGGCCGCGTCAGCGATGTGCAGCGGCTGCAGATGACGACATCGGCGCATGCCAATGTCCACAACATCGCGCTGGAAGGCAGCTTCGACGACGCCCAGTCGATCGTGAAGCTGCTGTTCGCCGACACCGCCTTCGCCGACCAGATCAGCCTGACGGCGGTGAATTCGATCAACTTCGCCCGCATCGCGGCGCAGTGTGTCTATTATTTCACCGCGACCGCGGCTTTGGGACGTCCCGCGACCTTCGTGGTGCCCACCGGAAATTTCGGCGACATCTTCGCCGGCGAAGCGGCGCAGCGCATGGGGCTGGATGTTGCGCGGCTGGTGATCGCCACCAATGCCAACGACATCATGGCCCGCGCCCTGAACGAGGGCGTCTATGCCGCCGGCGCCTCGCACGCCACGCTGAGCCCCTCCATGGACATCCAGGTGGCGTCGAATTTCGAGCGCGCCTTGTTCGAAGCCTCGGGGCGCGATCCGGACTGGACCGCCGCCGCGATGAATGATTTCTCCCGCAACCGCAAGCTGGAGCTGCATTTCAAATTGATCCTGGCGCACAAGATCAAG
>JAZKDV010000102.1:4942-5943 GCA_040387395.1 Pseudomonadota bacterium | reverse complement strand
CCGCCGGGTATCCTCAAGGACCTGCGCGCCCGCTACAGCGCCTTCGCCAGCGACGATGCCGAGACCCGCGCCGCCATCGCCGCCGTGCACAAGGAAACCGGACGCATCATCGATCCGCACACCGCTGTGGGCGTGGCCGCCGCGCGCAAACTTGGATCGGCGCCGTCGCCAGTGGTGGTGCTTTCCACCGCCCATCCGGCGAAATTCCCCGATGCCGTCAGCCAGGCTATCGGGGCGCCGCCGCCCGAGCCCAGGCGTCTGGCGGGGCTGAAAAACCTGCCGGAAAAGCTCGAAATTTTGGGCCATGACCCTGCTTTGATAAAGCAATTCATCTCTTCTAGACTGGCGGGATGACCCTGGAAATCTCCAAACTTTCCAATGGCTTGACGGTAGTGAGCGATCCCATGCCCGGGATCGAAAGCGCTGCCTTGGGCATCTGGGTCGATACCGGCAGCCGCAACGAGGCGCCGGCCCAGATGGGCGTCTCGCACATGCTGGAACACATGGCCTTCAAAGGCACCGCCACGCGCAGCGCCCGCCAGATCGCCGAGGAGATCGAGGCAGTGGGCGGCGTGCTAAACGCCTATACCAGCCGCGAACAGACCGCCTTCCACGCCCGCGTGCTGAAGGAAGATGTGCCGCTGGCGCTGGACATGATCGGCGACATTCTCACCAACCCGGCCTTTGAACCTGCCGAACTGGAGCGCGAGCGCCAGGTGGTGCTGCAGGAACTGGGGCAGGTGCGCGACACGCCCGACGACATCGTGTTCGACCATCTGCAATCGGCGATCTTTGCCGGCCAGCCGCTGGGCTGGTCGATCCTGGGCGAAGAGAAGACTGTGACCGCCTTCAATCCGGACATGCTGAAGGCCTATATGGCCTCGCAGTACCGCACCGGCGGCATGACGCTGATCGCCTCGGGCGCGGTGCGCCATGACGAGATCGTCAAACTGGCGCAGGACAAATGCGGCGGGCTTTCCAAGGGTGATGTCCCGGCGGTG
>JAZKDV010000102.1:0-4932 GCA_040387395.1 Pseudomonadota bacterium | reverse complement strand
CGCATTATGCCGGCGGTGATTTCCGCGAAGTGCAGGATCTGGAACAGGCGCATGTCGCCTATGCCTTTCCGGGCCTGTCCAATTCCGATCCGGATTATTTCGTGGCGCAGATCTATGCCACGGCGCTGGGCGGCGGCACCTCTTCGCGTCTGTTCCAGGAAGTGCGCGAGAAGCGCGGCCTTTGCTATTCCGTCTACGCCTTTTCCAACGGCTTCCAGGATTCCGGATTTCTCGGCGTCTATGCCGGCACCGGGGAAAGCGAAGCTGCGGAGGTCTCCGCCGTCATTGCCGGCGAGATGGAAGCCATTGCGAGCAATCTCACCGAAGCCGAAGTCGGCCGCGCCCGCGCCCAGCTCAAGGTCTCGCTGCTGATGGGCATGGAGCGTCCCGGCACGCGCGCCGAACAGATCGCCGGCCAGCTCTTTGCGCTGGGACGGGTGCAGACCTCGGCGGAAATCGTCGCACAGCTCGATGCCATCGACGCCGCGACCGTCAAACGCTTTGCCGCCCGCGTGATGCAGGGCGCATCGCCGACCATCGCCGCGCTCGGGCCAATCAAGAAGCTGGAATCCCATGCCACCTTCGCGCGCCGGTTCGGCGGCAGCTTCGCGGACGCAGCGGAATAATGGTCAAAGCTGCCTTCGCCAAAACCAGTCCCATCGCTTTCATGCGCGGGCTCACTTTCCCGGGCGGCCAGCAGCCGGTGATCCGCGGCGAGGGGCTTTATCTGCGCTACCCCCGCATGGCCGATTTTCCCGTCTGGGCGAAGCTGCGCGCCGAGAGCCGCGAATTCCTGACGCCCTGGGAGCCGGTCTGGGCCGATGACGAACTGACCCGCGGCGCTTTCCGCCGCCGCATCAAGCGCTATCAGAAGGAAACGCGGCTGGACTCGGCCTATGTCTTCTTCGTGCTGCGCGAAAGCGACAATGCGCTGGTGGGCGGGTGCACGATTTCCAACGTGCGGCGCGGCGTCACCCAATGCTGCACGCTTGGTTACTGGATCGGTTCGCAGTTTGCCCGACAGGGTTACATGACGGGCGCGCTCCGGGCGCTGTTGCCCTTTGTCTTCCGCACCCTGGGTCTGCACCGCATTGAAGCCGCCTGCCTGACGGACAATGACGCGTCCAAGAATCTGCTGACACGGGTCGGCTTTCGCCAGGAAGGGCTCGCGCGGCGTTACCTGTTGATCAATGGGGAATGGGCCGACCACCTGCTATTTGCTTTGCTGAAAGAAGAAGCGCAGCTAGGTTAGCGCGCTGTTTCGCACAACCCGCCGTAAGAGACGCATGACGAGATTTCGCCGCATCGCTGTGTTCTGTTTTGCGCTCGCGGCGTACGCGGCGGCAGCGCATGCACAGCCGGCAAAGCCGCCGGCTGCGCCGCCCGCGCCGCCGCCGATCAATTTCGGCAGCAACCAGAATGTGCTGGACCTGAAATCGTCGCTGATCCCCGACCGCGCCCCCGGCAGCGCCGAAACCGATGGCTCGAGCTGGTATTTCGTCCAGGTCACCAATGACTCGGTGCGTCCCGCCACCCGCGTGCTTCTGGCGGGCCAGCCGCCGCGCAGCGCCCTGGCGCTGCTGCCCAAGCCGATGCGTCCTTCGATCATGGCCCTGGCGGGATCGGATTCCGGGACGGTGGTGGAAACGGCTTCCGCCTATGGCCGTCGCGCCTGGCGGGTGATCGTGCCGCCGGTCTCGACAGTGCGGCTGGCAATCCGTGTCGGCGCCGCAGCGACACCGCCGGCGCTGTTCGCCTGGACCGAACCGGCGCTGTCATCGCACAACCGCCAGCTTGCGATTTTCATCACCGCGGTGGGCGCGCTGATCGCGGCCGCCATGCTGATCACCGGCGGCTTGGCAGTGCTGATCGGTCATGCCGCGCCGCGCTGGGTTTCACTGACACTGTTGCTGCTGCTCCTCGCCTGGCTGTCGGGCACCGGCATGTTCGACGGCAGTCTCGCCACCGGATATGGCGGGCCCTATGGATTGTCGGCATTCCTGACGGTGTTGGCGCTGGCGGCCGGCGCGAAGCTGGCCAATGCCATCATTCCCATTCGCGATATCCTGCCCAAATATGAAAAGCACTTTCATCGCACGCTCTATGGACTGATCGCGCTGGGCGCCATGGCCTATGTCGGGCTTCCCGCCGCCACGGTGCTGACCAACGTCACCATCGTGCTGGGCAGCATGGCGGTTGCCGGTTACCTGTTTTTTGCGGGCCGTCATGGCCACAAGGCGGCGCAGGTGATCGCGCCCAGCGCCGCGGCCTTTGCGCTGGTGGCGCTGGCTGCCGCGGTGATGGCTGTGGGCGGGCTGGGCGAAAATCTCACCGGTCCGGCGGCGACCGGCGGCTTTGCCGCGGCGGGCGCGATCCTCTTGGCGCTGGCCGTGATCGCCAGCGAGGAAATCGCGGTGCTGCCCTTCCTGCATGGTTCCTATGCCGCCAAGCTGCTCGAGGCCCAGGGGCCCGCGACGTCCGAAACCGTGATCGACCATATGGCGCCGTTGAACAGCCTGGCGCGTGCCGCCATTGGCGCTTCGCATCAGGGCGTGTTCGACATGGACTTCCGCGCGGGTCTTCTGACCCTGTCGCCGGAAGCGGCGCAGATGATCGGCCTCAGTGTGCACGAGACCACGCTAAGCCATGGCGACTGGATCGCCCATGTCCATCCCGAGGATCGCGAGGTCTATTCGCGCGCATTGGAAGAGTATCGCCACCGTCCCGGCTTGGCCTTCCGCCTGGAATTCCGCGCCCGGGGCGGCAGCGGTCCCTATCGCTGGCTGGAATTGCGCGCCACCATCGTCAGCGAACAGGAAGTGCCCTCTGACTGTCTGGGCCTGCTGTCTGACATCACCCAGCGCAAGGAAGCCGAGTTCGCGGCCCAGACTGCGGAAAGCGAACGCAAGCGCGAAGCCGCGCTGCCGCGCGATCCGCTGACGGGACTGGGCAACCGGGTGGCGCTGATGGAGGCGCTGGACGCGCTGGGCGAGGGCTTTGAAAAGTCGCTGTTCGCGCTTCTCGACATCGACCGCTTCAAGGCCATTCACGCCAGCCTGGGCGACCGCGGCGCCGATGATATCTTGCGGCAGGTGGCGCAGCGCCTGACCGGGCTGGGCGAACCGGCGCAGATTTTCCGCACCGGCGGTGACAGCTTCGCCTTCCTGTTTGCCAATCCGCGCCGCGGCGCCCAGCCTATCGGCAATGCGCTGGCGGAAGTCTGCGGCAAGCCATACGGCGTGGAAGGGCGCGAAGTCTTCGCGCCCTGCAGTATCGGCCTGGCCTCAGGGGCGCAAAGCGAAGACCCACTGGCCCTGATCAAGAATGCCGAACTGGCGCTGATTTCCGCCAAGCGGCAGGGCGGCGCCTGCGCCCGCGTCTATTCCACCGACCTGGAGACCTTGGCGCCCGGCGACAGCGTGGCGCTGGAAAGCGAATTGCGTCATGCGCTGGCGTCCGACCAGCTCGATGTCTTCTATCAGCCCATCATCCGGCTTTCCGACCGCAGCGTGGCTGGGTTCGAAGCGCTGCTGCGCTGGCAGCATCCGGTCAAAGGCCTGATCTCGCCCGGCGACTTTATCGCCCATTCCGAAGAGACGGGTTTGATCGTCGGCCTGGGCCGTTTCGCGCTGGAACGCGCCGCCACCGATCTGGCGCATTGGCAGCGTTACTTTCCGCTCAAGCCGCCCCTGTTCGTCAGCGTCAATTTCTCCCGCCGCCAGCTCAAGGACGCCGGGTTCGAGGCGCTGCTCAGGACCATCCTGTCGGGCAGCGGCATTGCGCCCGGCACGCTCAATCTCGAGATCACCGAAAGCGCCATCGCCTCGGACCCCAAGCTGCCCCAGATCATGGGCCGCATCCGCGATGCCGGCGCCGGGCTTTCGATCGACGATTTCGGCACCGGCGCCTCCACCCTGAGCGAGTTCCGCACCTTGCCGGTGGACACGGTCAAGATCGACAAGAGCTTCCTGGCCCGGCATGGCGGAACCGACATCGACACCGATGGCGAAGTGGTGCTGTCGGGCATTGTCGCCATGGCGCATGATCTCAAGCGCGCCGTCGTCGCCGAGGGCATCGAAAGCGAAGCCGATGCCCAGTTTCTCGCCCGGATCGGGTGCGAATTCGGCCAGGGCTATTATTTTTCGCCCGCGCTCGACGGCGCCGGGGCACTGGAATACATCGCCAGGCATTACAACACCGCTGCCGCCCCAGAACTGGGCTAACCCTAGGAGACCATGAAATGACGATAAAATCCGGCGACAAGATTCCGTCCGCCACCCTGATGGAAATGCAGGACGGCAAGCCCACGCCCGTCAACACCGACACCTTCTTCGCCGGCAAGAAGGTGGCGCTGTTCGCGCTGCCCGGCGCCTTCACTCCGACCTGCTCGGCCAAGCATGTGCCGGGTTTTGTCGCCAATTACGACACGCTGAAATCCAAGGGCGTCGACGCCATCGCCTGCGTCTCGGTCAATGACGCCTTCGTGATGGGCGCCTGGTGCAAGGACCAGAAGGCCGAAGGCAAGGTTCACATGCTCGCCGACGGCAATGGCGAGTTCACCCGCGCCTTGGGCCTGGAATTCGACGCCAGCAAGTTTGGCATGGGCCAGCGCAGCCAGCGCTATTCCATGATCGTGGACAATGGCGTGGTTAAGACCGTGAATGTGGAAGAGCCGGGCGCGTTCGAAGTGTCCAGCGCGGAACACATCATCACGCAGCTGCCGTAAGAATTATCGTCCTGGAATGGCGGAGCGGGCCAGGAGCGACAGGCAGGCGAGCGCAGCGAGCCGTCGCCTGCGCGACCAACAATAACAATTAGCGCGGGATAGCATCCCGCGCTAATTGGTCCGCTCTTTCATTTTCTGGATGGCCGGAGTGGCCGGCCACCCAGATCCAGTGGACATCGTGTTTGGCGATCTCGTCGTCGAGGATG
>JAZKDV010000101.1:0-2445 GCA_040387395.1 Pseudomonadota bacterium | reverse complement strand
TCTCACATCATCTTCTGAATGGTGAGGATCGCCGGGCCCATAATGACGATGAACAGGCAGGGCAGGAAGAAGATGATCATCGGCACGGTCAGCTTGGCGGGCAGCGAGGCGGCCTTGCGCTCGGCTTCCTGCATGCGCATCTCGCGGTTCTCGTTGGCGGTGACGCGCAGCGCCTGACCCAGGGGCGTACCGTATTTCTCGGCCTGGTTGAGGGCGGTCGCCACCTGCTTGACGCCGTCATGGCCGCAGCGCTTGGCCAGATTGTCGAAAGCCTGGCGGCGGTCGGGCAGATAGGACAGTTCGGCGGTGGTCAGCGCCAGCTCCTCGGCCAGTTCCGGCGACTGGCTGCCGATCTCGGTGGAGACGCGGCTGAAAGCCGTTTCGATCGACATGCCCGATTCCACGCAGATCAGCATCAGGTCCAGCGCGTCGGGAAAGGCGCGCATGATGGACTGCTGGCGGCGCTGGATCATGTTGTTGACGAACATGTCGGGCAGGTAGAAGCCGATCGCCGCGCCGACGAACGCCGCCAGGACCTTTTTCAAGGCGCTCCATTCCGGGTTCAGGATCACGAACAGGTAGAACAGCACGACGCCGAACAGGATGAACGGCATCACGAAGCGGAAGAACATGAAGGTGATCAGCGGCGCCTGCCCGCGATAGCCCGCGCTGGCCAGCTTGTCCTTGGAGTTTTCGCCTTCCAGGATGTTGGACAGCTTGAACTTGTCCAGTGTGGCTTTCATGTAGGAGGTCGGCTCGACCCGCAGCGCACCGCGCTTGGCGCTCAGCGCCGCATGGTGCTTGGCGCGCAATTCCTCGCGCCGGCGGGCCACGGCCTTCAGCCGGTCGTCCAGCCCGTTGCCTTCCAGATAGGGAATCCCCACCGTCACGATGGTGGCGAAGGCCAGGATGCCCACCGCCAGGGTGATCAGGAAGCTCTTGTCGAACAGGACGACCATCAATGTGTCCATCATGGCCTCCTAGTGTTTGAAGTTGATCATTTTGCGCATCACCATGATGCCCATGCTCATCCAGATGACGCAGCCGGCCAGCATCAGGTTGCCGGCCTTTTCCGTGAACAGCTTGGCGATGTAATCGGGCGTGGTGAGATAGACGATGCCCATCACCGCCGGCGGCAGCGAACCGATGATCATGGCGCTGGCCTTGGCTTCCGACGACATCGCACGGATCTTGCCTTGCAGCCGCTTGCGGTCGCGCAGCACGAAAGCCAGGTTGCTCAGCGCCTCCGAGAGATTGCCGCCCGACTTGGTCTGAATGGTCATCACGATGGCGAAAAAGCCCACCTCGGGGGTGGGCATGGATTCCATCATCCGCTTGGTGGCCTGTTCCAGGGTGACGCCGACCTTCAGGCTTTCCACCATGTTGTTGAATTCGCTGCCCACAGGATTGGGCGACTCGCGCGCCACGATCCGCAAGGCCTCGTTGGTGGGAAGGCCTGAGCGCACGGAGCGCACAATGACGTCGATGGCGCCGGCGAAATGCTGCGTGAACAGCTTCTTGCGGCGGTTGGTGAGGAAATTCAGGATCCAGCGCGGCAGGCCCAGGCCAACGACGAAGATCGCCAGCGCGATCACCAGCGGCGACTGCTGGGTGGCGACAGCCAGGGATGCCGCCATGGCGGCGAAGATGCCGCAGATCATCCAGAAAGTGCGCGGCGTGGCCTTGGGAAAGCCCGCCTGCTCCAGCCGGCGGCGCATGGTGGGCTTTTCCTTTTTCGCGGCACGGTTCTTTTCCACGTCCTTGAGCATGGCCGCGACGTTCTTGCGCTTCTGGGCCTGGGTTTCCGGCACCGGGCCGCGTCCACGCGCCTGTCCCAGCGGCTTGGATACGGCATTGACGCGCTTCTGGGTCTTCTCGTCGCCGCCGGTAAAAGCATAAGCGACGCCGCCAAGGGCGAGCGCGAACAGGATGCCGACCAGGATGATCATTGATTGACCTTGTCGAGGGCGTCGGCCAGTTCTTTTTCCAGGTTGTAATAGCGGGCGCGGTCCCAGAAAGCCGGGCGCACGATGCCGGTGCCCAGATGCTTGCCCTTCAGGCGGCCGGTCTCGTCTTCGCCCAGGATTTCATAGGTGACCAGGTCCTGGGTGATGACGACTTCGCCTTCGGTGCCGATCACTTCGGTGATGCGGGTGATGCGGCGCGAACCATCGCGCATGCGTTCGGCCTGGATGATGATGTCGATCGAGCCGACGATCATTTCGCGGATGGTCTTCATCGGCAGCGCGAAGCCGCCCATGGTGATCATGGATTCCAGGCGCGACATGGCTTCGCGCGGGCTGTTGGCGTGCAGCGTGCCCATCGAGCCGTCATGGCCGGTGTTCATGGCCTGCAAAAGGTCGAACGCCTCCGGTCCGCGGACTTCGCCCACGATGATGCGTTCGGGGCGCATACGCAGGCAGTTCCTGACCAGGTCGCGCATGG
>JAZKDV010000100.1:0-8100 GCA_040387395.1 Pseudomonadota bacterium | reverse complement strand
GGACGGATGCGCACGCCGCCGCGCGCGGCCAATGCGGCCATGCCGGCGGCCAGGCTGCGCGCGTCATTCAGCGCATTGTGGGTGTGACCGACAAAGGGCACGCCCAGCGCCGGCGCGATATCGCAGGATAGCAGGCCGCGCGGATCCAGGCCCTGCACCGCGAACCAGCCGCGCAGATTGTAAAACACCGGCAGCGGACGAGCGCCTTCGATGCCATAGAGGCGCAGATTGTCGAGCAGCACCTGTTCGTCGCGGCCGAAGGCGGCGATGGGTCCGGCCCCCGCGAAATCGAGAAAGCGCGCATAGGCTTCGCCGAAGTCCATGCCCTGCGCCGTCACCGCCGCCTGGGTGATGCCGGTGAGATCCTGGAAATAGGGGGAGAGGGCGGGGTTGATGCGCGGGCGCACCAGAACATCAAAGGCGTCGACTTCCGCGAAACTCTCGGCATCCAGCTTCACCGCGCCGATCTGCACCACCTCGCGATACTCGCCGGGCGTCATCCACTGACGCGCCATCGAACATTCCCAGGCGGTATATTCCAGATCGAAGACGGTGATGGTGGGAGACGACACGCGCATGCCCCAGCTGTCCAGCCTCTCGCGAATCATCTATCAGTTCCCATTAATACATTGTTAAGCTTGTAAGTCTTAACGCTGGCGTGAAGGTTTCACTGCAAAGGCAAGGCGCGACATGGCGCTCACCGACAGAAAACCGCTCGATACGCCTTCGGTTGCCGCGCTCGGCCGCGCGCCCGCTGCGCTTGATGCCCCCGCGCCTTTCAACGCCCTCGCGCAGCTTCCCCGCCTGCATGGCGAAGCCAGCCGCAATTTCGGCCTGACGCAATTCCTCGGCCGTTCGCCGCAGGCCTGCGTCACCCTGATGCTGGCGGGAAGCGCGATGCTGACCCTGAGCGGCGGCACGCTGAAAGGCGAATTCGCCTGGGCGGTTCTGGTGCTGCTGGGTGTCGTCGCCATGACCCGCAACTTCATCCGCGGCTTTGCCCGTTCGCTCAGGCGGGTGCCGCTGGAGGAAGCGGCATCGGATCTGCGCGTGCTTCTCTTATATACCGGAGCGGCCTGGGGCAGCGGCGCCTTCCTGGTGATGCCCACCCTGCCCGCGCCCCTGCTGAGCTTCGGCTTTGCGATCGTACCCGCCTTGGTGCTGGCCCTGATCCTGAAAGACCGCAAGGGCATCATCGCCTTCACCGTCCCAGCCGCACTCATCACTGCCGGCGCTGCCGTGATGGGCGCCTGGCCGCTCGATATCGGGGTGGGCCTGGCCATTGTGATCGCAGCCGCCGGCATTATTTCTCTTTCGGCGTTGCAACAGACGCCGCGCCCGCCCGTGCTGACCGACTTGGCCCTGCGTTAAAAACAGCACGACACTGTCATCGGGGCGTTACGGCTATAATGCCTCTGTCTTTTCCGCATAAGGCTCGTCCCATGACCAATGCCGTCCGCTCCGCCGACACCGAAGAGGCACGCGCCGCGCATCTGCGCATCCAGGAGGCGCGGGTCTTGATCGAGCAGGAACGTGATGCGGGCCTCACCACTTTCTTCGACGCGCTCTATGCCGGCGCCATGCCCCAGGATGTGCTGCATACCGATGCGCAGCGGCTGGCGATGCTGGCCAAGGCCTTGTGGGTGGAAGCGGGCAAGCGCCAGAAGGGCGCGATCCGCGTCGCCCTGCTGGACGATGGCCATGACACGGTGCTGGTCGGCATCAATGACGACCGCCCCTTCCTCTTCGATTCCGCTTTGTCGGCGGCGCTGGCCGGGGGCGCGCGGGTGCGCGCCGTCATCCATCCCATCATCACCATCGACGGCGTGCGCACCAGCATCATTGCCCTGGTGTGCGACGCCATCATCGGGGACCAGCGCAAGGCGCTGAGCGACAGCCTGCGCGATGTCTTTCTGCAGGGCGCCATCGTGGTGCGCGACTGGAAGCCGATGCTGGCGCGGCTCAAGGAGGCGCGCGACGGGCTGGCTGTCCAGCCGCCCAAGGGAACCGACGTCACCGAGGAAATCGCCTTCCTCGACTGGCTGGCGGACAATCACTTCACCTTCCTGGGCGCGCGCGATTATCTGCTGGGCAAGGACGGCGCCCATGGCCGGCTGGACCCGGTGAAGGAATCCGGCCTGGGCGTGCTGGCCGACGAGGAAGCCCGCGTGATCCGCAGCGGTACCAAGCGGGTCGGCCTGAGTGCCGAAGTGCGCGCCTGGCTGGACGCGCCCGAGCCCCTGATCGTCACCAAGAGCCATGCCCGCTCCCTGGTGCATCGCCGGTCCCACATGGATTATATCGGCGTCAAAACCTATGACGCTAATGGTGTCTTCCATGGCGAGCGCCGCTTTGTCGGGCTGTTCACCTCCAGCGCCTACAGCACCCAGCCGCGCGCCATTCCCGTGCTTCGCCGCAAGATCGACCAGGTGATGACCCGCGCCGGGCTGGCGCCCGCCAGCCATAACGGCAAGGCGCTGACCCACATCCTGGACACGTTCCCGCGCGACGAGCTGTTCCAGGTTTCGGTCGATGAACTGCAGGAAGTCGCCACCGGCATCCTGCGCATGGGCGGCTTGCCCCGGCTGAAGCTGTTCCTGCGCTTCGATCATTTCGACCGTTTCGTCTCGGCGATCCTGCTGGCGCCGCGCGACCATCTGACCGCGCCCATCCGCGAAAAGATTCACGCCCTGCTGGCCAAGGCGCTGAACGGCCGCACCTCGGCATTCGACGCGGCGGTGGATGACAGTCCGCTGGCGCGGCTGCACTTCATCATCGGCCGCAATGAAGGTCCGATGCCCAAGGTGGACGTGCGCGAGCTGGAGCACCAGATCGCGCTGCTGATCGAAACCTGGGATGACGCCTTCGCCAAGGCGTTGGGCGCCGCCCACGGCCGGAGCGAAGGCTTCGCGCGGCTCAAGGCGCGCGATCCGCGCTTCTCGCCGGGTTATCGCGGCACCTTTCCCGCCCATGAAGCGGTGCGCGATCTGGCCATGCTGGAAGAGCTGGCGGGCGCCAGGGACCATCTGCATGTGCGCGCCCGGGTCTGGCGCAAGGACGGCGACGCGACCTCGGCACTGCACCTGAAGCTTTACGTGCTGGGTGAATTGTTGCCGCTGTCCTCCTCGCTGCCGGTGTTCGAGAGCCTCGGCCTGAAGGTGATCGCGGAAGATTCCTATCCCATGTCCTTCGATCACGAGGGTGGCTGGCGGCAGGAAGCGATGATCCTGGACTTCGCCATGGAGCGGGCCGACGGGCTGGCTGTGCATCTGGACGACATTCGCGGCCCCCTGGAAGATGCCTTTCATGCCGTGCTGCGGGGCGATGCCGAAAGCGACGATTTCAACCGGCTGGTGATCGGCGCGGGCCTGAACTGGCGCGACGTGGCGATCCTTAGGGCTTGCGGCAAATTCCTGCGCCAGGCGGCTTTCACTTTCTCCCTCGCCTATATGCAGCAGGCGCTGGCCCGCAATCCGGATGTCGCGGGCCTGCTGGTGGCGCTGTTCTATGCCCGCAACGAACCCCATGGCGCGGTGCGCGAGCGCGATACCAATATCGCCGCCATCGAGCGCCAGATCGAGGCCGCGCTGCGCGATGTGCCGTCGCTGGACGATGACCGCATCATCCGCCGCTTCAAGAATGTGATCGACGCGGTGCTGCGCACCAATTTCTGGCAGAAAGACGAAGCGGGTGGCACCAAGCCTTACATCGCGCTGAAATTCGATTCCGCCAAGCTGGACGACCTTCCGGCGCCGCGGCCCTGGCGGGAAATCTTCGTCTATGCCCCCAGCATGGAAGGCGTGCATTTGCGGTTTGGCCGCATTGCCCGCGGCGGCATCCGCTGGTCGGACAGGCGCGAGGATTTCCGCACCGAGATCCTGGGTCTGGTGAAGGCACAACAGGTCAAGAATGCGGTGATCGTGCCGGTGGGCGCCAAGGGCGGCTTCTTTCCCAAGCTGATGCCGACCAATCCCAGCCGCGAACAGTCGATGGAAATCGGCATCGCCGCCTACAAGACCCTGATCAACGCCATGCTGGACGTCACCGACAATCTGGACAAGGACGGCGTCATCGTGCCGCCGCCCGATGTGCTGCGGCCCGATGGCGACGATCCCTATCTGGTGGTCGCCGCCGACAAGGGCACCGCCACCTTCTCCGACATTTCCAACGGCATCGCGCTGGAAAGCGGCTTCTGGCTGGGGGACGCTTTCGCCTCGGGCGGAAGCGTCGGCTACGACCACAAGAAAATGGGCATCACGGCGCGCGGCGCCTGGGAAGCCATCAAGCGGCATTTCCGCGAGATGGGCACCGATATCCAGACCCAGGATTTCGCCGTCATCGGCGTGGGCGACATGTCGGGCGACGTGTTCGGCAACGGCATGCTGCTGTCGCGCCACATCCGCCTGGTCGCTGCCTTTGACCATCGCCATATTTTCCTCGATCCGAACGCCGTTGCCGAAACGGGTTTCGCGGAACGCGAACGGTTGTTCGCCCTCCCCCGCTCGAGCTGGGACGACTACAACAAGGAGCTGATCGGCAAGGGGGGCGGCGTGTTTGCCCGTTCCCTGAAGGAAATCCCGCTGTCGCCCGAGGTCAAGGCGCTGATCGGAATCGACAAGGACACGCTGTCGCCGCCCGAACTGATCAACGCGCTGCTGAAAGCCCAGACCGACCTGCTCTGGTTCGGCGGCATCGGCACTTATATCAAGTCATCGGCGCAGTCCCCGATGGATGCGGGCGACCGCGCCAACGACTCCATCCGCGTCAACGGCAATGAAGTGCGGGCCAAGGTGGTGGGCGAAGGCGCCAATCTGGGCGTCACCCAATTGGGCCGCATAGAGTATGCGCGCAGCGGCGGGCGCATCGACACCGACGCGGTGGACAATTCGGCCGGCGTCGACACCTCCGACCATGAAGTGAATTTGAAGATCCTGCTCAGCGGCCCGGTGATGCGCGGCGAGCTCAGCGAGGAAAAGCGCAACGTCTTTCTCGCCTCCCTGACCGACGAGGTCGCGGCGCACGTCCTGGCCGACAATTACAACCAGACCCTGGCCCTGTCGGTGGCCGAAGCCCGCAGCCATCGGGACATCGATGCCCATGCCCGTCTGATGCGCGACCTTGAGTCTCGCGGGCGGCTGAACCGCGCGGTGGAATTCCTCCCCAGCGACGCCGAACTGAAAGCCCTGGCACAGGCGGGCAAGGGACTGACAAGGCCCGAACTCGCCGTGCTGCTGGCCTATGCCAAGCTGGACCTGGATGCCGAGGTGCTGGGCAGCGCGCTGCCCGACGATCCCGCCTTTGCCGCGCTGCTGGCCGGCTATTTCCCGCCCGAAGCGGTGCGCACCTTCCCGCAAGAACCGGAGCGTCACCGGTTGAAGCGCGAAATCATTTCCACCGTGCTGGTCAACGCCATCGTCAACCTGGCCGGGCCGCTGTTTGTCTTGCGCACCGCCGAAGTCACCGGCCTTTCGGGCGCCGCCATCGCGCGCGGCTTCGTGCTCAGCGACGGCGCCTTTGGCCTTTCCGCCCTCAAGACCCGGATCGACGCGCTGGACGGCAAGGTGGACGCCAAGGTGCAGACCCAGCTCTATGGCGCGATCGCCGACCAGTTCCGCCGCGCCACCCGCTGGTTCCTGACCCATGTGCCGCAAGAGGCGAAGATCGCCGACGCGTCCGCGCTGTACCGCGCCGGTGTCGAGGCGCTGCGCCAAAATCACCTGATAGCCGGCGAGGACAACAGCAGGATCGCCGAGCTCACCGCCAGCGGCGTGCCTGATGATGTGGCGCGCGACGTGGCGCTGCTGCCGGCGCTGACCTCGGCGCTGGATGTGGCGCTGCTGGCGCATGACGCGGAGCTGGAACCGGCCAAGGTCGCCGCGCTCTATTTCGCGGTGGGCGACATGCTGGGCCTGGACCGGCTGCGCGCGCTGGCGGCGAAATTCTCGCCGCCCGATCATTGGGACCGCCTGGCGCTGCGGCGCTTGCTGGATGACCTCTATGCCGCCCAGCGGCGCATCGCGCGCAAGCTGCTGGCGGGCGGAAGCTCGGCGGAAAATTGGGCCAAGACCCATGCCGAAGCGCTGACGCGGATGCGCAGCTTTCTGGCCGACCTGGATGCCAGCGGCGATCTGTCGGTCGCCAAGCTGATGCTGGCCTCAAGCCAGATCCAGAATCTGGGCTAGCCCCTCACCAAACCAGTCACCACACGATGACGCGGAAGATGTTGGAGAAGTCGTCGGTCCAGGCGGCCGCGCCGGCTTGCGCTTCGGTTGCCCGCCAGCGTTTGTCGCGCGGCAGGAATTCCAGGTCGGCCTGCGTCGCCGCGATCACCATCCATTCCGACGCCGCCGCGCCCTGGGTGCTTTCGCTTTCCGTCGGATAGTAGAGCTGCCGCCGGGCGAAGGCCTGGACGCTGGCGACACCGTTGGAGAGCACGGGCCCCAGCTCGAGATACTTGTTGCTGAGATTGAACAGGATCACCCCGCCGGGGCGCAGCTTGCGCAGGTACAGCGCCAGCGCCTCGCGGGTGAGAAGGTGGGTGGGAATGGCGTCCGAACTGAAGGCATCGATCACGATCAGGTCGTAGCTGCGATCCGGCTCCCGGCCCAGCAGCAGCCGTCCGTCGCCCAGCCGGACCTTGGCGCCCTGGCAGGCGCTGAGATAATGGAAATAGCGGGTGTCGCGCGCGATCCGCTCCACCGCGCCGTCGATCTCAAAGAAAGTCCAGTCTTCGTTCGGGCGGCGGTAACAGGCCAGCGCCCCGGTCCCCAGTCCGATCAGGGCGGTGCGCGGGCGTGATTTGTCGGCGGCGAACATCTGACCCGCTGGACCTGAGCGCGCATAGTAAGAGAGCGGCTCGCGCCGGCGGGCGGGATCGGTGAACTGGGTGCCATGGATGGTAGTGCCGTGCACCAGCGCGATCTTGCGATCCTTTTCCAGCAGCTTGACCTTGTTGATGCCAAAGAAGCTGCGCTCGATATGCAGCACATCCACCGAGCTGCGCACAAAGAAGGCGCCGCCCATCACCACCGCGATCCCCAGCGCAAAACGCAGGGAGCGTTCGGAGAACCAGTAAAGCGCCAGGGCACAAGGCAGCAGGAACAGCAGCCGTCCCACCATCGCAAACGGCGCGGAATCGACAAAGCGCCACACCGCCACCGCCACCACCAGGCCCAGCAGGAGCGGATACAGGGAATCACCGATCCTGTATTCACGCAGGTCGCCCTTGACCAAACCCCGCAACAGACAGGCCGCCACCAGCGCCAGATAATATTCGATGTCGGACGAGAACAGCGCCGGCGCCACCAGCGCGTTGAAGATGCCGCCCAGCGCGCCGCCGATCGACATGCAGAAATAGAAAGTGGTGAGGCCGGACGCCGCCGGGCGCCGGCGCACCAGCTCGCCATGGCACATCAGCGCAGTGGCGAAGAAGGCGGACAGATGAATGCCCACCGTCAGCAGCACTGTCCCGCCCAGGCCGAAGGCCAGCACCAATATGGTCATCACCGCGATGGCGACGATGCCCGCGCCTTGCGCCATCAGCACCCAGTCCCGGTTCAGCGGACGGGCGAAGACGATGACGAAGGACAGCAGATAGAGTGCGAAGGGCACCACCCAGAACAGAGGCGCCGAGGCGATGTCGGTGGTGATATGGGTGGTGACGCCCAGCAGCAGGCTGGACGGCACAAAGGCGAGCGCGATCCAGATCAGGCGCTGTTTCCAGCCGCTGGCGGCGGAGGCCGCGGGCGCGGCGGGCGCGGTTTTGCCGCGCAGCAGCAGCGCGGCGGTGACCACCAGGAAAAGAAGCAGTCCGGCATAACCGGCGCGCCAGGCGCTGGCCTGTCCCGCCAGGGTCAGCTCCGGCTCCAGCAAAATTGGAAAACACAGCAGCGCCAGCAGGCTTCCGGCATTGCTGGCGGCATAGAGGAAATACGGATCGCTGCTGGACTTGTGCCCGCTGCGCGCGAACCAGGCCTGCAGCAGCGGCGCGGAGGCCGACAAGGCGAAGAACGGCCAACCGACTGAGACCGCCAGCAATCCGACCAGCCACAGCACGGGAGAATGATGGGTGGGCGGCGCCAGATTGTTTCCCAGCGCGAA
>JAZKDV010000099.1:9466-36846 GCA_040387395.1 Pseudomonadota bacterium | reverse complement strand
ATGGCGCGGGCCAGCGAAGTGAGATCGTCGGCCGCCAGAGCCAGCAGCAATTCGTCCTTGTTGCGGAAATAGCCGTAGAGCGCGGCCGGGGCGAAACCGGCTTCCGCCGCCACGCCGCGCAGGGACATATCGCGGGCGCCGTCGCGGGTCGCCACCCGGCGGGCGGCCTCCAGAATGGCAGTGCGGGACGCCGCCTTGGACGCCTGACGCCGCTGCGTGGGAATGCGAATTGCCGCCTCAGCCATGGCGGAATCATAAGTGATTCGCCGGGAACCACGCATGGCGGGAAGGCCAAATACTCTATCCCCCCCGCGGCAAAAGGAATCAGCGACGCTCTAGTTTGGGGGCATCCGGGCAGCGGTGATGGCGCCATTGACCTCATCCCCGACCCGCTGCTGCGCCTTGCGGCTGGCAGCGATCTTGAGCCTGGCGCTGGTCTCGACCATCGGCTCGAATGGCATGCCGCTGGCGGCAGCCAGGAGCTTGGCGGCCTCAACCTCTTTCAGCAGGCAATCCTGATAGAGGCTGGACTGGGCGATGAAATGACGGGCCTCGGCCAGCGCGGCCCGCATCCGGTCGGCGCTGGGCGCACCATCCAGCTTCGCCGGCACCGGCGGCTCGATGCAGCCGTCCTGCGCCAGCGCCGCGGAGACGCTGCCGATCAGGATCGCAAAGGCGATGACACTGCGCACGCAAAGGCCCTCGTTGAAGGCCTCATTGTCTCATATCGGGGAGAGTCGAACCAGCGCGATGCGCGCACCGATTTGGTACAGAAAATGCCGCAAAAACGTCAGACAAGCGACACGTTCGCGAAGGTCAGGCGGATGCCGTTTGCGGCTCGGTTTCGTGCAAGCGAAACCAGCGGTCGGCGAAACGCACCAGCAGCGCGACGATCATCAGCGACAGGCTGATGTCATAGAAGGCGTCGGGGCGATGCGGGCCGGAGATGCGCGCCAGCGCCATCAGCGAATAGCAGGACCAGAAATAGATGAAGGCCATACCCAGCATGGCGCGGCGGGTGCGCTCGCCGATCAGCACCTTGCCGCCCAGCCGCTTCAACGAGGCGGCGGTCAGCGCCATCACCGCCACAACCGTGGCGCCGAACAGCACCATCAGGGTGGCGCCGCCGGAAGGCTGAATGACATTGGGCAGGAATACCGACAGGAGATACACGCCGTAGCTGGCGCAAAAACCCCAGATCAGCTTGGGGCCCAGGCTTTCCGGCCAGGTGAAACCGGTAAAGAAACGCGCGGCCAGGCGGCCGACAGGTTCCGCCACCATCGCAGCGAAGAAGACGAAAAATGTGTAGCGCCAAGCCCATTGGCTGCCCAGGCGGAAGCCGTTTTCGGCAAAGCCGCGCATCAGGATCGCGCTCAGCACCACAGCCACCGCGACCAGCGCGATAGCCGATACCAGCGGCGCCAGGCTGACGCGCAGCCGGGGAACCTTGCTGGAACCAAAGATTGCGTGATTGTCGAGCGCTACCATGACCCACCTGTGTTCTTGTGGGATGCAACGCACAATGGGGCAAAAAGATGCCTTATTCCGGCGTCAAAGCGACGGCAAAGCCGTCCACCGGCTGATTGGCTTCATGGCGTGGCGCCGCCGCCACCAAACCGGCAATCGACAGGCCGGCGCTTTGCGCGGTGGCGCGCAGATAGGCATCGCTGTGCCGCCAGCGGCGCTTGGGCCCCAGTTCAAAACCGTCGGCCGCCGCCTCGGTGGTGAACAGGAAAAAGCCGTCGGGCGTCAGCCGCCTGCGCACGCCTTCGAACACGCGCGTCAGATCGCCCAGGTAAACAACTGTGTCGGCGGCCAGGATCAGGTCATAGGCCGGACCCGGTGCGGCCAGTGCATGTTCCAGATCGGCCACCGCCAGATCGTCATAGATGTGCCGCGCCCGCGCTTTCTCGACCATGGCGGGCGACAGGTCGACGCCGTCCAGCCGCGCCGCCAGGGGCTTGAAGGCCAGACCGGCTAAGCCGGTGCCGCAGCCCAGATCGAGGATGGACAGCTTTTCACGCCCTGGCATCACCATCGCCGCCAGATCCAGCAAAATTTGCGGCGCGGCATACGACAACTGGCCAAGCATGCGGAGGTCATAGTCGGCGGAGAACTGGTCGAACAGGTGACGCACATAGCCTGCGTCGGAACGCGGCGCGGCTTTTATGCGTTCGGCCGCCGCGATCATCGCTTCGACGTCCGGTGACGGTTTCAGCTCGCGCAAGCTCTCCAGCGCCTTGTCGGCCTCTCCCGCCTTTAGCCAGGCATGCGCGATCAACTGGCGGGCCCGCGGCAGATGCGGATCGATGCGCAGCGCCCGCTGCAATTCGGCAATGGCCGTGGGCAGCAGCTCCGCCGCCAGCAGCGCCTCGCCCAGCGCCAGCACCGCGGGCGCGACCTGGGGATTGAGCGACACCGCTTCGCGCGCCTCTTCCAGTGCGCCCGGGATATCGCCCGCCGCCAGCAGGGCCTTGATCAAGGTCAGCCGCGCCAGTAGGCCGCCCCTTCCTGCCGCCAGCCGCGCGCGCAAATCCCCCGCGGCCTCGTCCGCCTTCCCCGAAGCAATCAACGCTTCGGCGGCTTCAATGGGATCGCCCCCCTCTTCCAATTCAAGAACCGGCAAGCTGGCAAAGACCGTTGTTGAGAACGACCGTGCCCGGCCGCTCTTTCACCGACGCGCGATAGGAAATCGTGCCGCCGTCCTGCCACAGCTCCACCACCAGGGTCTCGCCGGGAAACACCGGCTTGGAAAAGCGCACGTCGAACTGCGTGATCCGCTCGGGCTGATAGTCCGCCAGCGTCGACAGCACCGCGCGGCAGGCGGTGCCATAGGAACACAGCCCGTGCAGGATGGGCCGCGGGAAGCCGACCATTTTCGCGAACGCCGGATCGCGGTGCAGCGGATTGCGGTCGCCCGACAGGGCATAAAGAAACGCCTGGTCGGGACGGGTGTCGCATTCCTTCACCAGATCGGGGGCGCGCTCGGGAATCTCGTGCGGCTGCGGTCCGCCCTGCGGCTTGCCGCCGAAACCGCCATCGCCGCGCGCGAAGATGGACGTCACGATGGTGAACAGCTTGTCGCCCGTGGAAGCATCGCGGCTGACCCGCTCCTGTATCAGCACCGCGCCCTTGCCCTCACCCTTGTCGAGGATATCGAGATAGCGTTCGTCCGACACCACCTCGCATTTGGGCGGCAACGGCTTGTGAAAGGTGATGCGGCGCTCGCCATCCACCACCATCATGAAATTGATATTGGACTTCTGCGGCATGCGCTGCTTTTCCGGCGGCGCTTCCCCGCGGCTGATAACGCTGGCGAAGGTCGGTACCACTTTCAGCCCGTTATTCTCATAGACGAAGGGGAGTTCCTTTTCGTCCAGTGGATCGCGGCCCATGCCCACGCCGAGGCCGTACAGCATCACGTCCTTCTCGTCATAGCGCGACACCAGACCCGTCGCGCCGGACTGCATCATGTCGTCATAATCAATCGCCATGACTTCGTTCCTGGAAGGCCTCTGGCGGCAATCTAGTCGCTGTGTTCTTCTGGCGCCATGGTCATGCCCGCCCCCGCCTCGTCATCTTCGCCTTACG
The DNA here is from genome assembly GCA_040387395.1 of Pseudomonadota bacterium. GTDB lineage: Bacteria > Pseudomonadota > Alphaproteobacteria > Micropepsales > Micropepsaceae > Rhizomicrobium. Next base: position 33,255 of record JAZKDV010000099.1, on the reverse strand, counting down.
CGCCGCCGGCGCGCCGCCGCAACGGATGCCTGTGGGGTTGCCTGATCGCGATGCTGCTGATGGTGACGCCCTTCCTTCTGGCGGGCGGCTATGGCGCATGGTTTTTGTGGGACGGCTACAAGCGCGATCCGGTGCTGCGGCTGGTGGGCGAGCTGGTGCGCGAGGACGGCATGGCGCAACAGGTGCTGGGCCATGGCGCGGTGATCACCGGCGTGGACGGCAACTATTTTTCCTGGATGCCGGGCCGGGCCGACAATGCCTATGTGGTGACGCTCGAAGGCGCCAAGGGCGAGGGACAGCTGGCGGTCAGCGGCCATACCGGTCTGGGCGGCGCGAAACTCGACAGCGCCATCCTGACGGGGCCGGACGGACGGCGCTACGACCTGCTCAAAAGACAAAGGCTGCCGGACGATGGCAGCCGCATCATCGACAACTCGATCTGAACCTCCCCTAGCCGCGTGGCCGCAAGCCCGCTAGCCTTGGCGCCAACAAGAACAAAGGCGGGGATCGCATGCGGTATGTCTGGATGGCGTTGGCGCTGACTTTGGCCGCGCCGGTGGCGGCACAGGATTTCCACGTCGATCCCACCTTCCTGCATCGCCAGCTGCCAAACGTCGCGCCGGGCAAGGCGGGCCTCAGCAGCGCTGCCGCCACATGGCGGCCGATGTTCGGCGAAGGCGACGCCAATTCCGGCATCCTCAAGGGCGTGTCGCGTTTCGGCGAACTGACCGTCGCCGCCAAAGGCAGCAGCGCAAGCGTCAAGTACACCAGCGAAGAAAATGTCATCGTCATCCGCGAGGGCGAAGGCAGCATCGTATATGGCGGCAAGACCAACCCGGTGAAGGCCGACGACTTTGTCTATGTCCCGCCGGGCGTGGAATTTTCGTTTCAGGCCGGGGCCGCGCCGCTGAAGGCGATCATCACAGGGTTCAAGATTCCTGAAGGCACCAAGATCCAGATGCCGGCCGCCATGCCGATCGCCAATATTTCGGACGTGAACCTCACCGAAGTCGCCGGCCATCCCAACTCGGCGCGCTATCGCCTGCTGATGGGTGACACCACGAGCAAGCGCGACCGCCTGGCGGTGGCGCACACCATGGTCAGCCTCTACATCCTGGAACTGGCGCCCGGCGGCACCAACGCCCCGCATCACCATGAGCTGCAGGAGGAAATCTATCTGGTGCTGGACGGCAGCGGTGAGATGGTGGCGGGCAGCGGCATAAACGGCATCGAGGGCAAGTACCCGGCCAAGCCGGGCGACGCCTATTTCTACCGCGCCAATGCCACGGTCGGTTTCTACAACGCCAAGGACAAGCCCGCCCGCATCCTGGCATTGCGCAACACCGCGCCGCTGGGCATCGGCCTGCGCGACCGCTGAGGAGCCTCACATGCAACGCCGCGACTTCCTGAAATACGCCGCCGCCCTGCCCGCAGCTGCGCTGTTCGCGCCGCTGAACGCGTTTGCACAGTCCACCCGCGGCCTGGTCAAGATCACCGGCATCAAGGCGATGGGTCTCAAAGACCCCGGTAACACCGTCATCAAACAGCAATCGCTGATCCGCATCGACACCGATGCCGGCATCAGCGGTTATGGCGAATGCGGCACGGATGGGCCGGTCGCCCGCCGCGTCATCGCCAATTACAATGGCGAAGGCCGGCTGCCGCATCTGGGTCTGATCGGCAAGGACCCGCTGGCGATCCAGGTCCACTTCCACAACATGTTCTATGCCTATGAGCAACGCGACCGCGCCATCCGGGTGCTGAGCGGCATCGACATGGCGCTGTGGGACCTGGCGGGCAAGCTGTTGAACCAGCCGGTGTCCAAGCTGCTGGGCGGAAATTTCCGCGACGAGATCGATCTCTATTCCCACTGCCCCGGCGGCGACTTCCTCGACAAGGGCGCGTGGCGCGCCCGCGCGGCGGAGCTGAAAGCCGATCCGCACGGCTTCAGGGCCTTCAAGGTCGACACCCACCATGTGCTGGGCGTTCCGATGCAGCAATATACGCCCAGCCTGGGACCGCAGGATTTCCGCAAGATGGAGCGCGCCTATGCGCTGGCCCGCGAAGCGCTGGGCGATGACATCGACATACTGGTGCATTGCCATTGCGAGTTCGACGTGCCCAGCGCCATCGGCATTGCGCGGGCCATCGAACCGATCAAGCCGATCTATTTCGAGGACGCCCTGCAGCCCGGCTGGTCGGAGGGCTGGAACGCGCTGCGCCGCGCCACCACTGTGCCGCTGATGACGGGCGAGAATATGGAACTGGCGGAATGGGCCATTCCCTTCCTGGAAAACCAGGCGGTGGACATCTTCCAGCCCGACATCATCAATTCGGGCGGCATCTCCGGCACCAAGATGATTGCCGACACTGCGGCGCGCTGGCGCATCCCCATTGCCCTGCACAATGTCAGCGGGCTGTTCCTGAATCTCGCCTCGCAACAGCTGGCGGCCGCCCTGTTCAACTGTCCGCGCATCGAATGCTCGCGCAACGCCACCAAGCTGAAATGGGCGAAGACCAATCCGCTGGTGGTCAAGAACGGCAAGATGAAAGTGTCCACCCTGCCGGGCCTCGGCGCCGAGCCCGATCCGGACTTTGTCCGCGCCAGCATGGCGCCGGGCGAAAGCTGGTGGGGCTGATTTAGCCTACAACCAGCGTGCTGGGTATCGGCATGCCCGGGCCTTCGCTCATCACATGGGTCAGCGGAATGCCGTTCTTGTCGATGCAGGCGCGGGCGGCGTCATAGCCCTCCTGGATGGCCTGGTCGAACTTCTTCCATTCGCGCAAGCCGATGTCGGGCATGGGCGGCTCGATCAGGAAATCGCACTGCTCGCGTACCACCCGGCGCTGAGCTTCCGAACCCACCGTGCCCGAGCGCATCAGGATGGAAATGATGCTGGGATTGCCGCGGAAATTCTGGCCGATCAACCACCACCAGGGCCGCTCGCCATAGCGCGAATCCTGCGCCTGCAGATCGACTTCGCCGGTCACGTCGCAGGCGATGATCGGCCCCGCATCCATCGCCTGTTCGCGCATCACATCCACCGGCAGGTTGTTCATCACCCCGCCATCGACCAGCAGATGGCCGTGATGGGTGACCGGCGGCAGGATGCCGGGCAGCGCCACACTCGCCCGCAAAGCCCGCCACAGCGCGCCTTCGCGGTGGATATGGATGCGGCCCGTGGTCAAATCCGAAGACACGGCAAAGAACGGCAGCGGCAGTTCCTCGATGCAAATCTCGCCGAAATGCTCGCGCAGCTTGGCCGAAACCTTCTTGCCGCGCACCAGCGCGATCAGCGGCAGGGTGAAGTCCGACAGCGGATTGTCGCTGACGAACACCGCGCGCATGCGTTCGCGCAGCTCCTCCAGCCCCCATTCATGGGCCAAACCCGCCGCGATGATCGCGCCCATCGAGGTGCCGCCCAGCTGATCGAACGGCACGCCGGCTTCCTTCAGCGCCCGGATGATGCCGATATGGGCAAAGCCGCGCGCCCCGCCGCCCGCCAGCACCAGCCCCACCGCCCGTCCGGCAATGAAGCGCGCCACCCGCGCGATATCGGCGGCATGGCCGGCGCGCAAATGGTGATGGTTGGAAAAAAGCCCGCTGCGGGTGGTGAAATGCTCGGGCAGCACGGCCGATGCGCCGTCGGGATGCAACAGCAGCAGTTCGGGCGGGCCGGAGGCGCGCGCCTTGAAGGCGGGAAGATCGAGCGGCGCCAGCGGCAGCGCGCGGTCGGCGCGCGCCAGGAGGAAAATGCGGTCGGCCTGGCGCAGACACTGGTTGGTCCAGGAGCTTTCCGGCGCATCGCCGCGATAGAACACCACGTCATGGGTGGCTTCGAAAGTGTTGAACCATTCCGCCGTCTGTTCGGAGGCTGCGATATCCAGCACGGCGGCCCGGGAGCCCATCTTGCCCAGCGCCTGCGCCAGCCGGTGCGCGATCGGGGCTTCGGCCAGGCCTTCCTGCAGCGGCACGATGGCAAAGGTCTTGGGCCGGGGCTTGTCGCGGCCGCGATTGGCGTCCTTCAGACGCTTCACCAGCATCTGCATCAGGTTCATCATCACCTTGGGATGACGGCCCACCAGCGCCTCGAAGCCGTCGGGACTGATGCGCAGCAATTCTGTGTCGCGCAGCGCCACCAGTTGGGCGGAATGATTGCCGCTGGGCTGGATCAGGGACATCTCGCCCACCGTCTCGCCTGCCGGGACATGCGCCACCATGTGGCGCTGGCCCTGATCATCCGAGACGAAGACACCCAGGCTGCCGGTGATCACCAGGAACAGGGCGGCGTTGTTCTCGCCGCCGCGCTCGAGCAGCGTGCCGCCGGGCAGCGCGAACCAGTTGGCTTCCGCCAGCAGGTTGCGCAGCGCCGCGTCGCCGACATCGGCCAGCAGCGCAAAGCTCTTCAGCCGCTCCAGCAGCTCTTCGGGATAAACGGTTTGCTGGCCGATGCGGAAGGACGACAGGAACGCCATCTGCAGGGTTTACCTCACCAGGCGGTCCAGCCGCCATCGACATTGAGGGCCGCCCCGGTCACGAAGCTCGAGGCCGGTGACGCCAGGAACAGCAGGGGACCGGCGATCTCTTCGGCCTGGCCCAGCCGCCCCAGCATGGTGCGCGACGCCAGCCGCTGGGCGAAGTCGGGCGCCACCTTGGCCGGAAACGGCCCGGGCACCAGCGCATTGACGCGGATATTCTCAGCGCCCAGTTCACCGGCGAGATGGCGGGTGAGCTGGACCAGCCCCGCCTTGGCGGGGCCATAGTGAAACGGACTTTGCTGCGCCGGGTCTTGATACAGTCGGCGGTCGGGCGACACCGCGGCATACATCGAGGCGATGTTGATCACGCTCGCCTCGCCCGTGGCCGCCACGCCGGCCTTCAGCGCCGGGAGCGCGGCGCGCACGGACTCGAACGCGGCGGTGACGCTGCTGGCATAAGTGGCGGCAAAATCTTCGGCGCTCAGGCCGGCAAAGCTTTTCACCTGCATCGCCACGGCATTGTTGACCAGGATGTCCAGGCGCGTCTGGCCGGCGAAAAAGGCGCGGACCGCGCCCATGTCCGCGACGTCGAAGGCGGCGCGGGAAACCGAGAACTTCTTCTGTTTCAGCTCAGCCTCGAACGCCGCCAGTGCGGCATCGTCGCGGCCATTGACGATGACATGGGCCCCGGCTTCGCACAGCGCCTGGACCATCGCCCGGCCCAGATGGCCGCGGCCACCCGAAACAAAGGCGGTTTTGCCGTCCAGACGAAAGAGTTGCTGCGCCATTTTGCCGGTGCTTGGGGCCCCGAACCACGCTGACACCGCATGGTAAACAAGGTATTACAGCACCGCTTTCGGAAATGGCCGAATTTTGCTGCGACGCAGCATAAATCCCGCCTTATTGGAAACAGTGCTTCGCCACAGTAAAGTAGCAAACGCGCTCATACTGCACGTCAACAGGGGCTTCTTCTCGGCCGCTTTCGGCCGGTTACAAAGGGACGACTTTTCAATGATCAGCAAATCGGTTCGCGCCGCCCTGACGGCGCTCTTCGTGTTTGGCGCCATGGGCGCCGCCTATGCCCAGAAGCCCGCCCCCAAGCCCAGGCTGACCGTCGCCGTGCAGAAGGCCCTGGTCGAAGCCCAGGCCGCCAACAAGAAAGCGGACATGCCCGCCGCGATGGCGGCCATCGCCAAGGCGCGCGCTGTTTCCGGCCGCACGCCGTATGACGATCTGCAGATCACCCGCTATGCCATGTCGCTGAGCGTACAAGCCAAGGACATGGCCACCGCCACCGTCGAAGGCGAAGCCGCCGCCGACATGGATCCGGCTGTCATTCCCGACGATGAAAAGTCCATGGTCTACACCGCCGGCCTGCAGCTGGCGCTGACCGCCAAGCATTATGACAAGGCCGCCCGGTACGCCAAGCTGATCCAGACGACCACACCGCCGCCGGATGAAGCGGTGCTCGCGATGGCGGCCCAGGCCCTGTATCTGGGCAAGGACTTTGCCGGCGCGCAGGAACTGGCGCAGAAGAACATCGCCGCCGCCAAGGCCGCCAACAAGGCGCCCCAGCGCAGCGACTTTGAAATCATCATGAGCTCGCAGGTTCAGCAGAGCAACCAGGCTGCCGCCGAGCAGACGCTGGAGCAGATGGTCGCCACCTATGACGATCCCAAGGACTGGGCGCAGTATCTGGGCGTGTCGCTGGGCGTGAAGGGCATGCGCGACGTCGACTATGTCTATCTCGGCCGCCTGATGTTCTCGACCAAGGCCCCGATGCAGGCCAACGACATGCAGCTGGTCGGCTCCAATGCCAACAAGCAGGGCCTGTATGGCGATGCCGAGCAGGCGCAGAAGCAGGGCGGCCCCGCCCCGGACGCCCGCATCGGCGCGGACCGCAAGTCCATCCCGCAGCAGATCACCCAGGGCGGCAAGGAAGGCGGCGAGTACAACGTCAAGCTCGCCCAGGCGCTGTATGGCTATGGCATGTATGCTGAAGCCGAAACCGCCGCGCGTCTCGCCAAGACCAAGGGCGGCGCCAAGGACCCGACCGAAGCGGACATGGTGATCGGCATGTCCCAGCTCGCCCAGGGCAAGGCCAGCGACGCCGTGGCCACCTTCGACACCATCAAGGCGGCGAACCCGGCTTCGGCCCGCGTCGTGCGCCTGTGGAGCTACCACGCCAAGGCCAAGGCCAGCCCGGCCAGCGCCGCCGCGAAGTAAACCGCGTCAGATAAAGGCCGGCGCGCCTTCGCGCGCCGGCCTTTTCTTTTATGGGCCCTTTTCTTTTATAAGTTGGCCATGAACCTGATCGTCGGCTTCGCGCCCTTCATCCTGTTCGCGCTTCTGTCGCGACTGTCGGCCGACCTGGCGCTGTGGGTGGCGTTTGCCGCCGCCTTCGTCGTCACCATCCGCGATTTCGTCGAAAGCCCCTCGCTCAGGCTGCTGGATATCGGCAGCCTTGTGCTGTTCGGCCTGCTGGCGCTGGTGCGCGGCTTCCTGGATCCCAACCTGAGCCTCGCGGCGGTGCGCTTCATCGCGGAACTGTCGCTGTTCCTGCTGCTGGCGATCCCGCTGGCGCTGAAGCGCCCCTTTTCGGTGGATTATGCGCGGCTCGATCCCAAGGAAGCGGGCTGGCCACAAAGCCTGTTCCTCAAGGTCAACTATCTGGTGTCGGGCGCATGGATCGCCGCCTTTGCAGTCATGGCCATCGCCGACGGCGCCGTGACCTTCGCCCCCGAATTGCCGCTTTATGCCAGTATCGCCGTCAGCGTTGTGGCACTGGCCGCCGCCATCACCTTCACGCTGCGCTATCCGACACTGGCAGCCAAGCGGGCGAAGGGCTAGGTTCGGCCTGCTTCGCGGGCGTTTGCCCTAAAGACCAAAAGGCTTTTTTGGCATGGACCAGGTTGCATGAAACAGGCCGTCATCGTTTCGACCGCGCGCACCGGCCTCGCCAAGTCCGTGCGCGGCGGCTTCAACCAGACCCATGGCGCGGTGATGGGCGGCCATGCCGTGAAGCACGCGATCGCGCGCGCGGGTGTCGAAGCGGGCGCGGTTGAAGATGTTTATATGGGATGCGGCTTTCCCGAAGGCGCCACCGGCAACAATATCGCGCGCGAAAGCGCGTTGTGGGCGGGCTGCCCCGTCACCACCGGCGGGGTCACCATCAACCGCTACTGTTCCAGCGGATTGAACGCCATCGCCATGGCCGCGCAGCAGATCATGACGGATGGAACCGATGTCGCGGTCGGCGCCGGCGTGGAATCCATTTCCCTGGTGCAGATGGGCGGCATCAATCTCAAGAATTTCACCGAAGAGCATTTGCTCAAGACCCAGCCGGCGCTGTGGATGACCATGATCGAGACCGCCGAGATCGTGGCGGAACGCTATGGCATCAGCCGCGAGCGCCAGGACCAGTATGCGCTGCAAAGCCAGCAGCGCACCGCCGCCGCGCAGGCGGCCGGCAAGTATGCCGACGAGATCGTGCCGCTCGCCGTCCAGATGAAAAAGGTCGACAAGGCCAGCGGCGCCGAAAGCCTGGTGGATGTGACGGTGGACCGCGATGAGTGTAACCGCGCCGACACCACGCTGGAGGGTCTCCAGGCGCTCAAGCCGGTGCATGCCGGCGGCCAGCAGGTGGCGCAAGGCAAATACATCACCGCCGGCAATGCCTCGCAATTCGCCGACGGCGCCAGCGCCTGCGTCGTGATGAGCGGCGAGGCCGCGGCCAAGGCCGGCATCAAGCCGCTGGGCATCTTCCGCGGCTTCGCGGTGGCGGGCGTAGCGCCGGACGAGATGGGCATCGGCCCGGTGATCGCGGTGCCGCGGCTTTTATCCCGCCACGGTTTGAAGGTGAGCGACATCGACCTGTGGGAGCTGAACGAAGCCTTTGCCAGCCAGACGCTCTATTGCATGGACAAGCTCGGCCTTGATCCGGAAAAGACCAACGTCAATGGCGGCGCCATTTCCATCGGCCATCCCTATGGCATGACCGGCGCCCGCTTGACCGGCCACCTGCTGATCGAGGGGCGGCGGCGCGGCGCCAGGTATGGCGTCGTGACCATGTGCATCGGCGGCGGCATGGGCGCGGCCGGGCTGTTCGAGATCCTGCCCGCCTGATGCTGACGCGCGCCCTCGTCTCTTTCGTGGCTTTGATGGCGCTCGCCGCTTGCGCGACCGTGCAAAAAGTTCCCGAGCCGCCCGATCCCAGGAGCCAGATGGCGGCGCTGGAAATGCGCATCGCCATCCTGGTGGAAGAGCAGCGCCAGAGAATGGACCCCAAGGCCAAGAAGCTGGCGATCGATCCGGCGCTGACCAAGGTCGCCCGTGCCCGCGCCGCCGACATGGCGACCAAGAACTACCTCGCCCATACCGCACCCGATGGCGCCACCAGCGCCACGATCCTGATGAAACAGGACGCCCAGTGGCAGGGCCTGCTGGGTGAAAATCTCGCAGCGCAGCATTACACCAAACAGGGCGGCGTGGTGGTCAACGACTTCGCCAAGCGCTTCCTGGACGAATGGATGAAAAGCACGCCGCACCGGGAAAATATGGCCTTCGCCAATTACGACCATGCCGGGGTTGGTGCGGCGGTGAATGGCGACACGGTCTATGTCGCCCTGCTGTTTTCCACCGATCTGGGCCTGCCGCCGCCCAAGCCGGAAGGTCCGGCGACCGAAGCGACGCCTTTTGAAAGCCCGGCCGCCGCCAGCGCCGTGCCGGCACCGCCTGCGCCCGATCCCTTGCGCCTGCGCGGCACGGTCGGCGCCCGGTAACATCCGGTTAAGCCTATCGGCCCACTATCTGTGTATGACTGTACACAGAACCGGCTGCCCCGCCGGTCGCATCGTCAACATTCCTTTACACTATATCTTGCCCCCGGTACCTTCTATAGCGGGTGCGCGGTGCCAGTGAGTCGAAATGCGTGCAGAACTTCCCTGGAATGTTGCCGGTATCCCGCCAGAGGCGCGGGAAGCTGCCCGTGCGGCTGCCCGGCGCGAGGGCCTGTCGGTCGGGGAATGGCTGACGCGCCGTATTTTGCGCAGTTTTTCGGGCATGGAGGAGGAAATCCCCCCCATGGCCTATGAGAACCGGGCCCCCACCGGCGCCCCTCTGGACAGCTGGGGCATGCCCCCGTCCGCCAACAGCCGGCGCGATACCGAAGAGATGATGGCGCGGGTCAACCGCAGCGAGCACGAATCAAACGACGCCTGGCGCCGTATCGAAGACCAGCTCAGGGGGCTGGGCCGCCGGATCGACTCCAGCGAACGCACCCATAGCGAGAGCAACCGCGTCATTTCCCGCACCGCCCAGGAGATCAACATCTCCGCCCGCGAGCAGGCCCAGGCCTTCGACCAGATGGGTCTGAACGTGATGGCCCTGAACGAGCGGCTGGAACGGCTGGAGCGCGGCAATGCCGACACCGGCATCAAGGAAGCGGTCAAGGCGCTGCACCAGGGCCTGTCGCGCCTGGCCGACCAGATCACCGCCACCGCCAACAATTCGGCCGACCAGGTCACCCAGCTCACCGGCAACCTGGAACAGCTGGCGGGCCGCGTCGGCCAGGGCCGGGTCGATGCCGAAGACAATCACAAGCTGCTGATCGTCCGCACCGAGGCCGCCGAACAGCGCCTGGCCGCCGCCGAAAAAACCGCCCAGTTCAACACCAACGCGCTCGACCATGCGCTGGAAAAGATCGAGGCTAGCGCCAACCAGCGCGCCACCGACCAGGTCGAGAACCAGCGCCGCGCCGGCCAGACCGAGGAATCCCTCAACCGGCTGGAAGATTCCATCGCCCGGCTGGAAATGCGCCTGCCCGACGCCGCCTTCGAGCGCCGGCTGGATTCCATCGAACATTCGGTCAGCGGCATCGCCGAGCGGCTGGAGAATTACGATCCCAAAGCCCAGTTCGACACCGCGATGCAGGCCCTGTCGCACCGGCTGGAGTCGCTGGAAAAGGATCACACCGATCTGGTCGCCGAAACGCGCGCCAAGCTGCGCAGCCCGGAACCGCCCGCCTACGAAGCGCCGCCGCCCGCACCCAGCGCCTTTGAAGCGCCGCCCTTCGCGGAGCCCGCCTATCAGGAAGCCTTCGCCCCACCGCATACTCTTGGGAGTCAGGCGCTCGGCGGTTATGGCGCGGAAGGCACCGACGCCTTCGCCCCTCCGCAGGCGCCGCCTGGCTTCACCTTCGACATCCCCCCGGAAACCGGCGCGCCCGATCCCTTCGCCCCGGCGCAGGAGTTCGGCCCGGAATTCGCCGATACGTTCGAAGAGGCGCCCGAAGCTGACAATTTCCTCACCCAGGCCCGCCGCTCCGCCCGCGCCGCCTCGGAACAGGCCGAAACCGAACGCCGCGGCCGTTTTGCCGGCCTGCGCTGGAACCGCGCGCCCGCCGCCGAAGGCGAAGAAAAGACCCGCCCGCGCTATCTCATTCCCGCCGCCCTGGGGCTGATCACCGTGCTGGCGCTGGCCGCCGGGCTGATCCTGACCCGCGGCACGCCGTCCGGCACCCAGACCGCGACCCGCCCCGCCGGCGAAACCGGCCCGACCTTCACGGTGCCCGAGCCGCCCGGTGACGAGACCCAGTTCGTGGTGGCGCCGCAGGCCAATGAACAGCCGGGCAATGCCGAAGACTTCACCACGGCGCGTGCCGAACCCGAAGGCCCGCCGAACACCGCCATGCCGCTGCAGCAGCGCGACGTGCGCAACGCGCCGGTCAATCCGGTGCCGGATTCGCCGCAAGGCGGCCGCGCGCCGGGCGTCGAGCGCGTCATCCAGATGGCCAATGCCGGAAATCCGATCGCCCTGACGATCCTCGGTCTGCGCGCGCTGGACGGCACCAACGGCTCGCCCATCAACCTGCCCGACGCGGTGCGCTTCCTCACCCAGGCCTCTGAAAAGGGCCAGGCGGTGGCGCAGTATCGCCTGGGCACCATGTATGAACGCGGCCAGGGGGTGCCCGCCGACGGCGCCCGCGCCGCGCAGTGGTACGAACGCTCCGCCAACCAGGGCAACCGCAAGGCCATGCACAATCTGGCCGTGTCCCACGCCAGCGGCGCGCCGGGCAAAAAGAACATGGCGGAAGCCGCGCGCTGGTTCGCCAAGGCCGCCGCGCTCGGCCTGTCGGATTCCCAGTTCAACCTGGCGGTGCTGTATGAACGCGGCGACGGCGTGCCGCAGAGCCTGCTGGACGCTTACAAGTGGTATTCCATCGCCGCCGCTTCGGGCGATGCGGAATCCAAGTCGCGCATCGCGGTGCTGCAGACCCAGCTCAGCGAAAGCGACCGGGCCACGGCGAGCAAGTCGGCCGCCACCTTCCATGCCGCCGCGCTCAACCGCAGCGCCAATGTGCCGCCCGAGCCCGCCGACCTCGGCTGAGGCCTGATTCATAAAGGCTAATTGTGTTGACCCCATGCGCGGCCACGCGCATGGTCGTTTGCAACCTGAACTGCGCCGCGCGTCACCGCGCCCTTCGAGTTGCCGGATGGAAATCTATCTTCCTGTTGCCGAGATGTCCGTCACCTGGCTCGTGATGATCGGGCTGGGACTGGGCGTAGGCTTCCTGTCGGGCATGTTCGGGGTGGGCGGCGGCTTCCTGATGACGCCGCTGCTGATCTTTTCCGGTATCCCCTCCACCGTGGCAGTCGCCACCACCCTCAGCCATGTCACCGCCTCGTCCATGTCGGGCGCGCTGGCCCAGTGGCGCAAGCAGGCGATCGATTTCACCATGGCCGGCGTCATGCTGTCGGGCGGACTGGTCGGCACGCTGCTGGGCGTCTGGCTGTTCGCGCATCTGCGCCGCCAGGGCCAGATGGACCTGATCGTGTCGCTGACCTATGTGATCATGCTAGGCAGCATCGGCGCCATCATGCTGCGCGAGAGCCTGACGACGCTTCAGGCCTATCGCAGCGGCGTCACCTCTTCCTCGCGGCCCGTCAATCACGTCTGGATCCACCGGCTGCCGCTGAAGATGCGGTTCCGCCAGTCGCGCCTTTACATCAGCGTCATTCCGCCGATCGCGCTGGGCTTCTTCGTCGGCGCGCTGGGCGCCATCATGGGCATCGGCGGCGGCTTCATCATCGTGCCGGCCATGATCTACCTGCTGCGGATGCCGACCAATGTGGTGATGGGCACCTCGCTGATCCAGATCATCGCCCTGACCGCCGTCACCACCGTGCTGCAGGCCACCAGCAACTATTCGGTCGACATCGTGCTGGCGGGACTGCTGGTGATGGGCGGTGTCGTGGGCGCCCAGCTGGGGGTGCGGGCCGGCGCCAAGCTGCGCGGCGAACAGCTTCGCCTGCTGCTGGCGGTGGTGGTGCTGACCGTCTGCTTCGGGCTGCTCTGGGGCCTGATCGCCACGCCCCGCGACGTCTACAGCCTGACGCTGGGGTCGCCATGACGCGCGCGCTCGCCGGTTTCCTGATGATGATGGTGCTGGCTGGCGCCGCCCGCGCCGAAGACCTGGTGTCCGGCATCAGCCAGGACATTATCGAGATCACCTCCAACTATACCGGCACCGACATCGTGGTGTTCGGCGCCATCGAGCGGGCCGAACAGGCGCAGGGACGCGCCATCGTGGTGGTGGTGCGCGGCCCCAATACGCTTCTGACCGTGCGCCGCCGTGACCGCGTCGCGGGCGTCTGGGTCAACCGGGATTCCGCCAAGTTCGACGGCATGCCCAGCTACTACTATCTCGCCAGCACCGAGCCGGTGGACAGTATCGCGCCGCCCAGGGTACTGGCGCGTCATGGCGTCGGCACCGAATATCTGCAGCCCAGCGCCGTCGGCAGCCATCACGATGCCCGCCCGTTCCGCGAGGCGGCGCTGCGGCATCTGAAACAGGACGGGCTGTACAAGGAAGCGCCGGGCACCATCGACTTTCTCAGCGAGACGCTGTTTCGCACCCGCATACCCGTGCCGGCCGAGGTGGCGCGCGGCCAGTACAATGTCGAAGTCTATCTGTTCCGCGACGGCGAGGTGGTGAGCGCCCAGTCCACGCCGCTGTTCATCGACCAGACCGGCATCGAGCGGCGGCTGTTCAACCTGGCGAACAATGCGCCGCTGGCCTATGGCCTGATCTGCGTCTTCATGGCGATGCTGCTGGGCTGGATTTCGTCAGTTCTGTTCCGGCGCCCGGCCTAGTCCGGCATGGACCTAGGGCCAATGGGGACGACGCACATACGGTGAGCAAGCAACCTTCCGGACGTCCGCGAGTTTTCTTCTCGAGGCGGCTGAAGGAAGTATCATGCGCCGCCTTGCCATCTCTATTCTTGGCCTGTTCGCCGTCACCTGCGCCTTGCTGGCGACGCCCGCTCAGGCGGCCGGTTCATCCTCCGGGTCTTCATGGCGCATCACCAAAACCGAATGGACGGAAGCCGATGAAAAGGGCTTCGGTGAATTCGTTCGCGCCATCGCCCAAAGCGGTTGCCGCACCAGCGTCGAATGCATGCGCAGTTCCGCAAACCCCTACCGCGACAGCGATCCTGCCGGGCTTGAATTCCCGCTGGACTGCGCCAAATGGGCCTATGGCCTCCGGGCCTATTATGCTTGGAAGAACGGGCTGCCCTTCAGCTATGTGAACGCCATCGCCGGCGACGGTAACGACATCCGCTTCAGTGAAAAAGGCAACCGGGGACTTTCACGCCGCGACCTGGTGGACAGGGGCAACGGCCTGACGGTGATCGCGGTGTTCTCTGAACTGCGCGACAACGTCTATTCGGCCACCTACCGGATCGATGCCCAGTCTGACCAGACCGACTTTTATTCTCCCAAGATCCAGTCGGGTTCCATCCGGCCCGGCACGGTGATCTACGATCTCAACGGTCATGTCGCGATTGTCTATGCGGTCGAGGCCGATGGTCGGGTGCGCTACATGGGGGCGCAGCCCGACAATACGGTGGCCTATTCGGTCTATGGCGCGCAGTTCGGGCAAGGCCCGGTGGCGCTGGGCGGCGGCTTCAAGAATTTCCGCCCGGTGAAACTGGTGGGCGCGACCTTGCGCGATGGCCATTATGTCGGCGGCCGCATCGTGCTGGCGCGCAATGACGAGATCGCGGATTACTCCCTGGAGCAGTATCGCGGCAGCGGACCGGACGCCAGCGGCGACGGGCCCAATGCCCTCTTCAAATACCGCGACGAACCGGCCGGCCTGTTCGAATATGTGCGGGGCACTTTGTCGGGCGGCACCTACAGCTTCGACCCTGTGCAGGAATTGAAGCTCGGCATGGATCAGCTCTGCCAGGATCTGGCGCAGCGCGGCCGCGCCGTCGATACCGCCATCCAGGCCGGCATGGACCGCAAGGATGCGCCCGCTTTCATTCCCGGCAACATCTATGCCTCCGAGGACAAGGAGTGGGAGGCCTATGCCACGCCGTCGCGCGATGCCAATGTCAGGGCCAGGTTCGTCCAGATGACCATGGACATCGCCATGTCGGTCATGCGGGCACAGGCGCGGGGCCAGGACTATCGCGAAATCTGGTCCCTCAAGACCCGGCTGCAGGAGGCCTATGAGGAGAAGGCCGCGGGCTGCCAGGTCACTTACACCAACAGCGCCGGCGCGCCGGTGTCCTTCGGCTTCGACGAAGCGGTCCAGCGACTGTTCGCCATGAGCTTTGATCCCTACCACTGCGCCGAGCGCCGCTGGGGCGCCACCACCGAAGCCGAGCTCGCCACCTGCAAGGATGATGAGAACAAGACCCGCTGGTATGTGGCGGAACAGAATCTGAGGAACCAGGTGGATCGCAGCTATACTGCGCGCGCGCGTTTCACGCTTGCGGATCTCGAAAACAACATTCCCGGCAGCGGTACCCGAAAGGCGCCGCTTGCCGATGCCCGGGCCATGATCGGCCGGATCGGCCGTGGCCCCATGCTGGCGGCGATGGAGCCGGTGGGATTCTGATCGGCTACTGGATGGTTTCCGCGACCGTCTGGATCGTGGCGGCCGGACTGCCCTTGGGCTTCGGGGCGGTCATGGTGGCGCGGACATAGCCGAAAATATCGAGCGAGCTGTTTTCGTGATCGAACCGCGCATTGAAGCCATCGCCGCTGCCCGCGGTGCCGCGATACTGTTCCAGGGAATAGTCCGCGATCTCGTCATTGCGCGCCAGCACGACACGGCCGCCCACCAGCGTGCCATCAGCCTGCCGCACCGCGCCGACCAGCTTCAGGGGGCGGAAGTTCTTGAAGCCGCCGCCCAGTTTCGCCGCGCTCGCCGGGATCTGCGGACCGAAAGCGCCCCGCGTCACCGATTCATCGGGATGGGCATCGACATAGAGAACGCGCCCGTCCTGGGTTACTTCATACACGATCACCACATGGCCATTGATGTCATAGATCGCGGTGCCGGGCCGGATGGAGCCCGGCTGCAGCTTGGGAGAATAGAAATCCTGGAGCACCGGGCTCTCAGCCGCCGGGTCCATCCGGTAGGTGGCCGACCAGACCTGCACGCGGATATTCTTCAGTTCGGCATGGGCGGCGATGCCCTTGCCCGTGTCCACCAGATCGCGGCGGGACAGCGCCTGGTTGGAGGTCTTGCTGAAGCGGATGTCTTCGCCCTCGCCCGAGATCTTGCTGACATAGGAAAAAGGCAGGCCGTGCTTCGAGGCGTAATAGGCCCGCAGCATGTAGACCCATTTGGCGCAGTCGGCATGGAACTCAAACGAAGCCGGATCGGTGGCGCGATAGGGATTCCAGGGACCCTTCAGGCATTCCACGCTGGTCTTGCAGTCGCTCTCGGCGATGGCTTTGAGGAAAATGCCAAAGCCCTTTTCATCGGCCGCTGACCATTCGGTCTTGGTGATGCGCCAGGACGGCGTCTGCGCCTTTGCGGCCAAGGCCGGCATCAGCAACACAAGCGCGGCTGCAATGCCGCGCACGAGCGATATGGTAGTCCCCATCTTCGACAGCGATCCCAGAGCCAACGACTCCTTATCTCGCAATCAAATCGGCATTTCAATTTGGAACTCTCAGTTCCGCCGTGAATTGCAGAGTTCCTTGCTGCGGAAAGTTCCTTGAACCGCGATCAAACCGCGACGCGGCGGGGAATGGCATAGACCCGGCTGTTGCCAAGCATGTAGGCGTGGAAGGGGCCGGCGAACAGTCCGGCAATGGCGGTGTCGCCTACATCCAGCCCGCCCGTATAGGCGCCGAAGGATGGCAGGATCAGCCGAAGGCCATCGCTGACAAAACAGCGCCGCCGCACGCTGCGGCCCCATTTGGCCACGCTGGCGCAGGGATGCAGATGCCCCGCCACCTCGCCCGGCTCGAACGCCGCCAGCGGCTCGTGCCGGAAGGTGAGTCCGCCCATGGAAAAGCTTTCTGCAATCTCGCCTTCCAGCCAGGCGGGCGGATGGGGATCGTGATTGCCCGTGATCCAGACAAAGCGCGCCGCCGCACCCAGCGCTTCCAGCATGCCGCGCTCTTCCGGCCCCAACCGGTCGGCAGCATTCGCATCGTGAAAGGAATCCCCCAGCGCGATCACCCGCCCCGGCTTGTGGCGGGCGATGGCCCGCGTCATGCGCAGCAAGGTGTTGGTGGTGTCATAGGGCGGCAGGAACTGGCGGCCCCGGGCGTAAGAGCTGCCCTTTTCGAAATGCAGGTCCGAGAAGATCAGCGTGTCATGGGCGCGGACATAGGCCGCGCCGCAGGCGTCCAGCAGCACCGTCTCGCCATTCACATTGATGATCAGGTCGCCGGTATTCGAATCAGTCCACACGCATCGCATCCCGTATCAGCGCGTCTTCATTCTCGCGCAGAATAGCCTCGTCCGCTTCGCCCGCAACCATGTGGACGTCAATTTCCAGCAGGGCCGGCACCGCCAGCGGCGACACCCGGTCGAGCTTGCGGGTCACGATCCGCCGCCGGACACGCGTCAGCATGTCGCCCAGCCTGGCAATGTCCAGCAAGCCGGTCCCCGCATCGGCATAGGTAGCGCGCAGCAGCACATGGTCGGGCTCATGCTCCCTGAGGACGTCGTAAATAAGGTCTGAAGAAAATGTCACCTGTCTTCCGCTTTTCTCCTTGCCAGGAAAGCGGCGCTGGATCAGGCCGGCGATGATGGCGCAATTGCGGAAAGTGCGCTTGTACATGTTGGAATCCGCCAGCCAGGCATCGAGATCGTCACCCAGCATGTCCTCATCGAACAGCGCGTCCATGTCCACGCCGCCCATATCCTTGGCCGCCCAGACCGCCAGCGCATATTCATTGGCGACAAAGCCCAGCGGCTGATAGCGGCCGCGCTCCAGCCGCCGGGTCAACAGCATGCCCAGCGTCTGGTGCGCCAGCCGGCCTTCAAAGGGATAACAGACCAAGTAATGCCGCCTGGCGCGGGGGAAGGTCTCGACCAGCAACTGTCCGGGCTTGGGCAGTACGCTGCGCCATTCCTGGATCTTCAGCCATTCCTGCACCGGTTCCGGCAGGCTCGCCCAGCCCTCCGGATTGCTGACGATTTCGCGCACCCGCTGCGCCAGGAAGGTGGAAAGGGGAAACTTGCCGCCATTGTAACTGGGAATTTCGGCCTCTATGTCATTCGAACGGGTGACGAAGGCGCCGGTTTCGCGCAGGCCCTCGAAGCGCAGCACGGTGCCGGCAAAGACGAAGGTGTCGCCCGGCGACAATTGCTCGACGAAATATTCCTCCAGCTCGCCCAGCTTGCGCCCGCCCGCGCCGGCGGGCTTGCCGCGTGATTGCAGCCGGATCTCCACCATCGGATCTTCCACGATCACCCCGGCATTGAGGCGGTATTCCTGCGCCAGCCGGGGATGGGCGAGACGGAATTTTCCGTCCGGCGTCTTGCGCAGGCGCGCATAGCGGTCATAGGAGCGAAGCGCATAGCCGCCTGTGGCGACGAAATCCACCACCGCATCGAATTCCCCGCGCGTCAGATGGGCGTAGGGCGATGCGCTGCGAACTTCGGCGAACAAAGCATCGGCATCGAACGGCGCGGCGCAGGCGCTGCCCAGCACATGCTGCGCCAGCACGTCCAGCCCGCCCGCCTTCAGCCGATCGCCATCCAGCTCGCCCGCCAGCACCGCATCGCGCGCGGCAGTGCATTCCAGCACTTCGAAACGGTTGGCGGGCACCAGCAGCGCGGCGCTAGGTTCGTCCAGGCGGTGATTGGCGCGGCCGATGCGCTGCACCAGGCGCGCCGCGCCCTTGGGCGCGCCGATGCAGATCACTTTATCTACCGCACCCCAGTCGATCCCCAAATCGAGCGTCGAGGTGCAGACCACGGCGCGCAGGCTGCCCTTGGCCATGGCCGCTTCCACCTTGCGGCGCTGCTCGGGCGCCAGGCTGCCATGATGCAGGGCGATGGGCAGGTTGGAATCGTTGATCGCCCACAATTCCTGGAAAGTGCGTTCGGCCTGGCTGCGGGTGTTGACGAAGACCAGCGCCGTTTTGGCGCCGTGGATCGCGGCCATCACGTCCAGCATGGCGTGCCGCGCCAGGTGCCCCGCCCAGGGAACATAGGAATCCGAGGCGCTGATCTCGATCTGCGGTTTGGCGCCGCCTTGCGCGATCACCAGTTCCGACAGCGCCTCGCCCTCCATCGGTTGCGGCAGGAGGAAGCGCTGCAGCGGCGCGGGGTCTTTCACCGTGGCGGAGAGACCCACCCGGCGATGGCCGGGCGCAAGGGTGGAAAGCCGCGCCAGCCCCAGCGCCAGAAGATCGCCGCGCTTGGAATTGTACAACGCGTGCAACTCGTCCAGCACCACCGTCTTGAGGCTTTCGAACATCTGCGGCGCGCGCGGATGCGCCAGCAGCAGGCCGAGCTGTTCGGGCGTGGTCAGCAGGATGTCGGGCGGCGCATGGCGCTGGCGCTGGCGCCGGGCGGCCGGCGTGTCGCCGGTGCGGGTCTCCACCGTAACGGCCAGGTCCATCTCGGCGATCGGTGCGTCGAGATTGCGCGCCACGTCTACCGCCAGCGCCTTCAAGGGCGAGATATAAAGGGTGTGCAAGGCGCTCTTGCGGGCCCGCCGGGGCTTGTCTGCAAGATCGATCAGGCTGGGCAGGAAACCGGCCAGGGTCTTGCCGCCGCCGGTCGGCGCCACCAGCAGCACGCTTTTGCCCTTGGCGGCATGGTCCACCAGGGCCAATTGGTGGTCGCGCGCGCGCCAGCCGCGCAGCGTAAACCAGTCCTGAAAGCGTGTGGGCAGCATGGGGCGCTCACAGAATACAGGCGGTTCGCAAATTGCGAGAAGATTCTTATTTGCCTTCCAGCAATCGCTTCAATTCGGCTTCGGGGGTGCCGTAGAAGCTGCCGGCGACTTGCTCGATGCCGGTGCGGTTGACGATGGTGAGCTGGCCGCGCCGCGTCGTCACCAGCCCTTTGCGTTCAAAGCCATGGATCGCCACGGTGACGCCGGCACGGCGCACGCCCAGCATCACCGCCAGGAACTCATGCGTCAGCGGCACTGCGTCGCTGGTTGTGCGGTCATGGGCCATCAGCAGCCAGCGGGCCAGGCGCTGTTCCAGCTTGGCGCGGCCATTGGCCAGCGCGGTATGGGAGATCTGGATCATGAAGCCCTGGGCGGATTTCTGGAACAGGCTGCGCAGGCCGTCGCTTTTCGCGATGGCGCCGCACAGCACTTCCTGCGGAATGCGATGGCCGCTGCCGCCGATTTGCATGTAGGTCGAATGCTGTGCCCGCGTATCGCCCAGGATAAGCGGCACGCCGGTGACGCCCTCATAGCCGATCACGCCCACTTCGATGCGATGATCCTCGGCATCAACCGCCACGACCGAGGCGACGCCGATCTCGAGGAAATAGGCATGTGTAATCGGCTTGCCGGGCACTTCGATCACCTGACGTTCCTTCAACGTCACGGCTTCGAGATGCGGGCCGATGTAATCCCAATCCTCAAGCGAAATTTTGTGCAGAAGCCGGTTGCGGATCCCGGCGCGTGCATGCGCTTCTAGCATTCTTCCAGCCCAGACATGACAGGCGAAACGGCCCCCTCAAGGCGTTTCGCGGCGCTCTCTGAATCTCGTGACAGCATCTGGAAAATAGCCGTATGCCGCGGAAAACATACGTAAATTTCAGTACGGAAACGTACCTGTTGAGAGAAGTTTGCGAATTTGCACAGCATGAATCGGTCCCATCAAATACTCGTCAGTACACAGACAATAAATTGCGCACGCCACAGAAAATGGCGGCCGCGCGCGACGCGCACCATAGGAACGAATGTACGGAGGGATGGGTTGCGTCAGGATTCGAAAAAGTCGATCACGGCCTGGCGCGTATGGCGGTCGCCCACCGCCGACATGTGATCGCGATTGGGAATTACTATCGCCTGGCCGGCGGCGAACACCTCCGCCAGCGGCTCCGGGCGGCCCGCGGTGTCGTCCTGTGCACCGCACACAACCAGGATCGGCCGCGTTAAGGCCGCAAGTGTGGCGGGCGCAAGGCGCGGCGACATCGCCCGCATGCAGGCGGCCAACGCGAAGCGGTCCTTGCCCGGCTGATCGGCGAAAGCGCGAAACATCTTCGCCCGGGGGTCGGCAATGCCCTCCTTGTCGGGCGTCAGCAGCGCATCGGCCAGGGCGGCGCGGGCCTCGGGCGCGGTGATGGCGTCTTTCAGATAATTCTCGCCGACCCCGGCGAGCGCCAGCTTGATGACCCGTTCGGGATGCGAGGCCAGCAGCCTCAGGCCGATGAAGCCGCCCATCGAATAGCCGCAGATCAGCGCCGAACCCAGGCCCGCCGCATCCATCACCGTCACGACATCTTCGGCCATGCGGTCATGGCCGTAAGCATCGACGTCATGCGGCTTGCCGCTGTCGCCATGGCCGCGGCAGTCCATCGCCACCAGCGGAAAACCCGCCTGTGTCAGGCCGCCATACCAGCCGGTGGATTTCCAGTTCTGCGCCCGGCTGGAGCCGAAGCCGTGGACCAGCACGATGGCGGGGCGCGCCGCTGCGCCTTCGGGGCCCAGGCGCTCAAACGCCAGGGCGGTCCCGTCACGGGCTGTGGTGAATTCCGGCATGGCGTGCCCCAGATTGCAGGGCCAAACTCGCAAAGCCGCACCTGTATGTCTATAACGCCCGCCATGAAACGCTGGCTTTTGATCGCCGCCCTGATGGGCTGCCTGGCAGTCGTGATGGGGGCTTTCGCCGCCCACGGCCTGCAGTCCCTTTTGAGTGCGCGGATGCTGGCGACATTTCAAACTGCCGCCCAGTATCAGATGTACCATGCCCTCGCGATCGGGCTGGCGGCGTTTGCGGTACGGCGCGGCGCGGCACGGTTCGCCAACTGGGCCGCCGCGCTCTTCCTTGCCGGCATCCTGCTGTTTTCCGGTTCGCTTTATCTGCTGGCCTTCACCGGTGTGACAGCGCTGGGGATGATCACGCCGCTGGGCGGCCTTTGCTTTATCGCCGGATGGGCCGCGCTGGCGCTGGCCGCCCTGAAACTGGAACGCCCGGCTTAAGCGATCAGACCGGGGTGATGAAGTCGCTGAGATCCTGAATCTCGCGCGACGACCGGCCTTTTTCGGGGCCCGCCAGGGCCTTGAGGAAACGGTCGCCCCACACCGAAATGTCGTTGCGCAGCAGGCTGGCATAGAGTTCGGCATGGCGCTTCTTGCGCTCATCCTTGGGCATTGCCATGGCGCGGGCGATGGCCGCGCCCACCGCATCGGGATCATAGGGATTGACCAGCAGCGCGGCGCGGAATTCGTCGGCCGCGCCGGCAAAGCGCGACAGGATCAGCACGCCCGGATCGGCGGGGTTTTGCGCGGCGACATATTCCTTGGCCACCAGATTCATCCCGTCGCGCATCGGCGTGACCAGCCCGACGCGCGCGGCAGCATACAATCCGGCCAGCGCCGTGCGGCTGTAAGGCCGGTTGACGTAGCGCACCGGCGCCCAGGCCGCGTCGCTATAGGCGCCGTTGATACGCCCGGCGGCGCTGTTCACCGCCGCCTCCATGTCGGAATACTCCTTGATGGCGCTGCGGCTCTTGGGCGTGATCTGCAGATAGGTGATCTTGCCGTGCCATTGCGGATGCGCGGCCAGGAACCGTTCATAGGCTTCCAGCCGCAGCGTGATGCCCTTGGAATAATCCAGCCGGTCCACCCCGATCATCAACGCGTTGGGAATCGAGCCCAGAACCTTCTGGACAAAGCCGGTCTTTACCGCGCGCCGCGCCAGCTTGGTGAAGTCCTTGGTCTCGATGCCCACCGGGAAGGTGCCGATGCGCATCGAGCGGTCGCCGCTGCCCAGCCTGAGCGACATGTGCGAGGGCGTTCCCAGCTCCTTGGCCAGGTAGCGCGCGAAATTGGCGGCGTCGCCATCGGTCTGGAAGCCCACCAGGTCATAAGCGCCCAGCGACGGGATCAGAGTCTCGTGATTGGGCATGGCGGTCAGTATTTCGGGCGGCGGCAGCGGGATGTGCAGGAAAAACCCGATGCGGTTGTTGAGCCCGCGCCCGCGCAGGGCCTTGGCCAGCGGGATCAGGTGATAGTCATGCACCCAGACAATGTCGTCGGGCTTGAGCACTTTCTCCAGCTCGTCGGCGAAATGCTCGTTGACCCTGAGATAGCCCGACAGGTCGCGGCGTGAAAATTCCGCCAGGTCCAGGCGATAATGAAAGATCGGCCACAACACCCGGTTGGCGAAGCCGTTGTAATATTCGTCGAAATCCTCCGGCTTCAGGTCGGTGACGATGAAGGTGTTTTCATCATGCTTGATGGTCTTGGTGCGTGGCTTTTCATTGACCTCGCCGCTCCAGCCCAGCCAGACGCAGGGATGGTTGCGCAAGGTGGCTTTCAGAACCACCTCCAGCCCGCCCGGCTGGGTGCCCGAATTGGGAATCGCGACCCGGTTGGAGATTATGAAGATGCGCGCCAATACCGGTCCTCCCAGCTTTGGCTCAGCCGCATGGCGCTGAGGATGACACCCGCCATCGAATAGGTCTGGGGGAAATTGCCCCAGAGGGCGCCGGTCTGCGGATGAATGTCCTCGGCCAGCAGGCCGTAACTGTTGCGCAGGGCGAGCGCGTCCTGATAGCGCTCGCGCGCCTCCTCGCGCCGTCCCAGCGCCGCCAGCGCGTCAATCAGCCAGAAGCGGCAGACCAGGAATTCGGTTTCCGGCAAGCCGAAATCGTCCTCCGCCGCATAGCGCATGACATGCCGGCCACGCACCAGGTCCTGTTCGATGGCCGCGACGGTGGACGCGAAACGCGGATCCTTGGGATCGATCAGGCCCAGTTCCGGCAGCAGCAACACGCTGGCATCCATGTCGGTGATGCCTTCGGCGGCGGTGAAGGCCTTGCGCTTCTCGTTCCACACGCGGTCGAGCAGTTC
>JAZKDV010000099.1:4211-9456 GCA_040387395.1 Pseudomonadota bacterium | reverse complement strand
CCTTCCCGACGGAATCCGCCAGCCCCTGCCAGTGCTGCATCCGGTCCGTCAGCCCCAGCCGTGCGGCGATGGCGGCGGTGCGGCTTATGCCGGCCCAGCACATGGCGCCGCTATGGGTGTGCACGCGCTTGCGGCCACGATATTCCCAGATGCCGGCGTCGGGCTCGAGCGCGAGGTTGGCGCATTGCTGCGCCATCTTTTCCAGCAGCCGGAACAGCGGCTCGTCGCCGGGCCTCGGCAGGCGCTTGTCAAAGAACATCGGCGTCGCCGCCAGGATCACGCTGCCATAGGCGTCGTGCTGTACCTGTTCGACAGCGGCATTGCCGATCCTGACCGGGCCATGGCCTTCAAAACCCTTCAGGTCCGGCGCGATCCATTCGGTGAGGTCGTCCGATGGCACGATGCCATAACAGGGCTTGAGCGTGTCCTCGTTGCCGGCGATGGACAGGATATAGGCGATATACTGTTCCATGGTCTGGGTGGCGCCGATGGCGTTCAGCGCTTTGACCACGAAATAGGCGTCGCGCAGCCAGCAATAGCGGTAATCCCAGTTGCGCCCCGAACCCGGCGCCTCGGGCAACGAGGTGGTGAGGGCGGCGACGATGCCGCCGGTTTCCTCAAAGCTGCACAGCTTGAGCGTGATGGCGGCGCGGATCGAAGCTTCCTGCCATTCATAGGCGATGGAAAGCCGCCGCACCCATTCGCGCCAGTAGTCACAAGTCCGCTGGCGGAAATCGCGCACCGTGGCGGCAATGTCGCCCAGGAAAGGCTCATCCGGCCCGAACACCAAATGCACCGGCCGGGTCAGGGCGAAGGATGTTTCCTGCTGGATATAGGACAGCGCCGCGTCGGTGGTCAGCCGTATCAGGGCGGGCTCGCCATAGGTGACGTGGCTGGAGCCCGCCACGCGCCGCTTCATGGGGTTGCCGTAAAACTGGGTGGGACGGACGCGGATAGCGATGCGCGGCAGGCCCGCAATGGGCTCGATGATCCGCATCAATTGCGGCGGACGCAGCAACCGTTCGTAGTTGCGCAGGCGCGGCGCGAAATCGGTGATCCGCACCTGCGAGCCGTCCTCGGCAGTGAGGACGGTGACCACGATGGCGGTGTTGCGGTCGTAGGACGACTGGCAATGGACCTGCCGGTCCAGCACCACATCGGCAAAGCCCTTTTCCTCGTCGCCCGCGATCAGCCGGCTGAACACCGGATCGCTGTCGAAGCGCGGGAAGCACCACCACACCAACTGCCCCCTGGCGTTGACCAGGGCGGCAACATTGCCATTGCCGATAATGGCCAGGTCAGCGGGACAACTCATCGCACACCGCCTTCGGCGACGCGCGACAGCCACTGGCGCACCGCGCGCGGCGTCTCGAAGACATGTTCGGCGCCGGCAAAGCGCTTGCCCACGGAAAAGCCGCGCCCGCCCAGCCGGGGCAGGATGCGGAAGACATCGATGTCCGTTGTGTCGTCGCCGCCGAACAGGACGGCGCGGCCCTTGAACGGCTTCTGCCGCGCCAGCTTGAGAACAGCGCTACCCTTGTCGATGCCGTCGGGCCGCACTTCGATCACCGCCTTGCCGTGAATGACGTGAACCTTTTCCGCCGCGAACAGGGCAGCGTGCTTTTCCATCGCCGAGGTCAGGACCGGCCTGGTCTCGGGCGCCATGCGGTAGTGCAATGCCATGGCGCATTTCTTGTCTTCCAGCAGCAGGCCTGGAATATGCTCGGCAAGGCCGGTGAAGACTTCGCGCACCGAGTCGGGCAAGGGCGCGATACGGGTAACCTCGCCCTGCACGCCGCGGATCTCCCCGCCATGCGCGCCGATCGCGGCCGGGCGGAACGGCGCGAACAGCTTATCGATGCTTTCCAGCGAGCGGCCGCTGACGAAAGCCAGCGCCCCGTGAAGTTGGTGCGAGAGCTTCTCCAGCGCGCGCACCAATTCGCCCGGCACCTTGACGCGGTCGGGCGTACGCGCCAGATCCAGCAAGGTGCCATCGATATCCAGAAAAAGAGCCGTGTTTCCACTGACCGGCGGCATCATCTACGCTTCCGTCGTTGTGGCCCGACAATTTCAAACGCAAAATTGAAATGGGCTTCGATCCAATGGGATCGAAACGCATAGACCCATCAATGGGTTCCATAATGCGGGCGTGAGCGAAATGTCAGGTCGTATGGCGCGTCCAGGCGAAGGCGCCACCTTCCATGCCCGCGTCATTGTCGACGGTGGTCACATTGCGCGGCAGTTCGAAATCCAGCAGGCTGGAATTTCCGCCGCCCAGATACAGGTGATCGTAATTGAACACCGTGTCCAGCACGCCGATCAGTTTCTTGACGCGCTTGTTCCAGTGACGATTGCCGATCTTGCGGCGGGTCTTGTCACCCACCAGCACGTCGAAATCGTTTTTGCGATGCAGGGTGAGATGCGCCAGGTCCATATGCGGCATCAATGTGCCGTCACGAAACCAGGCTGTGCCAAAGCCGGTACCCAGGGTGCAGACCAGTTCGAGCCCCTTGCCCTTGATCACCGCCAGACCCTGTACATCGGCGTCATTCAGCAGCTTCACCGGCTTCTTCAACCTGGTGCGCATCCCCGCCGCCAGCGGGAAATTCGCCCAGTCCTCGGTGCCGAAGTTCGGCGCCGTCACCACCCTGCCCGCCTTGACCATGCCGGGAAAACCAATGGTGACATGATCGAAGGCGCCGAGCGGCTTCACCAGTTCAAGCAGCAGCGGCACCACCTTGCGCGGGGTGCGCAGGACCGGGGTCTTCACCCGCACGCGCTTTTTCAGGAATTTTCCGCGCGGGCCGATAATGGCCGCCTTCAGGCCGCTGGCGCCGATGTCGATGCAGAGAATCCGTTTTGCCTTGACCGCCATCTAGAACCCGTACCCCTGGTCTTCTTCGCCGGCCGCCGCCTGATCGACCAGCCACAACACGTCGCCCTGGGGCTTGAGGGCGCCGGCCGGCAAGGCGCCGCCGCGCGCCTGGGCCAGCGCATCGCGCTTGGCCGCGCCCGACACCAGGAAAATGATGAGGGCGCTGGATTCCAGCGCCGGATAGGTCAGCGTGATGCGCGGCTCGCCACGCCCTTCCGGCACCACAGATACCCACCGCTCCCGCTCCTTGAGCACCGGCTGGCCCGGCAGCAGCGAGGCAGTATGGCCGTCATCGCCCAATCCCAGCAGGGTGAGATGAAACAGCGGTACCCCCGTCTCCAGGGTGCCCGCGCCATATTGCTGGCGCAGGGCCTCGTCATAACGGTCAGCGGCGCTCTCCGGCGTACCGTCGGTGGGAATGGCCAAGAGCTTGCGCGGCGTCACCATTCCGCCCGCCAGCAAGCTCTCGCGCACCATGCGGTAATTGGAATCCTTGTGATCCGGCGGCACGAAACGCTCATCGCTGAAGAACAGCTCGGCGCAGCCCCAGTCCACATTCTGGCCGGCCAAAAGCTGATAGGTGGCGCGCGGCGTGGAGCCGCCGGACAGCACGATGCGATAGGGCCATTTGGCAGTTGCCACCCTGCCAGCGATGATCTCTGCCGCCCGCGCCGCCAGCGCGCCGGCATCCTTCACCACTTCGAGTGTGCCGGTGATGTCGCTCATTTTCCGCCCAGGATGCGGATGTCGCGCCAGGAGCGGCCGTCCTTGGCCAACAGGTCGTTGGCCGCGCTGGGGCCTTCTGTGCCCGCCGCATAGTTGGGGAAATGGCGCGGCGTGGTGTGGGCCCAGCCCTTCAGCACCGGTTCGACCAGAGCCCAGGCGGCTTCCACCTGGTCGGCGCGCTGGAACAGGGTGGCGTCGCCGATCAGGCAGTCATAGATCAGCGTCTCATAGCCGACCGCCGGCGCCTGGTGGAAATAGTCCTTGTAGTTGAAGCGCATCGAGACGCTTTCCAGCGCCATGGCCGGGCCGGGCCTTTTCGCGTTGAAGCGCAGGCGGATGCCCTCGTCGGGCTGGATGCGCAGGATCAGCCAGTCGGCATCCAGCTCCTCAACCGGCGTGTCGCGGAACAGGGCATAGGGCGCCTGCTTGAAGCGGATGGCGATCTCGCTGGAGCGGATATTCAGCCGCTTGCCGGTGCGCAGGTAGAAGGGCACGCCGGCCCAGCGCCAATTGTCGATCTTCAGCCGCATGGCGACATAGGTCTCGATATTGGAGTCGGGCGCGACATTGGGCTCGCGGCGATAGGCAGTGACCGGTTCGCCCTGCACCGTGCCGGCGTCATACTGGCCGCGCACCACGTCGGTCACGGCGAGCGGCTGCATGGCCTTGAACAGTTCCGCCTTCTTGGCGCGGATGTCCTCGGCATCAAAGCTCACCGGCGGCTCCATCGCCGTCATGGCCACCAGCTGGAACAGGTGATTGGGCATCATGTCGCGCAGCGCGCCGGTCTTTTCATAGAAATTGCCGCGTCCCTCGATGCCGATGCTTTCGGCCACCGTGATCTGGACATGGTCAATGCGGTCGCGGTTCCAAATCGGCTCGAACAAGCCGTTGCCGAAACGCAGCGCCATGATGTTCTGCACCGTCTCCTTCCCCAGGAAGTGATCGATGCGGTAGATCTGGTCTTCCTTGAGATACTTCAGCAGGTAGGCATTGAGGTCCCGGGCCGATTGCAGGTCGTGGCCGAACGGTTTTTCCACGATGACGCGGCGAAAGCCTCGATCGTCCTTGACCAGCCCGGCTTCCCCAAGCCTGCCGGCAATGGGCGCGAAAAAGCGGTCGGCGGTGGCGAGATAGAACAGCACATTGCCGTCCAGCCCCAGATCCTTGTCGGTCTTGCCCAGAAGGCCGTCCAGCGTCTTGTAGGTTTCGGGTTCTTCGAAACCGCCCTTCAGGAAGATCATGTCCTGCGACACGGCCTTCCACAGGCTTTCGTCTATGGTCTGCTCAGTCTTGGCCAGCACCTGTTCCAGGAATTCGCGCAAGCCATCGCGCCACTGCTCGCTGGTCTTGTCGTTATGGCCCACACCGATCAGCGCCAGGCGCTCGGGCAACAGGCCGGTGCGCGCCAGATTGTAGAGCGCAGGCACGATGAGCCGCTTGGTCAGGTCGCCATTGGCGCCGAAGATCACGATGGCGCAGGGCGGCGGCGGCTTGTTGTGCGACATGCTCATTTATCGTCATCCTTGGCCTTGCGTTCCGGCACGGTGCTTTCGATATGCCCACCGAACTCCTTGCGCATGGCCGACAGCAATTTCTCGCCAAAGGTATTTTCGCTGCGCGAACGGAAGCGGGCGAACAGGG
>JAZKDV010000099.1:0-4201 GCA_040387395.1 Pseudomonadota bacterium | reverse complement strand
CCGGCGCCGCCACCGACTCGTCAATCGCCGCCTGGATGGTCCAGCGGCCTTCACCGCTGTCGTCCACCTTGCCGGTGAACTCCTGCAGTTTTTCCGATTTGGTCAGGGCGATGGCGGTCAGGTCCAGCAGCCATGAGGCGACCACGCTGCCGCGCCGCCACACTTCGGCGACATCGCCGACATTGATGTCGAAGCGCTCTTCTTCCGCCAGCCTTTCACTGTTGCGGCCGCGCATGATGTCAAAACCTTCGGCATAGGCCTGCATCAACCCATACTCGATGCCGTTATGGACCATCTTGACGAAATGGCCCGCGCCGGCGGGACCAGCATGCATGTAGCCCTCGGTCACGCGCGGATCGGACTTTTCGCGGCCCGGCGTCCTGCCAATGCCGCCCGCACCCGGCGCCAGCGTCTTGAAGATGGGATCGAGACGCTCCACCACAGCCTTGTCGCCGCCGATCATCATGCAATAGCCGCGCTCGAGCCCCCATACCCCGCCGGAGGTCCCGACATCGACATATTCGATGCCCTTTTCACGCAGTGCCTGGGCGCGGCGGATATCGTCCTTGAAGAAGGTGTTGCCGCCATCGATCACCACATCGCCTTTGGACAGCAGCTTGCTCAGGGCGGCGATGGCGTCCTCGGTGATCTTGCCCGAGGGCAGCATCACCCACACGGTGCGCGGAGCGGCCAGCTTGGCCACCACATCTTCCAGTGACGCGGCGCCGGTGGCGCCTTCCAGCGCCTTCACGGCCTCAGGCGCGGCGTCATAGCCCACCACGCTATGGCCGTTTTTCATCAGCCGCCGGCCGATATTGGCCCCCATGCGGCCCAGTCCGACTATTCCGATCTGCATGAAAACTCCTCAAGGCGCGCGTTATGGCGAAAGGCAAGAATCGTCCGGATAATGGCCGCCAAACTAGCCTATCGGCGCTGGTCTGAAATCGGTTCTTGCCGCCTTCGCGCTGCAGCCCTCGCAGGAACGTCCGCGCTACCCGCCCGGTTCCGGGCAAAAGGGCGGAAAACCGGGCAAAAACAGGGGCAAAGGATTGATTTTAGCCCCCCTAACCTGCCAATTACCCGCCTTCCGCAAAGGCCTTTCCATGGACGACGATTTTCGCAAGGCGGCCCTCGCCTATCACCGCCTCCCGCGCCCCGGCAAATTGTCGGTGGAAGCCACCAAGCGCATGGCGAATCAGCGCGACCTGGCGCTGGCCTATTCCCCCGGCGTGGCGGCGGCCTGCGAGGCCATCGTTGCCGATCCCGGCCAGGCCCGCGAGCTGACGGCGCGCGGCAATCTTGTCGCCGTCATCACCAACGGCACCGCCGTGCTCGGCTTGGGGAATATCGGCCCGCTGGCTTCCAAGCCGGTGATGGAGGGCAAGGCCGTCCTGTTCAAGAAATTCGCCGGCATCGATGTGTTCGACCTGGAAGTGGCCGAGAACGACATCGACAAGTTCGTCGACATCGTCGCCGCGCTCGAGCCGACCTTCGGCGGCATCAACCTGGAAGACATCAAGTCGCCCGAATGCTTCATCATCGAGAGGAAGCTGCGCGAGCGCATGAAGATTCCGGTCTTCCATGACGACCAGCATGGCACCGCCATCGTCTGCGCCGCCGCCATCCGCAACGGGCTGGTGCTGCAGGGCAAGCAGCTTGCCGATGTGAAGCTGGTGACCAGCGGCGCCGGCGCCGCGGCCCTGGCCTGCGTCGACCTGCTGGTGGCGATGGGCCTTCCCATCGACAACATCACCCTGACCGACATCAAGGGTGTGGTGCACAAGGATCGCGGCGACGAGATGCCGCCCAACATGGCGCGCTATGCCCGAAAGACCGATGCCCGCACCCTGGGCGACGTGCTGGTCGGCGCCGATGTTTTCCTGGGCCTGTCCGCGCCCAATGTGCTCAAGGCCGAATGGCTGCCGCTGATGGCGCCAAAGCCATTGATCATGGCGCTGGCCAATCCCGATCCGGAAATCCTGCCCGAAATCGCCAAGGCGGCGCGGCCCGACGCCATCATCGCCACGGGGCGTTCGGACTATGCCAACCAGGTCAACAATGTCCTGTGCTTTCCCTTCGTGTTCCGCGGGGCGCTGGACGTGGACGCCACCACCATCAACGAGCCGATGAAGGTCGCGGCGGTGGAAGCCATCGCCGCCCTGGCCCGGGCCGAGACCAGCGACGTTGTGGCCGCTGCCTATGGCGGCCATACCCCAAGCTTCGGCACCGAATACATCATTCCCAAGCCGCTCGATCCGCGCCTGATCCTGTCCATCGCGCCCGCCGTGGCGCGCGCCGCCATGGAGTCGGGCGTAGCCCGCCGCCCCATCGCCGATTTCGACGCCTATGAGAACGAACTGGAAAAGTTCGTCTATCGCTCCGGCCAGCTGATGCGCCCGGTGTTCGAAGTGGCGCGCCAGAGCCCCGCCCGCGTGGTCTATGCCGAGGCCGAGGAAGAGCGCGTGCTGCGCGCGGTGCAGACCGTGGTGGATGAAGGCCTCGCCCATCCCACCCTGATCGGCCGCCGCGATGTGATCATCGAAAAGACAAAAAAGCTTGGCCTTCGTCTCGATTTCGACAAGCAGGTCCGGATCGTCGATCCGCAAACCGATCACGAGATCATCGGCCCGTTGACCGAACGCTATCAGCGGCTGGTGGAGCGGCGCGGGGTTCAGCCGGAATCGGCGGCGCGCTGGATCGTCAGCCGCCACGGCATCGCCGCCGCCATGCTGCTGGAAGCCGGTCATGTCGATGCCGCCTTGTGCGGCGGGCTTGGCGACTGGACGCGGCAGCTGGCCAACATCCTGCCCATCATTCCGCGCCAGTCCAGCGCCAGCCGGCTTTACTCCATGTCGGCGCTGATCCTGCCCAACGGCGCGCTGTTCTTCTGCGATACCCACCTGAACCTGGATCCGACCGCCGAGCAGATCGCGGAAATGACCCTGTTGGCGGCCAAGAGCGTGCGCCGCTTCGGCCTCGCCCCCAAGGCGGCGCTGCTGTCGCATTCCAGCTTCGGCAGTTCGGATTCGCCCAGCGCACGCAAGATGCGCGCCGCCCTGGCGCTGCTGCGCGAGGCGGGGCCCGATTTCGAACTGGACGGCGAGATGCATGCCGACGCCGCGCTCAGCGACGTGCTGCGCGGCCGCTATGTCTCCAGCGGCGGATTGACCGGCTCGGCCAACCTGCTGGTGATGCCGTCGCTGGATGCCGCCAATATCGCGCTGACGCTGTTGTCGGCCGCGACCGAAGGCCTGCTGGTCGGCCCCCTGTTGCTGGGCGTCGCCAAGCCCGTCCATGTGATGGTGCCGTCGGTGACCGCGCGCGGAATCGTGAACATGACGGCGCTGGCCGTGGCCCAGGCCGCCTCGCAGTCCTGAAGAAAGAAAAGAAGAAACGCCTATGGAAGTTCTGGACCTCAAAGCCCTGGCCGAACAGGCCGTCCGCATTCACCAGCAGGGCGACCTTGCGGGTGCGGAGAAAATCTATCTGCAGATCCTGGACGCCGATCCGGGCCTGTTCGGGCCGCGCTATTACCTGGGCCTGATGCGCCTGCAGCAGGGCCGCAGCAGCGAAGCGGCAACCTATCTGGGCGAAGCCTTGCAGATTTCCCCCGCCAATCTGGGCGCGCTGATGAATCACGGCATGGCGCTGCAGGGCGCCGGACGTTCCGCCGAAGCGCTGGAAAGCTTCGACAAGGCGCTGGAGATCGACTCCACGCTGCCCGAGGCGCATTACAATCGCGGCGTGGCGCTGGCCGACATGCACCGCTTCGAACTGGCGGTAGAAAGCTATGACCGCGCGCTGGTGATGCGCCCCGAAATGATCTCGGCCCTGATCAACCGGGGCGTGGCGCTGGCGGCGATGAACCAGCTGGACGATGCCCTGGCCAGCCATGACCGGGTGCTGACGATGCAGCCCGGGAACGTCATGGCGCTGAACAATCGCGGGCTGACGCTGCGCGCCATGCGCCGCCTGCCCGAAGCCGTGCAGGCCTATGAGCGGGCGCTGTCGCTGCAGCCCGATTATGCCGATGCCCGCTACAATCTCGCCGTGGCCCTGCTGGACCTGCAGCGTGCGCCCGAAGCCCTGGCCGCGTTCGAAAGCGTGATGGGCGCGCGCGGCAACGATGCCGAACTGTTCAACAATCGCGGCGTGGCGCTGTGGAACCTCAAGCGGCCGGCCGAGGCGCTGGCCAGCTTCG
>JAZKDV010000098.1:0-6474 GCA_040387395.1 Pseudomonadota bacterium | reverse complement strand
CACCGCATCGCCGCCGAGTTCGCGGGCGGGGATGGGCGTGAAACCGTAGGACACCAGGATGCAGGGCGCGTTCGCGGCGCGCGCGGTGTTGAGGTCGGTGATCGAGTCCCCGATCATTACCGCCGGGCCTCCACCGCAATCATTCACAACATCATGGAAGATGCGCGGATCGGGCTTGGTGTAACCCTTGCGCCCCGCGCCATAGACGGCGGCAAAACTTTGGCCCAGGCCCAGCGCGGGCAGCAGAAGGTCGGTCAGCTCCTGCGGCTTGTTGGTGAGGATCGCCAGCCGTGCGCCGTCCTGTTTCAAGGCGGCAAGGGTTTCGGTCACGCCGGGAAACAGCACGCTGCCGTCGGCGATATGGTCCCGGTAATGGCTGAGGAAAATCTCCACCAGCGGGGGCAGGTCTTCCTCGGTGACCGGGGCGCCGCTGGCCTCCATCGCCTGCAGGATCAGCGCCCGCGCCCCGAAGCCCACCATGTGGCGCAGGCTGGTCAGGTCCAGCTCGGGCCGGCCCCGGGCGGCCAGGACGGCATTGGTCGCCCCTAAAAGGTCGGGGGCGGTGTCGGCCAAGGTGCCGTCCAGGTCGAAAATCAGGGCAGGGCCGGGCATGGGGCTCTTTGCAGGAATTAAGGGGTTCTATGCCAGAATCGCGGCAATATACGCGACATTAATAGTCGCAAATCGTCATTTCGTTTTTTTCCGCCTGGGGACTACCGGAAGCATCATGACAATAGCTGCCGTCATACTGGCTGCGGGGCAGGGGACGCGGATGAAATCCGCGCTTCCCAAGGTGTTGCACAAGGTGGCGGGTCTGCCGCTGCTGGGACATGTCGTGGCCGCGCTGCGCGGCGCCGGTGTGACGCGCATCGTGGTGGTGACCTCGCCCGCCGGTGAAGCGGTGCGCGACTATGCCAAGGCGCTGGGCTGCGACAGCGCCATCCAGCATCAGCAACTGGGCACCGGCCATGCCGCCGCGAGCGCCAGGGACGCGCTGGCCGATTTCGCCGGCACCCTGTTGATCGTCAATGGCGACATGCCGCTGATCACTGCCGCGGTGATTTCCGAATGTCTGAAAGCTCAGATCCGAACTGGCCTCGCGCTGCTGGCCTTTGAACCCGCCGATGCGGCCCAGTATGGCCGTGTGCTGCTGACGCCCGACGGATTCCTCAACCGCATCGTCGAATTCAAGGACGCTTCGGAATCCGAGCGCGGCGTGACGTTGTGCAATGCCGGTTGCTATGCCGCCGACGCGCAGAAATTCTTTCACTGGGCCTCGCTGCTGAAGAACAACAATGCCCAGGGCGAATATTACCTGACCGATGTGCCTGCCATCGCGCGCACCGATGGCGTCAAATGCGCCCTGGCCGTGGCCGACGAAGTTTCGGTCACCGGCGTCAACAGCCGCGCCGAACTGGCCGATGCCGAAGGCAAGTTCCAGCAGCGCCGCCGCGCCGAGCTCCTCAGTGACGGCGTCACCATGACGGCGCCGCAAACCGTGTTCTTCTCCCACGACACGCAGATCGAGAACGATGTCGAGGTCGAACCTTTCGTGGTGTTCGGCCCCGGCGTGACGGTGGCGACGGGCGCGCGCATCCGCAGCCATTCACATCTGGAGGGCGCATCGGTTGCGCACCGCGCCATCATCGGGCCTTACGCGCGCCTGCGCCCCGGCGCGGTGATCGGCGAAGCCGCCCATATTGGCAATTTCGTGGAAATCAAGAATGCCGTGATCGGCAAGGGCGCCAAGGCCAACCATCTCACCTATCTGGGCGATGCCAGGGTGGGCGCGGGGGCTAATATCGGCGCCGGCACCATCACCTGCAATTATGACGGTTTCACCAAGTCGATCACCGAGATCGGCGCCGGCGCCTTCATCGGTTCAGACACCGCGCTGGTGGCCCCGGTGAAGATCGGCGACGGCGCCATCACGGCGGCAGGTTCCGTGATCACCCAGGATGTGGCGGCGGATTCCCTGGCGATCGCGCGCGGGGCCTTGACGGAAAAACCCGGCTGGGCGAAAGCCTTCCGCGAAAAGCAGAAAGACAAGAAATAATGTGCGGCATCGTCGGCATCGCAGGCACGCGGGATGTGGCCCCGGTCATTCTGGAAGCGCTGAAGCGCCTGGAATATCGCGGGTATGACTCCGCCGGCATCGCCACCCTGCAGGAAGGCGAGATTTCGCGCCGCCGTTCGCCGGGCAAGCTGCACAGGCTGGGCGCGGTGCTGGAACAAAAACCGCTGCACGGCCATACCGGCATCGGCCATACCCGCTGGGCGACGCACGGCGCGCCCACCGAGAACAATGCCCATCCCCATGCCACGGCGCGTGTCGCCATCGTCCATAACGGCATCATCGAGAATTTCCGCGAGCTGAAGAGCGAGCTGATGGCCAAGGGCCACACGTTTGAATCCGAAACCGACAGCGAAGTCGCCGCCCATCTGGTGACCGACCTGCTGGCGCAGGGACTTTCGCCTGACGATGCCGCCAAGCAGGCGGTGGCGCGGCTGACCGGCGCCTATTCCATCGCCATGATCTTCAAGGACCATGAGGGCCTGCTGATCGGCGCGCGCAAGGGCGCACCGCTGGCGGTCGGCCATGCCGAGACCGAGGCCTATATCGGCTCGGACGCCTTCGCGCTGGCGCCCTTCACCAACCGCGTCACCTATCTGGAAGAAGGCGATGTGGTGGTGATCCGCGGCCCGCAGGTTTCGATTTTCGATGACCAGGGCCGTCCCGCCAACCGCGAGATCAAGATCACCACGGCGTCGGCCGCGCTGGTCGACAAGGCCGGCCACAACCATTTCATGGCCAAGGAAATCCACGAGCAGCCCGAAGTGGTGGGCCATACCCTGGCGCATTATCTCGATCCGGCGGGTCCGGTGGTGCGCCGGCTGGGCGTGGGTCTGCGCCCCGCTTTGTCGAAGGCATCGCGGCTGACCATCTCGGCCTGCGGTACGTCGTTCTACGCCGGTCTGGTGGGAAAATACTGGTTTGAAAAGCTGGCGCGGCTGGGCGTGGAAATCGACGTCTCGTCCGAACTGCGCTACCGCAATCCCGTCTACCCGCAAAATGGCGCCGCTCTGTTTATCTCCCAATCGGGCGAAACCGCCGACACGCTGGCGGCGCTGCGCGACGCCAAGGCCCAGGGCCAGACCACCATCGCGGTGGTGAATGTCACGGAATCCAGCATTGCCCGCGAAGCCGACATTGTGCTGCCCACCTATGCCGGGCCGGAAATCGGCGTTGCCTCGACCAAGGCCTTCACCTGCCAGTTGGCGGCGCTGGCCTCTTTCGCCATCGCGGCGGGCGTGGCGCGCGGCAATCTTAGCGAGAGTGACGAGAAAGAACTTTGCGCCTCGCTGCTGGAAACGCCGCGCCACATGGCAGAATTCCTCAAGCAGGAACCGGCGATCAAGCTGGTGGCTGAGGAAGTCGCCAAGGCGCGCGACGTCCTTTATATGGGCCGTGGCCCCAGCTATCCGCTGGCGCTGGAAGGCGCACTGAA
This sequence comes from Pseudomonadota bacterium, assembly GCA_040387395.1. Taxonomy (GTDB): domain Bacteria; phylum Pseudomonadota; class Alphaproteobacteria; order Micropepsales; family Micropepsaceae; genus Rhizomicrobium. Next base: position 2,965 of record JAZKDV010000098.1, on the reverse strand, counting down.
GCTCAAGGAAATCTCCTACATCCATGCCGAGGGGTATGCCGCCGGCGAGATGAAGCACGGTCCCATCGCGTTGATCGACGAGGCGGTGCCGATCATCGTCATCGCCCCGCATGACAGCCATTTCGAAAAGACCATTTCCAACATGCAGGAAGTGATGGCGCGCGGCGGCAAGGTGCTGCTGATCTCCGACCGCGAAGGCATTGAGAAGGCCGGCAAGGTGTGGGCCAGCATCGAAGTGCCGACCACCAACGCCTTCATCACGCCGCTGCTCTACGCCATTCCGGTGCAGTTGCTGGCTTACTATGCCGCCATCGCCAAGGGCACGGACGTGGATCAACCAAGAAACCTCGCCAAGAGCGTGACGGTCGAATAAGCTTCGGCCATGACCGATCAGAACGCTCTCAAACGCGCCGTTGCCGCCAAGGCTTTGGAATACGTCCAGGACGGCATGAAGCTGGGCCTCGGCTCCGGCTCGACCGCCGAAATCTTTGTCGAAATGCTGGCGCCCCGGGTGCGCGGCGGCGAGAAGCTGCTGTGCGTGCCCACCTCGGAACGCACCGCCACATTGGCGCGCAAGCTGGGCATCACGCTGGCGTCGCTGGACGACCTGGCGCCGCTGGATCTCACCATCGACGGCGCCGACGAGGCCGACCGCAATCTCGACCTGATCAAGGGCGGCGGAGGCATGCTGCTGCGTGAAAAGATCGTGGCGGCGGCGTCGCGCCGGATGATCGTCATCGCCGATGAATCCAAGCTGGTGCCACGGATGGGCAAGTTTCCCTTGCCGGTCGAAGTGGTGGAGTTTGGCCACAAGTCCATAGCCGCGCGGCTCGCCCGGGCGCTGGGCGCCGTGGGTTATGAGCATGTCCCCATGACTCTGCGCCAGAAGGATGGTGCGGTGTTCCGGACCGATGGCGGCAACGTGATCTACGACATCGCCTTCGGCGCCATCCAGAACGCGCCCAAGCTGGCCTCTGCCATCTCCGCGGTGCCCGGCGTGGTCGAGCATGGCCTGTTCATCGGCATTGCTACGACCCTGCTGATTGCCGGCCCCGGCGATATCGCGATTATTGAACGGGAAAAATAATCGACCAGAGGCGGCGGGCCAGCCGCAATCTGCGGTCCGGCTCGCGGTCCGGGAGGACGGCAAGGACATAGCGTCCGCCGCCCGCGCCGCACAACGACCCTTCCCAGTCCAGGCAGCTCAGTGTCTGTCCTGCCGGACCATCCGGCGCAGCGCGCTGTGCGGCCGGTATTCCGGCCAAGGCCCACATCATGTCTCGCAGCATTTCGTAGGATCGGGTGAAATAGCTGTGGCCCGCGGAATCGCCCGGCGCCTGGCTCGCATCCACCACATCCACCGCACCGAAGCCCGTGCCATATTGCAGGTTGCGCAAGGGCACGCGCCCGGCACGGGGGACGCCGCCGTGAAAACTTTCCGAGGTGACCAGCGCCATGTCGTTGTCGGACGCATAAAGTGTGGTGCGCTGTACGCAGCCGCTGGCCCGTTTCAGCAACTGGCCCAGGTCATCATTATGCTGCTCGGCGCTGACATCGGCGGCGGACAGGATCATCTGGTCCACCGTGCGGCGGGCGCGTTCTTGGCACAGCGCGCCGGTCGCGCCCAGCACGATGCGCGCGCCCATGCTGTGGGCGACCACGTTGACCGACAGGCCGGCCGCATTCATCTCCCGCATCAAGCCGATCAGGGCGGGCACGGCATAGCCGCTGCGCTCGATATCGGCGGCATAGCGGTCGAACCGCCCTTCGCTGCTCCAGCTGAACATCAGGGTGGGGCAGCGCCATTGCGTGTCCAGCGCGACCTGGCCGGCGCGCAGCAGCCCGGTAGCGAAGGTGGCATTGTAGCCGTGGATGACCAGCAGCAGGCTGTTGCAGTTCATCGCCTGCGCCGCATCGCGGATTTTCCGGGCAAAAGCCGCAAGGCTCGCCGCGCTGTCGCAGCTTTGCGATGTCACGGGCGGATTTTCCCCGGGCAGGGCGGTGGCGGGAATGGTCACATCGGTGCGGCCGCAGCGCAGCGCCGCGCCCCAGTGCAGGCCGAAGCTGCTGCCGGCGGGCGCGCGGTCGGTGGCGAAAAATACCGGCCGCGTCGCCGCATCGCTCTGCCACACGGAATGGACGGGTTCGGGGCGCAGGGAGTTGGACAGGGTGCAGCCGGCCAGAGCCATGGCCGCACACAGCGCCAGCACGCCATCGCGCCAGATTTTCTTTTTCATCCCGCCCCGCATTGTCGCCAAACTCCGGCTCGGCTACAGCGTTATAGCGCAAGCCCAAGGCCCCAGGCATGACCAAATACGACTACGACCTGTTTGTTATCGGCGGCGGCTCGGGCGGCGTGCGCGCCGGCCGTATGGCGGCGCTGGCGGGGGCGAAAGTCGCGCTGGCGGAGGAATGGCGCATGGGCGGCACCTGCGTCATCCGCGGCTGCATTCCCAAGAAGCTGCTGGTCTATGCCAGCCAGTTTTCCGAGAACGTCAAGGATGCCGCCGGCTATGGTTGGGATTTCGGCGATGCCAGCTTCGACTGGCCGACCCTGATCGCCAACAAGGACCGCGAGATCGCGCGCCTCGAAGGCCTCTACAAGACCAATGTCGAAAAGAGCGGCGTCACCATCTTCCAGGACCGCGCCGTGTTCGAGGATGCGCACACGCTGCTGCTGCTCAATTCGCAGAAGCGCGTCACGGCGGAAAAGATCCTGATCGCCACCGGCAACCGCCCGACGCGGGAAATGGGCACCAGCCATGTCATTCCTGGCGGCGAGCTCTGCATCACCTCGGATGAAGCCTTCCACCTGCCGGAATTGCCCAAGCGCATCCTGATCGCGGGCGGCGGTTATATCGCCTTGGAATTCGCCCATATCTTTCATGGGCTGGGCAGCCATGTCTCGCTGGTCTATCGCGGCGACAAGCCGCTGCGCGGTTTTGACGATGACATGCGCGATGCG
>JAZKDV010000097.1:0-3810 GCA_040387395.1 Pseudomonadota bacterium | reverse complement strand
ATGGCGGCTCCGGTTCGCAGGCCCGTTCGGTGATCGACGGCCTGCAGGCCGATGTCGTGACCCTGGCGCTGGCCGCCGACATCGATGCGATCTCGCGCAACGGCAAGCTCTTGCCCGCCGACTGGCAGAAGCGTTTGCCGCAGAACTCCTCGCCCTACACCTCGACCATCGTGTTCCTGGTCAAGAAGGGCAATCCCAAGGCGATCAAGGACTGGAACGATCTTGTGAAGCCGGGCGTGCAGGTGATCACGCCGAACCCGAAGACTTCGGGCGGCGCGCGCTGGGCGTATCTGGCGGCCTGGGACTGGGCCGCCAAGCAGCCGGGCGGCAATCAAGCCAAGGCCAAAACTTATGTCGCGGGTCTCTACAAGCACGTGCCGGTGCTGGATTCCGGCGCCCGCGGCTCGACGGTGACCTTCACCAAGCGCGGCATCGGCGATGTGCTGCTGTCCTGGGAGAATGAAGCCCATCTGGTGCTGAAGGAAACCGGCGGCGCCTACCAGATCGTCTATCCGTCGCGCTCGATCCTGGCCGAACCGCCGGTGGCGGTGGTGGACAGCAATGTTGACCGCAAGAAGACCCGCGCCACCGCCGAAGCCTACCTGCGCTTCCTCTACACGCCGCAGGCGCAGGAAATCGAAGCCAGGAATTTCTACCGCCCGCGCGACGCCAAGATCCTGGCCAAGTATCGCAAGCAATTCCCCGACATCGCCCTGTCCACCATCGACAAGGAATTCGGCGGCTGGGACAAGGCGCAGGCCACCCACTTCGCAAATGGCGGCGTCTTCGACCAGATTTACCAGCCGGGACGGTGAGATAGCTCAACTTTCGCGCAAGCCTCCCCAAACCCGTTCAATCCGACCTAGGATCGGCTGTCCGCCGAGATGAAAAAGACCTTATGAGCGCCATTGGCCTGAAATTCGCGCCGCCGAAATCCCAGCACGTGCTGCCGGGATTCCGCCTGTCGCTGGGTTTCACCATCTTCTATCTGACCTCGCTGGTGCTGATCCCGCTGCTGGCGCTGGTGATCCGCCCGTTCGAGCTGGGTCTGGACGGCATGTGGAACGCCATCTCGACCCCGCGCGTGCTGGCCTCCTTGCGCCTGTCCTTCGGCATGGCCCTGGCCGCCGCCATCATCGATTCCATTTTCGGCTTCATCATCGCCTGGGTGCTGGTGCGCTACCGTTTTCCGGGCAAGGCCTTGCTGGACGCGGTGATCGATCTGCCCTTCGCGCTGCCCACGGCGGTGGCGGGCATCGCGCTGTCGGCCCTGTATGCGCCCACGGGCTGGATCGGGTCGCTGCTGATCGAGCATGGCATCAAGATCGCCTACACGCCCTGGGGCGTGCTGGTGGCGATGGTTTTCATCAGCCTGCCTTTTACCGTTCGTACGGTGCAGCCGGTGCTGGCCGAAGTGGGCCATGACCTGGAGGAAGCCGCCGCCACCCTGGGCGCCACGCGTCTGCAGACCATCGCGCGGGTGGTGATGCCGATGATGCTGCCCGCCATCCTGACCGGCGCGGCCATGGCCTTTGCCCGTGCGGTGGGCGAATACGGTTCGATCATCTTCCTGGCCGGCAACATTCCCGCCGTCAGCGAGATCGCGCCGCTGCTGATCGTCATCAAGCTGGAAGAGTTCGACTATGCCGGGGCGGCCGCCATCGGCGTGGTGATGCTGGCCGCCAGCTTCATCATGCTGCTGGCGCTCAATGGCCTGCAGAGCTGGGCGGCGAAACGCCGATGAGCAAGCGCCTGACCAAACCGACGGAAGATCCGCTGTGGCTCAAGCTGCTGCTGGGCACGATTGCGATCGGCTTCATCGCCGTCATCCTGCTGCTGCCGCTGGCGCTGGTGTTCACCGAAGCGCTGGCCAACGGCGTGCGCGCCTTCTTCAGCAGCATGGTCGAGCCCGATACGCTGGCGGCGATGAAGCTGTCGCTGATCGCGGCGGCCATCGCCGTGCCGCTCAACACCGTGTTCGGCATCGCCGCCGCCTGGTGCATCGCCAAGTTCGATTTCAAGGGCAAGACCTTCCTGGTCACTTTGATAGACCTGCCTTTCTCGGTGTCGCCGGTGGTGGCGGGCCTGGTCTATGTGCTGGTGTTCGGCATGCATGGCTGGCTCGGGCCCACGCTGGCCGACCATGACATCCGCATCCTGTTCGCGCTGCCGGGCATCGTGCTGGCCACCATCTTCGTGACCTTTCCCTTCGTGGCGCGCGAACTGATCCCGCTGATGGTGGACCAGGGCCGCGACGAGGAAGAAGCCGCCGCCACATTGGGCGCGTCGGGTTTCCGCACCTTCATGCTGGTCACGCTGCCCAACATCAAATGGGGCCTGCTCTACGGCATCCTGCTCTGCAACGCCCGGGCGCTGGGCGAATTCGGCGCGGTGTCGGTGCTGTCGGGGCATATCCGCGGCCAGACCAACACCATGCCGCTGCATGTCCAGCTTTTGTACGACAATTATGATTATGCCGGCGCCTTTGCCGTGGCCGCGCTTTTGGCGATGCTGGCTTTGCTCACTTTGGCTCTGAAATCGTTTCTGGAATGGCGTTACGCGGACGAGCTCGCCGCGTCGCATCGTCATTAGAGGTTCGCATGTCCCTGGTTGTCGATTCCGTCACCAAGAAGTTCCGCCGGTTCCCGGCGCTGAACGGCGCCAGCTTTGTCGCCCCCCAAGGCGCCTTCGTGTCGCTGCTGGGTCCGTCGGGCTCGGGCAAGACTACCCTGCTGCGCATCCTGGGCGGGCTGGAAGTGGCCGACAGCGGCAGCGTGCGTTTTGCCGACCTCAACTGGCTGGACATGCCGGCCCGCACCCGCAACGCCGGTTTCGTCTTTCAGCAATATGCGCTGTTCAAGCACATGACCGTGGCCGACAATATCGCCTTCGGTCTCAAGGTGCGTCCGCGCGACAAGCGCCCCAGCCGCGCCGACATCCATGCGCGGGTGAAGTCGCTGCTGGATCTGGTGCAGTTGCCGGGCCTGGAAGACCGTTATCCCAGCCAGCTCTCCGGTGGCCAGCGCCAGCGCGTGGCGCTGGCGCGCGCGCTGGCGATCGAGCCGCGCATGCTGCTGCTGGATGAGCCTTTCGGGGCGCTGGACGCCAAGGTGCGAAAGGAACTGCGCCATGACCTGCGCCGTATCCACGATCATACCGGCGTCACCACCGTGTTCGTCACCCATGACCAGGAAGAGGCCTTTGCGGTCGCCGATCTGGTGGCGGTGATGCGCGATGGCCGCATCGAACAGTATGGCACGCCGCAGGATGTGCGCCGCGACCCCAAGACCGCCTTCGTCTCGGAATTCCTCTCGGCCTAGTTTTCTCCGGCGATGCTTTTCGCTACGGCTTCGGCGACCTTGATGCCGTCCACTGCCGCCGAAAGAATGCCGCCCGCAAAGCCCGCGCCTTCGCCCGCCGGATAAAGACCGGAGGTGTTGAGGCTCTGGAAGTTCTCGCCGCGCCGGATGCGGATAGGGGAAGAGGTGCGCGTTTCCACGCCCGTCAGAACCGCATCGGCGCGGTCGAAGCCTTTGATCTGGCGGCCGAAGGCGGGCAGGGCCTCGCGTATGGCTTCGATCGCATAGTCCGGCAGACAGGTGGACAGGTCGGTGGGCGTCACGCCGGGCCGGTAAGACGGGACAACTTCGCCCAGCGCGGTGGAAGGCTTATTGGCGACAAAATCACCCACCAGTTGCGCCGGCGCGGCATAGGTGCCGCCGCCCGCCGCAAAGGCGGCTTCTTCCCACAGTCTCTGCAGCGCGATGCCCGCCAGGGGATGGCCGGGATAATCCACGTCCGGGTTGATGC
>JAZKDV010000096.1:0-7928 GCA_040387395.1 Pseudomonadota bacterium | reverse complement strand
CCTCGTAGATGCCGCGGTCGGTGCCCAGCAGCACCGGCAGGCCGGTCATGCCTTCGCTGCCGATGATGCCGACCTCGACGCTGTGCTGCGCCCCGACGCTGATCACCATGGAGGCGAGACCGGAATCGAGGAAGTAGACATATTCAATGGTACGGCTGCGCAGTTCGAGCTGGCGGCGCAGCGGCAGATCGACCGAACCAAGATGCGGTTTCAGCAGCGCCATATCGGCAGCCGACAGCCCAGCCAGCAGTCTGTTCGCGGCCTTGGGTTGCACGGGCACCGAATTCCCTCACGGGCGGGCGCGCGTGCCGCGTCTGCCAAAGCTCCTTGCTTACAGGATGCGCGTGGAACCTAGGCTTAAGTGAAGGAATAGCAACGCGGAACATCGTCTGGAACTGGCGCTAAAAACGGACACAAGCCGCCGCGCACCGAAGCGGCTGTTCCTGCTGTGTTAAGCAGACGCAAACCACATGCGAATGGTGTTACGGATTCGCAATGGCCCGTATTTTCAGCATCAGGGGATGCGCAGCTCCGTAATCCGGCCTATGGTTTGGTACAAGACTGATAGTCATCCCGTACGAAAGAGCGTGCCCTGCGCTATCACTTTCACATCCGCGACCGCGACGGGCTGATTGCCGATGACGAAGGCAGCGAGCTGGCCGATCTGGCCTCGGCGCGCGAAGAAGGACGGGCCAGCGCCCGCGACCTGGCGATCGAGGATCTGAAACGCGGCGCGGTGCAGGAGCGGCAGATCGAGATCACCGCCCCCGACGGCACCGTGCTGGAGCGCATCGCGGTGCAGGACATCGGGCACTAATTTTTTCCTTCGGGCGCTCCCAACGCACCATCCCGATACAGTCCTGCGAAATTTTCGCGCGACTATCCCGCCATGCCCCCAAAGGTTTGGACACTCCTGGTTGCTCTGCTGCCCGCCCTGCTGCTGGGCGCGGGCGCCTTCTATTGCTGGATTGTCCTGCGCGGATGATTTTCCTTCAAACCGCCATTTGCGAGCCGGGCGCGCTTGACTCCGTACCATGGTACGCACTGTAAACCTTGGTGGTTCATCAACCAACGAGGCCACCCATGACGAAGATCGAGAATGCCAAAAGCTGCAAATGCGGCCCCTGCACCTGCAAGCCCTGCCGTTGCGGAACGAAGTAACTGGTGGCCCTGCCGGGGCAATACCCGGCAGGGCTAAATCTTGCCGCCGCGGATGCGGATCGCGGATGTGACCGCCTTGAGGTCTTCGCGCACGCCTTGTGTCTGCCGTCCGCCCAGCCGGATCACCGACTGGACATCGCCGGCATACTCGCCGGGCAGCGCGGCGCGCACCGCCACCACCGCCAGCGGGTCCACCAAAATATCCGATCCGTCGGGCCGGGTGAGCTTTGCGGCGAAGATCGAGGTGCCGTCATCCTTGCCGCCCAGGATCGCGTTGATGCGCACGACATAGTCACGGGTTTCCTTGGGCAGCACCCTGCCCTTCAGCATCGCCGCATCCACCTGCCCCGGCCCCGCATTGTAGGCGGCGAACATCGCCGGATAGGCATACTTGCCCCGCAGCCAGCGCAGGTAAGCGGTGCCGGCATGGATATTGTCGTGGGCGTTGAAGGCGTCCGGACCCAGCCGGTGGTCGGCCGCCATCTCCTTGTAGGTGCCGGGCATCACCTGCAGCAGGCCCATGGCGCCCTTGTTCGACACCATGCGCATGTCTTCCGACAGCATGGTGCGGCCGCCGCTTTCCACCCGCATCACCGCATTGATCCAGGCCACCGGCACGCCGAAGCGCCTGGAGGCTTTCGCCACCGGCGTCTTCCAGCGCCGGATCAGCTGGGCCGGGCTCATCGCCTGTTCTTTCTGATATTCCGAAAGAACCGGCGCGGGCTTTTTGACAGGGGACTTCTTAAGTGAAGACGCCTGCGCCGGTTTCTTGACCGGCGCAGGCGCGGCTTCCAATTGGGAAGCAAACATCAAAATAGATGCGAAACAGGCCGCGTATGTGACGGCCAATCTCATCATCAGGCGCATTATCCGGGCAGACGATAGGCGACCAGGTCGGAGCCATAACCGTTGCTGGTGGCCAGCACGATATATTGCTTGCCGCCCAGCATGTAGGTGATGGGCGAACCGGTCTGGACCTTCTCCATGAACACGGCGCCCTTTTCCTCGCCGGTGTTCTTGTCATAGGCGCGAAGGCGCGCGGCCTTGCGGCCCTGCTCGTCGGTGAAGACGCCGGCATCGCCGCAGATCACCAGCGTCTTGGTCGCCAGCGTGCCCAGGATGCCGGACTGGCCGGTGCGCGGAATCTTCACGCCCTTGAGCAGCCGGTGGTTCCTGATGAAGTCCGGCGTTTCGCCATGCGCGACCTGCCAGGCCATGGTGCCGTCATTGAGGTCGAGCGCGCTGATGCGGCCGAACGGCGGCTTGTTCAGCGGCAGGCCCTCGATCGACAGCATGCGCGGCACGATCGGCGCATCGATGGCGTCGTTGACGCTGACAAAGCTGCGGCTGGTGCCGCCCTTGAGGCTGGCGGCCGAACCGAAGATGCCGCCGTTCGGATCGGCGGTGTTCGGCGCGGTAACGAGGCCCGCCTGCTGCAGCTGGGTGGGATTGCCCGGATTGTACTGCATCCCCACCGCTTCCATGCGGGTCTTGGAATAGATGAAGAGCTTGCGGCTTTCCGGATCGTAGGAACCGCCGGGCCAGTTGGCGCCGCCCTGGGTGCCGGGCAGCATCATCAGGCCGAAGATGCCCTTGCCGGGGGTGACGAAGGGCGGCGGCGTGAAGGCCGGGCCCATCTTGTAGTGCTTGGAAATCTCAAGGGCCCGCGCCTTGATCTGCGGCGTCCAGTCGATCAGGTCCTTTTCCTCCATGCCGTTCTCGTCATACGGCGGCGGGCGGGACGGGATCGGCTGGGTCGGCGAATACCATTCGCCCGGCACGTCGCCCTTGGGGACGGCTTTTTCCGGAATCGGCCATACCGGCTTTCCGTTCGTGCGGTCCAGCACATAGAGATAGCCCTGCTTGGACGGCTGGGCGATCGCCTTGACCGTGCGGCCGCGGATGTTGAGGTCGCAGATGATCGCGGCGCAGGGAATGTCATAGTCCCACAGCCCGTGATGGGTGAGCTGGTAGTGCCACTTGCGCTTGCCGGTCTGGAGGTCGAGCGCCACCAGGCTTTCGCTGAACAGCGCATTGCCGTGACGCTGGGTGCCATTGAGGTCGGTGGGCGGCAGTTCGACGCCGGCATAGACCAGGCCCAGTTCTTCATCGGCCGACATCGGCGCCCAGACGCCGACATTGCCGGCCTTCTCGGCCTGGCCTTCGACCAGCCAGGTGTCGTAGCCGAAATCGCCCTTGCGCGGGATGGTGTGGAAGATCCACTTGCGCGCACCCGTCTTCACGTCGAAGCCGCGCAGGTAACCCTTCACCGCCGCCGACGGCGCCGAACCGACCACGATCACATTCTTGGTGACCAGCGGCGGCGCATGGATGCCGATGATGCCGCGGTTGGGATCGATCTCCTGGTCGTTGTTCAGGCGCAGGTCGACAATGCCGCCGGTGCCGAAGGCCGGATCGGGAAGACCGGTCTTGGCGTCCAGCGAGATCATGCTGTAGCCGCGGGTGCAGAAAATGATCCGCTCGTTGGCGCCGTCGGTCCAGTAGGAACAGCCAAAGCCCGGACCGCCGCGGGTGCCGATGCGCTGGCCTTCGTCATAGCGATAGGCCCAGAGCAGTTCGCCGGTGGCGCCGTCCAGGCACACCACGTCGCGGCGCATGCCGGCAGTGGTGTAGATGCGGCCCTTCACGATCAGCGGCGTGGAATTGAAATAGGCGTCGGGCGTCGGGCCCAGCGAGTCGGTGTTGAACTTCCAGGCCAGCTCCAGCTTGCCAAAGTTGGACGCGTCGATCTGGGCCAGCGGCGAATAGCGCTGGCTGGCGAGATTGCCGCCGAACTGGTCCCAGTCGGTGTCGGGAATCTTGGACGGCGCCGGCGCAGGCGCGGCCGGCGCGGGCTGGGCCAGGGCCCGCTGGCCCATCAGCGCCAGCACCGAAGTGGCGGCCATCATGTTTCTGCGATTGATCCCGGACATACTCTCTCCCTTGACGCACACGCGGGACGTTTGTTCGCCCCTGCCCGCGCCATTTAACCGTGCCTAGCAGCGCCAAAGAAGGGGTTTCTTGCGCCACCAGGCTGCAGGAAAGCCGCAGGCGCCGACACACTTTGATAAACTCTCAGATGCTGCGCCGCCGAAAGAGCTTGGAAAAGAGATGCCACAGCACCAGCCCGATGACGAAGCCCAGCACCGCCGCGATCAGGGCGAATTTGAGAAACAGCCCCAGCAGCTTGAGGATGAGGAACAGGACGCCCGCAAGAATCAGGGCGAAAACGATCTGGAAACTACGCATCTAGAGCCGCAACTTCAGCTTTTCGGCCAGCGCCTCAAGCTTGGGCGTCGGCTGGGGCGGCGCGTCTTTCAAGGTGGTCAGCACATGCTTCTGGGGCGCGGTCTGGGGAACGCCGCCCTGGTATTTCGCCAGGCCCGGCCACAGTCCCGCCACAAATATGATCGCCGCGAAGATGGTGAGCTTCATGCTGCTTGAACGCCCCCGCCGGGTCCCGGTTCCTGCGGCATTTGCCTTCCGGGTAAAGGGGGGCGAAAAGACGGCGGAAGGCAAAGGATAAAGCGCATGACTGTCAGGCTGGTGCAGTTCAAGACCAAGGAGGGCAGCCGCGCCGTCGCCGCCCTGGATGCCGATGCCAAGGGGCGTGTCGTCAACGGCGTCGCCACCACCTATGACCTGGCGCGCGGCGCCATCGCCGAGGGCATTTCGCTGGAAGCCAAGCTGGCCGACCTGGGCGTGGGCGACACCGTCGATATCCGCGCCGCGCTGGCCGAGGGCCGCGTGCTGGCGCCGCTGGATCATCCCACCGACAGCGCCCATGTGATCGTCACCGGCACCGGCCTGACGCATCTGGGCAGCGCCGAAGGGCGCGACGCCATGCACAAGAAGCTGTCGGGTGAAGATACGCTCACCGACTCCATGCGCATGTTCAAGCTGGGGCTGGAAAAGGGAAAGCCGGCGCCCGGCGAAGAAGGCGCGCAGCCCGAATGGTTCTACAAGGGCGACGGCGCATCCGTGGTGGCGCCGGAAAGCGCCTTTGCTTCGCCCGCCTTCGCCCAGGATGGCGGCGAGGAGCCGGAGATCGTCGGACTTTATATTATAGGCGATGATGGCCAGCCCTATCGGTTGGGCTATGCGCTGGGCAACGAATTCTCGGACCATGTCACCGAGAAGTTCAACTATCTCTGGCTTGCCCATTCCAAGCTGCGCCAGTGCGCCTTCGGGCCGGAGCTGCGCACGGGGCCCCTGCCCGATGCCGTCACTGGCACGTCGAAAGTGCGCCGTGGCAATGAAGTGATCTTCGACAAGCCATTCCTGTCGGGTGAAGCGAACATGAGCCACACCATCGCCAACCTGGAAGCCCATCACTTTAAATATGCGGGCTTCCGCCGCCCCGGCGACGTGCATGTGCATTTCTTCGGCACCGCCACCCTGTCGTTCAGCGCAGGCGTGAAGACGCAGGAAGGCGATGTGTTCGAGATCGAGGCCGACGCCTTCCTGTTCCCGCTACGCAATGCGCTGGGCATCGCGCCTGCGGCCAGCGCCGAGGTCAAGGCGCTCTAGATCAGGCTTTTTTCTTAGCGGCTTTCTTGGCCTTTACGGGCGGGGGCGGCTTGGGCCGGGCGGCCTCTTCCTCCTCCTGGGCCAGCCGCAGGGCCTTCAGCCTTGCGGTCTTGGCGTCGGTGGCGACGCGCTCCTTTTCCATCTGGTCGCGGACCATCTGGGTGCGCCGGTCAGCGGCGTCCTGGCGGGTTTCGGCGTTGGTGATCGTCTTCTTCTTGTCAGCCATGCGCCAATCATAGCTGTGCCGCGCCCATACAGCCAGCCTTGCGGGCCAGGAGGCGAAACGCCATCCTGACGCCACTTTGCGGGAGGAAAGCATGAAAATCGGTGCATTTGTGGTGGCGGGCGCGGTTCTGGCGGCAGGCTCTGCTGCTTTGGCGCAATCGGGCGGCGTGATGGCCGTGAGCCAAGGCCCCAATACCAAGAGTTACGACATTCCCCCCGCCAGCAAGCCCCAGACCGTGATCATCACCACCCGTGATTTCGTGGCGGGCGAAACGGTGGGCACCCACATCCATCACGGCGTGGAAATGACCCAGGTGGTGAAGGGCAGCTTCGAGATTTTCATCAAGGGCCAGCCGCCCAAGGTGATCAAGGCGGGCGAAAGCTTCATGGTGCCGCGCGAAGCGGTGCATGACGGACGCCCCGCCGCCGGCAGCGGCCCGGTGCATGTGGCGGTGACGCTGGTGCTGGACAAGGGCACGGTGCCGCGCACACCGGTCAGCGATGTGCTGATCCCGAAATAGCGCTTACACCAGAATGCGAAAAGGCCCGGCATCGCTGCCGGGCCTTTTTCATTGTTTGGCGGGTGCGCCGATATCACCGCGTGAACGGATCAACCCAGATGACTTTTGCGTTCGACACGCTCAGATAGTCGGTGCGGTCCCTGCTGGCGACGCGGAAATCGCCCGCCAGCCGCACTGTGGTTCCGGGTATCATCTTGCCGGCATCGGCAGGGTCGGCAAGCCGCACGTTCATGCGCACGTCGAAGGTACACGAACCTGACCCCGGCCAGCCGATCCTGGCCCGGTCCATCGCATAGCTTCCCAACCTTGTATCGGTCGTGATGCGATTGGCGAACTTGGGGTCGCCCTCCATGTACGGACAGGGTCCGAACGTCTTGCTGCCGGCGGGCCCAGCGCCCCCGATGCCCAGATCGCAAAGGAAACCCGGCATTTCCACCACGCCGACCGAAACCACCCGGCCAAAGACATTGTTGTTGTGGCAGTTGGTGATGACCGGAGGCTCGCTCGAACTGGCCGCAGGCGTGATGAACGGATTGACCCAGATGACCTTCGCCTGGGTCACGCTGAGATAGTCAACCTGGTTTCTGGTGGTGACGCGGAAGTCTCCTTCCAGCCTGACCGTCGTGCCCGGCTGCATTTTTGCAGCGTCCGCGCGGTCTGCAAGCTGCACATTCACGGTCACGTCGAATACACAGGAACGGCTGGCATATCCTCCCGACCGGGATTGGCGCGGCGCATTGTTTCCCAGCCTGGTATCGGTGGTCATGCGATCGGCGAAGTCCGACTCATTCTCGATGTGCGGACAGGAACCAAAAGTTATCGGGATGGGGTTCATCGCCCCTCCGCTCAGGTGGCAAGTGAAACCGGGCGTTTGAATCACGCCCGAAGAAACCACCCGGCCATAGACGCGGGTGTTGCGGCAGAGGGAAGATTGCTGCTGATCATCCGAAGCGGCCGCGGACGGCGGTTCAAGCGCGGCGGCCTGCAGGGTGACGACGGGCTGTATATTGGCTGCCACGATGGATGCTCGCGGCGGAACCACGCGTGCGGGTTCGGGCCGGCTCACAACCGATTCAACCTCCGCCGATGGCGCAGCGGCGGCTTGAGATGGCGCCGGTTCGACGCTGTTCAGCGGCTGCGACAGGACGGCGGCGATGGCCTGCAACTGCACGGGCACCGGCGCCACGGTAAGGCCCAGCGCCAGCGGCAGGGCCAGCGTCAGGCCGGCGGCGGCGCTCAGCACGCATTTGCGCGCGGCGTTCAACCGCAGCACCAACCGGTTTTCCATGATGGTCTCGATCCGCCGCTTCAGCCCGGCGCCCGAGATGCCGGCGACGCAGGCCAGCGGCGATTGCAGATAGGCGCGGCAGACTTTCAGGATGCCTTCGGCATAGAGAAGCGGATCGTTGCCGTCCGCCAGCACGCTTTCATCGCAGGCGCGTTCGCGCTCGGCGAGCAGGGAGTGGAGGTTCACGGCGGCCTTTCCATTGG
>JAZKDV010000095.1:5877-8495 GCA_040387395.1 Pseudomonadota bacterium | reverse complement strand
ATGAGCGACGGCGAGGGCCTGTCTTTGTCCAAGCGCCGCATCACTGTTTCGACATCTGGCGTGGTGCCCAACATCGAAAAGCTCGGCGAGGAGACGGGCGCCATGCTCGCCATCTCGCTGCATGCAACCCATGACGCCTTGCGCGACACGCTGGTGCCGCTCAACAAGAAATACGACATTGCCGAATTGCTGGACGCCTGCCGCAATTATCCCGGCGCCAGCAATGCGCGGCGCATCACGTTTGAATATGTGATGCTGAAGGGCGTCAACGACAGCCTCGCCGATGCGCGGGCGCTGGTGAAGCTGGTGGCGGGCATTCCCGCCAAGATCAACCTGATCCCGTTCAATGCCTGGCCGGACGCGCCGTATGAATGCTCGGACTGGAGCCAGATCGAGAAATTTGCCGAGATCGTCAACCGCGCCGGCTATGCCTCGCCGGTGCGCACCCCGCGCGGCCGCGACATCATGGCGGCCTGCGGCCAGCTCAAGAGCGAAAGCGTCAAGGAGCGCGCCAGCGCCCGCATGGCGGCGGCCCAGTCCGGCCAGATCGCCCGGATGCCCCACTAGGCGCTGGATTTCCGGCCTTAAATCCCTATAGTCCCGGCGATTTTTCAAGGAATTCCGCCGTGTCCAAGAAAGACATCAAGAAGGTCGTGCTCGCCTATTCCGGCGGCCTGGACACATCGGTCATTCTGAAGTGGCTGCAGACCCAGTATGGCGCCGAAGTCATCACCTTCACCGCCGACCTGGGGCAGGGCGAAGAGATCGAGCCCGCCCGCCAGAAGGCGCTGACCCTGGGCATCAAGCCCGAGAATATTTTCATCGAGGACCTCCGCGAGGAATTCGTGCGCGATTTCGTCTTCCCGATGTTTCGCGCCAATGCGGTCTATGAAGGCGTCTACCTGCTGGGCACCTCCATCGCCCGCCCTCTGATCGCCAAGAAGCAGATCGAGATCGCCGAAAAGCTCGGCGCCGATGCCGTCTGTCACGGCGCGACCGGCAAGGGCAACGACCAGGTGCGCTTCGAGCTGGGCTATTATGCCCTCAAGCCCGACATCAAGGTGATCGCGCCCTGGCGTGAATGGGACCTGACTAGCCGCACCAAGCTGCTGGAATTCGCCGAAGCCAACCAGATCCCGATCGCCAAGGACAAGCGCGGCGACGCGCCCTTTTCGGTGGACGCCAACCTGTTGCACTCCTCGTCCGAGGGCAAAGTGCTGGAAGACCCGTCCAAGGAAGCCGACAGCATCGTCTATCAGCGCACCATTTCGCCCGAAGACGCCCCCGACAAGCCGACCTATGTCGAGATCGGCTTTGAAAAGGGCGACGCGGTCAGCATCGATGGCAAGAAGCTGTCGCCCGCCAGTCTGCTGGCGGCGTTGAACGCGCTGGGCAAGGCCAACGGCATTGGGCGGCTGGATCTGGTGGAAAACCGCTTTGTCGGCATGAAATCGCGCGGCGTCTATGAGACCCCCGGCGGCACCATCCTGCTGGTCGCCCATCGCGGCATCGAAAGCATCACGCTGGACCGCGGCGCGGCGCACCTGAAGGACGACATCATGCCCCGCTATGCGGCGCTGATTTACAACGGCTTCTGGTTCAGCCCCGAGCGCGAGATGCTGCAGGCCCTGATCGACCGCAGCCAGGAATTCGTCACCGGCACGGTGCGGCTGAAGCTCTACAAAGGCAATACCGAGGTGGTCGGCCGCTCGTCCGACTATTCGCTCTACAGCGAAAGCCTGGTCACCTTCGAGGACGACCAGGGCGCCTATGACCAGAAGGACGCGGCGGGCTTCATCAAGCTGAATGCCCTCAGGCTGCGCACCCTGGCGATGCGCAAGCGCAAATCGGGGAAGTAACCGCGTGAGCGGCTTTGCTATCTGGCCGCCGCCCACCTCCGCCGTCTCGCCCGCCACCCTGGCGCGGGAGATGGTGGCTTTGACCCAGGCGACCCTGTCGCCGCCGGCTTTCCCGGAAGACGCCGCGCGGGGCGCAGGCCAGCCGGTGATTGTCGTCCCCGGCTTTCTCGCCCCCGACATGTCTACCAGCCGGCTGCGGGACTTCCTGGTCCGGCAGAATTTCGCGCCGGCCGCCTGGACCGGCGGGATCAATCTGGGGCCGATGCGCCGGGTGATGGCGGCGCTGCAGGACCAGGTCCGCGAGACGGCGGCACGCACCGGGCGGCCGGTTTCGCTGGTGGGTGTCAGCCTGGGCGGCACCATCGCCCGCCAGACGGCCAAGAACTGTCCGGATTCCATCGCACGGGTGATCACGGTGGTCAGCCCAATCCGCATGCCGGTGGTGACCCCGCTGGCGCCGCTGGCCCAGGCTGCCGCCCTCCTGTGGGATGCCGAGGAGGTGAGAAACCTGGAGGCCATCGCCGAGCCCCCGCCCGTGCCCCTGACCGCGATCGTCAGCCGTGACGACGGCATCATCGAACGGGCGGCCTGCTGGCCCGAAGCCGGCGCGCAAGTGGAGGTTGTGGAGGTGGGCGGGGCGCATATGTCGATCTGCACCAGCCCCGAGGTGCAGCGGATCATCGCTGACCGGTTGGCGCGGTCCTAGGGCGGGGTGGTGCCCAGCGTCGCGGGCGCGGCGGTCGCGACCTCGGCGGCGGC
>JAZKDV010000095.1:0-5867 GCA_040387395.1 Pseudomonadota bacterium | reverse complement strand
GTGGCGCCCAGCGTGCTGGCGCGCATGAAGCCGGTGATGTTGCCATCCGTCACATTTGCCCAGCCGCGATCATCTTCCGAGATCAAAGTGACCTGTGCGCCCTTCGACTCTTTCTTGAGAGTCTGGCTGGAAGTATCTGGTTTTTCACGAATAAGTGCCCCGTTGCGCCGGACGTAACGCAAACCGGGCGCGGCAGTGTTTACAGGCGCATTGGCGCTCGTCTGGATGCCCGCCGGGGCGAGATAGGGTGCGATGACAGCGCGGTTCTGGAAGGCCCACCAGCCCAGTCCGGCGACCAGCAGGATCACGCCCAGCCAGCCTCGCCCGCCGCCCAGCTTCTGGCGGTAGGAAAGACCCGTGCCGGGAATACCCGCATTGGTGGTGATGCCGTCCTTGCCGATATTCACCCCGGCGCCGCGCGGCCCCAGGGTGGTCGAGGCCCCGCTCTTGGACAGGTTGATCCGCAGGCCGGGGAATATGCGCAGCCGCTTCTGGAAGCGCAGGCCCCTAAACATCATGAACCGGCATCAGATGTCGACCGAGGCGTAGAGGGCGTTGTCCTGGATGAACTCCCGGCGCGGCTCGACCACATCGCCCATCAGCTTGGCGAACAGTTCGCCGGCCTCATCGGCATGCTGGACCTTCACCACCAGCAGCGAGCGGGCATTCTCGTCCAGGGTGGTTTCCCACAGCTGGTCGGGGTTCATCTCGCCCAGCCCCTTGTAGCGCTGCAGGGTCAGGCCCTTGCGGCCCCAGGCGAAGATGGCGTCCAGCAGTTCGGACGGCGAGCGGATTTCACGGGTCTCGTCCTTGCGCTTCAGGGTGCCGGCCTTGAGGTAGGTGGCCTGCAGTTCGGTGGCCATCTTGTCCAGCCGACGGGCGTCGGCGGACGCGATCAGCGCCCCGTCGATCACCACTGCCTCGCGCACCCCGCGCACGGCGCGCCAGAAGTGCAGGCCGCCGTCGCTGGTGGGCTCGCCGACCCAGCCGCGCTCGAACTCATCGGACAGGGTGTCCAGCCGGGCGGCGATATACTTGGCCGCATCCGCCGCCTTGGCGGTGTCGGACAGGATTTCCGGGTTCAGGGCGCCGGAGATCGCGGCCTGCTCCAGCACAAAGCGGGGATAGTGGCGGGGGAAACCATTCAGTGCGGCCACCGCCTGGCGGGCATGGACGATCAGCTCTTCCAGATGGGCGCCGTTTATGGTGGCGCCGGTGTGCAGTTCCAGCACCGCCCCGGTGGCGCCTTCGGCCACCAGATGGTCCTGAAGCTCCGGTTCGTCCTTGAGGTAGATCTCGGACTTGCCGCGCGCCGCCTTATAGAGCGGCGGCTGGGCGATGAAGATGTGCCCGCGCTCGATCAGCTCCGGCATCTGGCGGTAGAAGAAGGTCAGCAGCAGGGTCCGGATATGGGCGCCGTCCACGTCGGCGTCGGTCATGATGATGATCTTGTGATAGCGCAGCTTGTCGGCGTTGAACTCCTCGCGGCCGATGCCGGTGCCCAGCGCCGTGATCAGGTTCACAATGGCTTCGCTGGACAGCATCTTGTCGAAGCGCGCCCGCTCGATGTTCAGGATTTTGCCGCGCAGGGGCAGTACCGCCTGGTTGGCGCGGTTGCGGCCCTGCTTGGCGCTGCCGCCGGCGCTGTCGCCCTCGACGATGAAGATTTCGCACTTGGACGGATCACGTTCCTGGCAGTCGGCCAGCTTGCCGGGCAGGGAGGCGCCGTCCAGCGCGCCCTTGCGGCGGGTCAGTTCGCGGGCCTTGCGGGCGGCTTCGCGGGCGGCAGCGGCTTCCACCACCTTGCCGACGATGCTTTTGGCCTCGGACGGGTGCTGCTCGAACCAGGCGCCGAGCTGGTCGATGATGGCGCCTTCGACGATGGGGCGTACTTCGGATGAGACCAGCTTGTCCTTGGTCTGGGACGAGAACTTCGGATCGGGCACCTTGACCGACAACACGCAGGTCAGGCCTTCGCGGCAGTCATCGCCGGTCAGCGCCGTCTTGTCCTTTTTGCCCTGCGGCATCTCCTCGGCATATTTGGTCACCACCCGGGTCAACCCGGCACGGAAACCCGCGACATGGGTGCCGCCGTCGCGCTGGGGGATGTTGTTGGTGAAGGCCAGCGTGCTCTCGTGATAGCTGTCGTTCCAGGTCATGGCGATTTCCACCGTGACGCCGTCCTTTTCCGACACGATCATCACGGGCGCAGGGATCAGCTGCTGCTTGGCGCGGTCGAGATATTCCACGAAGGCCTTCAGCCCGCCTTCATAGTGCAGGCTGATTTCCTTGGGCTCGACGCCGCGCCGGTCGGTCAGGATGATCACCACGCCGGAGTTCAGGAAGGCGAGTTCGCGCAGGCGGTGTTCCAGCGTGCCGAAATCGAACTCGGTCTTGGTGAAGGTGGCGGGTGAGGGCAGGAAGGTGATCTCGGTGCCTTTTTTTCCTTCGGATGCTCCGACTTCCTTCAGCGGCGCGACCGGATCGCCCATCCGGAACTGCATGTAGTGCTCCTTGCCGTCGCGCCAGATGCGCAGGTCGAGGAATTCGGAAAGCGCATTGACCACCGACACGCCCACGCCATGCAACCCGCCCGAGACCTTGTAGGCGTTCTCGTCGAACTTACCGCCGGCATGAAGCTGGGTCATGATGACTTCGGCGGCGCTGACGCCTTCTTCGCTGTGGATACCGGTGGGGATGCCGCGGCCGTTATCCCGAACCGTGCAGCTGCCATCCGGATTCAGCATCACGTCGATGCGGTTGGCATGGCCGGCCAGCGCTTCGTCAACCGCATTGTCCACCACTTCATAGACCATGTGGTGGAGGCCCGAACCGTCATCGGTGTCGCCGATATACATGCCGGGGCGCTTGCGCACTGCGTCCAGGCCCTTGAGGACCTTGATGCTGTCGGCGTTGTAGACGTTCATATTGGGTTCGGACATGTCAGTTCACCATTTCACTTTGACGCGCAAACACGCCGTCACGGACTTCAAATATTTCTGCTTGTGCGCCGTCGAACAGCGACAGGTCGGTGCCGGTCATCCAGGCCTGTGCGGCCAGGGCATGGACTTCCTCGAACAGGGCGGTGCGGCGCGTCACATCCAGGTGGGCGGCGATCTCGTCCAGCAGCAGGATGGGAGCCAGGCCCTGGCGGGCCCGCGCCAGTTCGCGCGCATCGGCCAGCATGATGGAGATCAGCAGGGCCTTCTGTTCGCCGGTGGAGCAGTCGCGCGCCTCGGCCCGCTTGGCCGTATGGCGCACCTGAAGGTCTGTGACGTGCGGGCCAACCAGGGTGCGTCCGGCTTCGGCATCGCGCAGGCGCGAGGCGGCAAACATCCCGCGCAACTGGTCGGCGCTGGACTGGTGCAGTTCGTCGGTCAGGGACAGCGAAGCGGCGGGGAAGGCCCCGGCTTCGCCGCGTTCGGCCAGGGCGCGGGAGAGTTTTTCCACCGTGGAAGCACGCGCCTGGGCGATGACGATCCCGGCTTCGGCCATTTCATTCTCGAGGCCGTCCAGCCAGGCCGGATCGCGCGGACCGTATTTCAGCAGCCGCGCCCGTTCGCGCATCGCTGTTTCGTAGCGCGTGGCGGCGCGGGCATGGCCGGCATCGAAACCCAGCGCCAGCCGGTCGAGGAAGCGCCGCCGTCCGCCCGCGCTTTCGATGAAGAGGCGGTCCATGGCCGGCGTCAGCCAGATCAGTTGCACGATGTCGCCCAGATCGGCGGAGCTTTGCGCCGGCGCTCCATTGAGACGCACCTGGCGCGAGGCCGAGCCGCCCACCATGCCGGTGCCGATTTCATGCTCGGTCTCGCCGCGCGCCACCGTGGCGGCCACGGCCCATAGTGTTTCGTCACCCACCGGACCTTTGCGGGTATGCTCGGCCAGCTTGGCGCCGCGCAGGCCGCGTCCCGGCGACAGCAGCGAGATGGCGTCCAGCACATTGGTCTTGCCGGCCCCATTCGGACCCGCCAGCACCACCGGCGCGCCGCTGACGCTGAGCTCGCCGACGGCATAGGAACGGAAATTGGTCAGGCGCAGGCGCGTCACCGCGAGGCGGGATGTCACCGCCAGACGGCTTTCCATGTTCCGTGCAAGCGTCAAATCAAACCCTGAGAGGCATGAGGACGTAGAGCGTGCGCGCGTCCTCCGCATCTTCGATGATGGCGGGGGAGCCCGCGTCCGACAGCAGGAAGCGTACTTCCTTGCCCTCGATCTGGCTGGTGATGTCCAGCAGGTAGCGGGCATTGAAGCCGATCTCCAGCGCGCCGGCGCTGTAGGTGGCGCCGACATCTTCGGTGGCGGTGCCGCTTTCCGGATTGACCACCGACAGCGTCACCTTGTCCTTCGACAGGTTCAGCTTCACGGCGCGGGTCTTGTCGGCGCTGATGGTGGAAACGCGGTCGACCGACTGGGCGAACTCGCGGGCTTCCAGCGCCAGGGACTTGTCGTTGCCGGACGGGATCACCCGCTCATAGGGCGGGAAATTGCCGTCGATCAGCTTGGAGGTCAGCTCCACGCCATTGAAACCGAACTGGATCTTGGTGTCTGACAGCGAGATGTCGATGGCGCCGTCGGCATCGTCCAGCAGCTTGACCAGTTCGCCCACCGTTTTGCGCGGCACGATCACGCCCGGCATGTCGGCCGCGCCGTCGGGCAGTTCCAGCTCGTAGCGGGCCAGGCGATGCCCGTCGGTCGCCACGGCGCGCATCACCGGCGGCTTGGTGTCCTTGGCGGCATGCAGGTAGATGCCGTTGAGGTAATAGCGGGTTTCCTCGGTCGAGATGGCAAAGCGCGTCTTGCCGATGATGCGCTTGAGGTCGTCCGCCGCCAGGCGGAACTTGTGGGGCAGGGCGCCCGCCGCCATCTGGGGAAAGTCTTCGCGCGGCAGGCAGGACAGTTCAAAGCGCGAGGTGCCCGCCGACACGGCCAGACGGCCGCCTTCGCTGGACAGCAGCTCGACCTGCACCTGGGCGCCGTCGGGAAGCTTGCGCACGATGTCGTAGAGCATGTGGGCGGGCGCGGTGGCCGAACCGTTGCGCAGCACATCGGCCGGCAGCGCCTCCACGATCTCGATATCCAAATCGGTGGCGGTGAGCTTGAGCTGGCCCTTGGCCGCCTCGATCAGGACGTTGGACAGGATCGGAATGGTGTTGCGGCGTTCGACGACGCTCTGCACATGGTTCAGCGCCTTGAGGAATGCGCCGCGTTCGACGTTGATCTTCATGGTTCGACAGCCGCCTGTTAGATCCGCACCGGTGCGCGAAAATCGCGCCCGTAAAGCCGTGTTTTCTTGTGTTTGGGAGGACCCCAAATGGCCCCAAGACTCAAGGCCCAAAAACTAGCAGAAAGCACCCTGTCAGGCCAGAAAATCGCGGGTTTCGTGTGGGCTTTAACAGCCCTGTTTTCTCGATGTTTCGTGGCTCTTCCCTGCCGTCTACCAACAAACCGGAATGTCATGTTTACTTGACATCATTCTCAGCCGTGATATGTCACGTATACAAGACATTTAGACATGAGAGGATGACATGGCTTATTCGCGCAAACGGTACTGGCTGGCTTTGGGAGCGGGGCTGGCGGTGATAGCGGCTTTTCTTGTCCTGGTACCGCCTTTGAATCTTGCCCCAGCCGGCGTCAAGGCGATCCAGATGGCGGTGGCGGCCGCATGCGGCGTCCTGGGCTTCCTGGCGTATTTCTCCCTGGATGAGATACAGCGCCAGAACGAGATGCGTGCCTGGTATTACGGAGGGCCGGTGGCGATCATGATCATCCTGGTGCCGATCATGCTGCTGGGATCGAACGCCATGCTGGAGACGATGGCCGGGTTTCTCCCCGATGCCTCGCGTATCGTGACGGAGTTGCAGTATTCC
>JAZKDV010000094.1:10246-16105 GCA_040387395.1 Pseudomonadota bacterium | reverse complement strand
TTGCCGCCGGTCCTGCCGGGGCGCAGGCGCCCAGCGACAGTGTGATCGTTTCTGGCACCCCGCAAGAGCAGGCGGTTGCGCGTTTCGTGGAAGCCTCGGTCACGCCCACGCGTATGACCGGCAAGACGGCGCGCTGGGAATCGCCGATCTGCGTCGGCCTGCAAGGCATCAAGCCGGAAGAGGCCGCCTACATCGTCAAGCGGCTGAAACAGAATGCCGCCGATGTGCGGGTGCGGGTCAACGTCAAGGCCGACTGCGATCCCAATATCGAGATCATCTTCACCGACCAGCCGCAGGGTGTGATGGACCAGGTGAAGGAAAGCCAGCCCGACCTGTTGGGCTTTGCCGACAGCGCGGAGGAGCGCGACCGGCTGGCGGAGGTCAAGCGGCCGATCCAGGCCTGGTACCGCACCGCCACCCAGGATCTGCGCGGACAGACCTATGTCGATGGTTCGCGCGCCGATCAGGCGCCTGCACGCGGGACGGTCGCGGTGGTGCCCTGTTCCGCCACCAGTGGCAGCCGCCAGTTGACCGTGGTCAACGGCGTGCAGCAATTTGTCGGCGTGGGCACCTGCGTTCGCCAGTTCGACGCCATCAAGACCAACACGCCGGGGTTCGCGCTGCAGGACGGCTTGCGCAGCCAGTTCGACCATATCTCCATCGTCGTGGACACCGACAAGGTCGCGGCGCTGAAGGCCGATGCCGTCACCGACTATATTTCCATGATAGCGCTGGCGCAGCTTTCCTCGCTGGATAGCTGCCGCGACCTGGCAAGCATCACCAACATGCTGGCGAAAGGTTGCGCCGCGACTGCCGAAAGCTTGACCGTGAATGATGCGGCCTATCTGCGCGGTGTGTATGGCGCCGATCCGACCCTGGCGCCGGCGGCGCAGAAGGGCCAGATCGTCAGCCAGATGGGCAAGGCGCGCGGACAATGAAGCGTCTCGCCGTCATCCCGTTCGCCCTGATGCTGGGCGCTCAGGCGCCGGCGCCGGAAAGCATCACCGTCACCGGCACCAAGGAACGCGAAGTGGTGCGCGGCTTTGTGGAATCGGTGGTTACCCCCACCCATTTCATCGGCAAGATCGCGCGCTGGGAGGCGCCGATCTGTCCTTACACTGTGGGGGTGAAGCCGGAAGCGGCGCAGTTCGTCACCGACCGGCTCAAGGCGGTGGCGGCCGAGATCGGCGCGCCGGTCAGCACCAACGCCGTCTGCAAGTACAATATCGAGATCGTCTTCACCAAGACGCCGCAGGCGCTGCTGGACGACATGAAGAAGAACCAGCCCGGCCTGCTGGGCTATCAGGGCTCCCGCGAGGAGCTGGACCGGCTGGCGACTTTCAGCCGCCCGATCGAGGCGCGCTACACCACCGCCACCAAGGACCTGCGCGGCCAGGTCGAGGTCGACAGTCCCCGCACCACCAGCATCGGCCAGGGCGTGACCCTGCTCATGCCGTGCGGCATGCTGGGCCGCAAATTCGAGCCGCCGGGGAAAATCTGCAAGCAGAACATTCCCCAGGCATCCAAGGTCAGCGTCACGGGTTCGCGGCTGGGCGACGGTTTGCGCAGCAATTTCTATCACGTCGTGATCGTGGTGGACCCGCGCCTGATCGCCGGGCAGGAACTGGGCGCGGTCAGCGATTACATCGCGCTTTTGGCGCTGAGCCAGTTGGGATCGCTGGAGACCTGCCAGACCCTTCCCAGCATCGTGAACCTGCTGGCCAAGGATTGCGCCAATCCACCCGCCGGTCTGACGGCGACCGACAAGGGCTATCTGCGCGGGCTCTACAGCATGCAGGCTGACCTGACGGTTGGCGTGCAGAAGAACGACATCGCCGCCAGGATGGAACAGGCGATGGTGGGGAACTAGCCGGTGAACGCCTTGATGATGGGGCAGGGGCCCTTGCCGCCGGAGGCGCAGTCGCGCGCCAGTTTCGACAGAGACTGCCGCGCCGCCTGAAGCTCGGCGATCTTTTCATCCAGCGCCTTGATGCGGTCCTGCGCCAGCGTGCGGGCGCGGGCGCGGTCGGAGGTGGAATCCAGCCGCAGCAGTTCGGTGATCTCGTCCAGGGTGAAGCCGGCGCTCTGGGCGGCGCGGATGAATTGCAGGCGGCGTATATCGCTTTCGCCATAGCGGCGGATGCCGCCGCCGCGCGGCGGCTCGGCCAAGAGCCCGCGGCGCTGGTAATAGCGCACGGTTTCGACCCCGACCCCGCCGGCCCGCGCAAAACCCGCAATTGTCATGTCTTTTGGGGCTTGATTCCGTACCATGGTACGGAGCCTATAAGGGGCGGGTGACGTTATCAAGGCGACCAGAAAGGACCACCGCAATGCCCCGCCAGGCCACCCTCTATCGCATGGTGATGCCGGCGCATGTCTGTCCCTTCGGGCTGAAGTCTCTGGACCTGCTGCGCCGCCAGGGTTTTGCCGTGGACGACCGCTGGCTGACTACGCGCGAAGAGGTGGATGACTTCAAGGCGCTGCATAGGATCGAAACCACGCCCCAGACCTTCATCGATGGCGTGCGGATCGGCGGCTATGACGATCTGCGGCGCCATTTCGGAAAACCGCTGCCGGATCCCAAGGCGGTCAGCTATCGCCCGGTGATCGCGGTGTTCGCGATGACGGCACTGATGGCGCTGGCCACCAGCACCCTCCTGCTGGGCCGTCCGCTGACGGTGATGGCGGCGGAATTGTTCATCGCCTTTTCCATGTGCGTGCTGGCGCTGCTCAAGCTGCAGGATCTGGAGAAATTCTCCACCATGTTCCTGAACTATGACCTCTTGGCGCGGCGCTGGGTGCCCTACTCCTATGTCTATCCCTTCGCCGAAGGACTGGCGGGCGTCTTGATGGTCGCGGGTGTGCTGACCTGGCTGTCGGCGCCGCTGGCGCTGGTGATCGGCGGCATCGGCGCACTGTCGGTGTTCAAGGCGGTCTATATCGACGGACGCGAACTCAAATGCGCCTGTGTCGGCGGCAATTCCAATGTGCCGCTGGGCTTTGTCTCGCTGACCGAAAACCTGATGATGATCGCCATGGCGGTGTGGATGCTGGCGCGGCCGCACGGAGCGCCGTTGTGATAGAAGACTGTTGAAGGGGATTGTTGTGCTGCTTCGCCTGACTGCCTGTCTGCTGTTGTCCGCCGCGCCCGCTTTGGCGCAGGAACATCAACATGCGCCTGATCCGCATGCTGGCCATGCGATGGATCACTCCAGTCACCAGATGAACGCCACGACCGGCACGCTGGGCGGCTATCCGATGAACCGCGATGCCTCGGGCACCGCCTGGCAGCCCGACGCCGCGCCCCATGGCGGGGTGCATACCGCGGCGGGCGACTGGATGCTGATGGGACACCTGTCTCTGGCAGGCGTCTACAGCAATCAAAGCGGCCCGCGCGGCGACGACAAGGCTTTTGCCGCCGGCATGGCGATGGGCGCGGCGCGGCGCGACTGGGGCGACGGCACGCTGAACCTGCGGCTGATGCTCAGCCCAGATCCGTTGATGGGCAAGGACGGTTATCCCCTGCTGCTGGCCAGCGGCGAAACCGCCGATGGCAAGCGGCACCTGCTGGACCGCCAGCATCCCCACGAACTGGTGATGGAGATGGCGGCGAGCTACAGCCACCGCCTGTCCGACAGCGACTCCGCATTCCTGTACCTGGGCTATCCGGGCGAACCGGCGCTGGGGCCGCCCGCCTTCATGCACCGGGCCAGCGCGGCGGCGAACCCGTCCGCGCCCATCACCCATCACTGGCTGGATTCCACCCACATCACCTTTGGCGTGGCGACCGCGGGTTTCGTGCATGACAAGTGGAAGCTGGAAGCCTCGCAATTCACCGGGCGCGAGCCCGACCAGTTCCGCTTCAACTTCGACAAGCCCAAATTCGACTCCACTGCCGTGCGGCTGAGCTTCAATCCGGATCAGCACTGGTCGCTGCAGGCAAGCTGGGGCCATCTGAACAGTCCCGAACAGCTCGATCCCACCAAGAATGAAGACCGTTTCACTGCCAGCGCCCAATATTTTGCGCAGCTGGAAGGCCAGCAGTCCTTTGCTTTTACGGCGGCCTGGGGGCTCAAGCGACTCAGCGACGGCAACAACCTGCACGCCGCCGTGCTGGAAGCGACCTACAAGCCCTCCCATCCCTGGTCGGTTTTCGCGCGCGGCGAGTGGGTGGAAAATGCCGAGCTGGGCGCGCACCATGAGGTGAACCGTGTGGGCCAGCTCACCCTGGGCGCGGTGCATGACTGGCGGCTGAGCGAGAACTGGAAGCTGGGGCTGGGCGCCTCGCACAGCTTTGCCTTTGCGCCCGCCGCGCTGGGCTATGGCGGGACGCCACGCGGCAATATGGTGTTCGCCCGAATCGTAGCGGAGTAATCCATGCTGTCGCGCCGCATGTTGGAACGCTTGTGGCGGCATCACCTGCCCATCGGCCTGGTCACTATCGCCGCGGGCGCGGCGCTCTATGTCACCCGGCCCTATCCCGACGTCATCAGCCGCTTGAGTTTTTCCAGCGCCTATCCCGCTTTGTTCCTGGTCGCCGCCACGCTGCTGGTGGGACCGTGGAAGCTGCTGGCCAGATCGCGGCCGGCGGTGTCGCTGGATTTGCGGCGCGACCTGGGCATCTGGGCGGGGATGGCCAGCCTCTTCCATGCGGTGATCGGCAATTGCGAACATCTGCGCGGGCGACCCTGGCTCTATTATGTCTATGAGAACTGGCAGGACGGGCACGTCATGCCGCTGCGCTATGATGCGTTCGGGCTGGGCAACCATACCGGGCTGATCGCCGCCCTGATCATCCTGGCGTTATTGGCGACATCCAACGACGCCAGCCTGCGCAAGCTGGGCACGCCGGGCTGGAAACAGCTGCAGCGCTGGAATTACGCCGCCTTCGCGCTGGTCGGGGTCCACACGTTTACGTATCAGCTCGCGGTGAAGACGCCCGAATGGGGCTGGATCGGCGCCGCCAGCAGCGCCATCGCGGCAGCAGCGCTGCTGCAATTCATCGGCTGGCGGCGGCGCAAGACGCTGGCGCTTTAATAGCATTCCCGGCGAATGGCGTTGGGGCCGGCCGCATGGAAGCGGCAGGTCTCGATCCGGGTCGAAGGCATGGTCGAAAAGGCCGGTGGCGGCGGTGCCGAGGCGGCGTTCAGGCCGGCGCCCAAACCTTGCAGGGCGCTGCCAAAGGCCGCCCAGCTTTCGCGCTCGCTACGGTCTTTTTCCGCCTGCTGGGCCAGCGCCATTTCCTTCTGGCGCTGCTGCATCGCCAGAACCTGTTCGTCATACCGCAGGAAAGCTTCCTTGATGCGGCGGTTGGCGTCGCCATAACTGGTCTTGCCGCCCAGAAGGTCCGCCCAGGCGAATTCATGCGCCGCCTTGAGGGTGGCGAAGAAGGGGGCCACCACGGGATAGTCCCGGTAGGCCACCGCCTTGCGTTCCAGGCAGTTGCTGTTGGTCTGGATCAGGAACTCCAGCTCCTTGCGTTCGGAGTCGCTGACCTTGTCATTGCTGGCCATCTGGATCACCGACGCCGCCTGGGCGTTCACCGGCAGCTTGGCGGCGATGGGCAGCCGGGACACCATGTCCCCCCAGGTCTTGCAATAGAATTCGGTTTCCCCGCGCACCCGCGCCAATTCCAGCGCGCGCGTGTCCGGGGCTTTGGCGCGGGCCTTGGTCGCGTCCTGCAGCTCGTTCATCTGGGCCAGCATGCCACCCCATGCGCCGGCGCGGCGGGCGTGCAATTCTTCGCGGGAAATTTCGCCCGCCTGCGCCTGCGCGGCAAAGGCCGTGACTTGCGCCGCATAGGGATCGAACAAATCCATCCGGCTGAGCTTGATCGCGGTCCAGAAGGTCCGTTCGGCG
>JAZKDV010000094.1:0-10236 GCA_040387395.1 Pseudomonadota bacterium | reverse complement strand
GCCTCGGCGAGCATGCCCATCGCGACCTCGGCGAGGTTGCAGGCCGCGATGGCGCTGTAATTCTCCGGCGGATTCTGCGTGGCGCACGCCTCCAGCGCCTGTCTCTGCGCGGCTTCGGCGGCGGGCCGCAGGTTTTGATCGGTCATGCCGGCGGCGCCCATCAGCAGGGTGCAGAAGGCGGCGGTCAACAATGACGACAGTTTGCGCATATCCGCCCCCGCGAAAGTCCTGCTGCCCGTTTTAAGACAGTGCGGTGGGCTTGGCGATAGCGCTTTGATTACCGGCGAAATCTCGCGTGATTCAAGGTTCCGACTTGCCGGCGCCCAGGCCATACTCCCAGGCATAGGGCACGCCGGTTGCACCCAGCACGGCGGTCACCAGGGCGGCGAAGCCGGCTTCGGCCCGCACGTCATTGGCCAGGATCACCACGCAGCGCTGCGCGCTTTTCAGGCAGACCAGCGTGTTGGCGGTCTGGCCGTCATGGCCGCCCTTGTAGAAGCCGGGGCCTTGCGGGCCTTCAAACGTCACCACGCCCAGCCCGGCGTTGATCTCGCGCCGGTCTTCCGGCGGCAGTTCGGGCGCCAAGGTGGGAAACTGATGCGCGGTGGTGATGGCAAGCTGCGCACCGGAAAGTTCGGCCCGGGCGCCTGCCGAAAGCCCGTCGCCCGTCACCAGCGCGGCGGCGAACTTCGCCATGTCGGCGATTGTGGTGTCCATCGAGCCGGCCACCCGCACGCTGGAACGCTGGTCGTGTTCCTGCGGCTCGCCCTTGTCATTCCAGCCGTCCGCCAGGTTGGCGGCGAAATCCTCGCGCCATTGCAGCGCCGTGCGCGTCATGCCCAGCCGCGCGAATTCGGCTGCCGCCAGCGCACCGACATCCAGCTTCAAACCATTCTCCAGCACGAACTGCAGAAGATGCAGCCCTTCGCCGGAATAGGCGTAGCGGCTGCCGGGCGCGAAATGGACGCGGGGCTTCTTGTCCGGTTCCAGGAAAAAGAAATTGGCGAAGCCGGTGGAATGGGTGAGGGCATGGCGGGCAGTAATGATCTGCCAGCGCGTATCGCCCGCCAGCGCCGCATAGGCCGGGTATTCGGGTAGCGGCTTTGGCAGATAGGCGGCGAGCGGGCGGTCGAGATCGAGCTTGCCCTGGTCCACCAGCCGCAGCACCAGCCAGGCGAACACAGTCTTGGTCAGCGAGGCGCCGTACATCACGGTATCGGTTTTCAGCGGTTCGTTTTTGACGTTACGCTTGCCGAAGGCGGCAACATGGACGACGCGGCCCTGGTCGATCAGCGCGATGGCAAGACCGTTGGCGCGCGTATCGGCCAGCACGCGCCGGGCCTGGGCGTCGATGGTGGGAGCGGTCTGCGCCGCGGCGGGGAGCGCCAGCAAAAGCCCCAGCGCGGCGAGTTTGATGGGGACAGGTACCATGGGCGCGACTATGCCGCGCCCATGGCAAAAGCAACAGCCAGCTATTCCGCGGGAACCGCGGTGCCGGCGGGGATCGCCTTGGCCCGGCCGCTATAGCGGTCGAGATAGGTGTAGATCACCGGCGTGATGTAGAGCGTCAGGAGCTGCGACAGCAGCAGGCCGCCCGCCACGCACAGGCCAAGCGGCCGGCGCGATTCCGCGCCCGCGCCCCAGCCAAAGGCGATTGGCAACGTGCCCATCAGCGCGGCCATGGTGGTCATCATGATCGGGCGGAAGCGGGTGATGGCGGCTTCGTAGATCGCCTCTTCCGACGTCACGCTCAGGTCTTCGCGCTGCCGGTTGAGGGCGAAGTCGATCATCATGATCGCGTTCTTCTTCACGATGCCGATCAGCATGATCATGCCCACAAAGGCATACAGCGTCAGCGACATGTCGGTGCTGGTGATGCCCACCACATAGCACAGATGGGCAAGATAGAGCGTCAGCAACGCGCCAACCGCCGCCGATGGCAGGCCCGACAGGATGGTCAGCGGATGGATGAAGCTTTCATAGAGGATGCCCAGGATGATGTAGACCACGATCATGGCGATGATCAGCAGCGCGCCCATGTTCTTGGTGGAATCCTCGAACGCGGCCGCCGTGCCCTGGAAATTGCCCTGGATGGAATCGGGCATCTCGATCTTTTCCGAGGCCTCGCGGATGCCGGTGACGGCGTCCGACAGGGCCCGGCCCGGCGCCAGGTCGAAGGCGATGGTGATGGCGGGAATCTGCCCGGCATGGTTGACCGACATCGGCACCGTCGAGGTGGTGGTGCGGGTGACGGCGGTGAGCGGAACCAGATTGCCGTTGCTGCCCGTGACATAGACCCGGTCCAGCGCGGCGGCATCGCGCTGGAACTGCGGCAGCAGTTCCATGATGACTTCGTACTGGTTGGACGAGGTGTTGATCTGGGAGATGCGCTGGCCGCCAAAGGCGCTGCCCAGCGCCTGCTGGATCTGCAGCGCCGAGACGCCGAAGGCGGCGGCGCGGTCGCGGTCGATATCCACCTGCACCGACGGCATCGCCGCTTCATAGTCGGATGTGATGTCGACAAAGCCGGGGCGCGCCCTGAGGTCGGCCATCAGCCGGGCGGAATAGTCCTGCAACTGCTCCAGGTCCAGGCCCTGCAGCGTGTACTGGTAGTTGGAGCGTGAGCCGCGCGCGCCCAGGCGGATGGTGGGCGGGTTGGTCAGGAAGACGTTGACGCCGGGAATGCGGCCCAGTTGCGGGCGCAGGCGGCTGATGACCTGTTCGGGGGTGGAGCTGCGCTCGCTCTGGTCGCGCAGCGTGATCATCATCATGCGGGCGCTGTTGGTGCCGGCGGCCCCGTTCGAGCCGTCCATGCTGGCCAGCGCGCCGGTGACGTCGGGATCGGCCTCGATGATGCGGGTGACGGATTCGACGTAGCGGGCCATCTGGTCGAAGGAGGTGCCGTTGGCGGCCTGGATGTTGCCCTGGATTCGGTTGGTATCGTCGGCGGGCAGGAAGTCCTGCTTCATCACCTGCATCAGAATCACGCTGGCCGCCAGGGAGGCGAAGAACATGCCCAGGATGATGCGGCGATTGTCCAGGCTCCAGCGCAGGGTGCGGTCATAGGCTCCCTGCATCCGGTTGAAGCTGTTTTCGCTCCAGCGATAGAAGGCGTTGTGATTTTCGCCGTGCTCATTCTTGAGAATGCGGGCGCAGAGCATCGGCGTCAGGGTGATCGAAACGATGCCTGAGAAGATGATGGCGATGATGATGGTGACGGCGAATTCGTAGAGCAGGCGGCCCACGATGCCGCCCATGAAGACGATGGGGATGAACACCGCCGCGAGGCTGATGGTCATGGACAGGATGGTGAAGCCGATTTCCTCGGAGCCTTTTATCGCCGCTTCATAGGGCGCCATGCCCTTTTCGATATGCCGGACGATATTCTCCAGCATCACGATGGCGTCATCCACCACGAAGCCCACCGATAGCGTCAGCGCCATCAGCGACAGGTTGTCCAGGCTGAACCCGAAGGCGGCCATGCCGGCGAAGGTGCCGATGATGGTGATGGGCAGCGCCAGCGACGGAATCAGCGTGGCAGACAGGCGGCGCAGGAAGACGAAGATCACGCCCACCACCAGGAAGCCGGCGATGATCAGCGTGTGCTGCACGTCGTTGATCGAGGCCCGGATCATCTGGCTGCGGTCGAACACCACATCCAGTGTCACCGAGGGCGGCAGGTTGGCCTGGAACTGGGGCAGCACCTTGCGGATGGCGTCGATCACGCCGACCGTGTTGGAGCCGGGCTGGCGGAAGATCGCGACCAGGATGGCCGGCTCGCCCTTGTACCAGCTCTTGGCATAGGGGTTTTCCTGGCCATCCAGCACCCGCGCCACGTCCTTCAGGCGCACGGGCGAGCCGTTCTCATAGGAGATGATCTGCTCTTCGAACTCGCGGGCGTTGTTGAGCTGGCCGCCGGTGCGGATGATGGAGGAGCGGGTGGGGCCGTTCAGCGCGCCGGTCGCCATATTGACGTTGGCGGCGGCGACGGCGCTCGACAGCTTGTCGATGCCCATGTTGCGGGTGGCCAGCGCAGCCGGATCGGCCTGGATGCGCACGGCATACTTGGCATTGCCGAACACGCTGACCTGGGCGACGCCCTCGATGGTGGAAAGCTGGCGGGCCAGCAGCGTCTCGGCATACTCGTTCACTTCCGACGGCTTCATCGTCTTGGAACGGATCGCCATGAACAGGATCGGGATGTCGGCCGGGTTCACCTTGCGGAAGGTGGGGGGCTGGGGCATCGCCTTGGGCAGGTTGCGGGTGGCGGCCGAGATCGCGGCCTGAACGTCCTGCGCCGCGCCGTCGAGATCGCGCGTCAGGTTGAACTGGATCTGGATGCTGGTGCGGCCCTGCTCGCTCGACGAGGTCATCTGGTCGATGCCCTGGATGGTCGAGAACTGGTTTTCCAGCGGGGATGCGACCGACGAGGCCATGGTGTCGGGGTCGGCGCCCGGCAGCGAGGCGCTGACCTGGATGGTGGGGAAATCGATGTTGGGAAGGTCGGAAACCGGCAGGCTGGCATAGCCATAGCCGCCAAAGATCACCAGCGCGGCCATGCACAGCGTGGTCATCACCGGGCGGTCGATGAAGGGGCGCGAAAGATTCATCTGCTAGGCCTTCTCAGGTTCTTAAAAAACGTCAGCCTTCATTCGGGCGTTGATGGCCGCTGGTCTGTGGGCTGCCTTTGGCGCCGCCCTTCTGGCCGCGAGTGCCATTGACCTGCACCTTGGCGCCCGGCACGACGCGGATCTGGCCGTCGGTGATGACGCGGTCGCCCGGATTCAGGCGCGCATCCAGCGCGGCATGGGTGCCATCGTCGAACAGTGTGCGCACTGTCACCTGCTGGGCGGTGCCGTCCACCACGCGATAGACGAAGGTGCCTTCGGGGCCGGTATTGACCGCTTCGCGCGGCACCACGATGGCGTTTTTGATTTCCGACAGCCCCGCCACCACATTGACGAGCTGGCCCGGCACCAGCGCCAGGTCGGCATTGGGATAGGTGGCGCGCAGCTCGATGGTGCCGGTGGTGTTGGTCACGGCGTTGGAGATGAAGTCCACCTTGGCGGCGATGTCTTTTGCGGCGCCGGCTTCGCGCAGCGCCATGGTGATGACCAGGCCCTGGGGCGTGCGCACCATTTCCTGGATGCGCGGCAGTTCGGACTGTGGCAGGGATATGGAAATCTTCACCGGCTGGATTTCGTTGATGGTCACCAGCGGCGTAGCGCTGGCATTGGCGCTGGAAGACGAGGCCACCATGTTGCCGGGCTGGATCAGGATCGGGCCGGTCTTGCCGTTCACCGGCGAGCGGATCTGGGTGAATTCCAGGTTGAGGCGCGCGGCTTCGGCGGTGGCGCGGGTTTCCAGATAGGTGGCCTGGGCGTCGTCGACCTCCTGCGGGGAAATCGCGTTCTGGCCCTTGAGCCGGGTGTAGCGGTCAAACTTGGCCTTGGCCGACGCCATGGCGGCGGTCGCATTGTCATAGGTCGCCTGATAGGGGCGCGGGTCGATCTGGAACAGCAGGTCGCCGGTCTTGACCATCTGGCCTTCGCGGAAGAAGGCGCGGGTGAGCTGGCCGGTGACGCGGGCATTCACCGACACGGTGGAATTGGCGATCACGGTGCCGATGGTGCGCTCGATCACCGGCATGTCGCGCTGCTCGACGGCGGCGACTCGAACCGGAGCCGCCATCATGCGGCGCTGGGGCGGGGCGCTGGTGTTGGTGAAATACCAGAAGCCGGCCAAAGCGAGGGCCAGGCCGGCGGCGCCGATCAGGTGCTTGCGCGTGGGAAAGCTGCGCGCCGCGGACACCTCGGTGCGGCTCTGCACCTTGGAAGATGGCGGGGGCGTGACCTGGACGTTCATCGGCTCAAAAATCCTGACAACAAAAACGCCACGCCGTCCGGGGGGCGGCGGGCCTGATGGATACCCGTTTCCTCTGATGTCCGCCGTGCTGGTGGCGGACCCGTGTCGGCTGGGTATCGGGCGGCATTTAAACGCCCCCTTGATGGTCCAGGGGGCGGCCCGATCCGGCTTCTGCACGGATTTATACGCTCCTTATAGGAGAAAAGCCTCTCACAATTGTCCCGGAATTCGTGAATCCCGATCGAGCTAACCGCCCGGATTTCCTATTAAAACACGTTAATTCTGACATTTTCCTGACGGTCGGAATCGACATCTTGTTGCTCCGCAGCAGGGCCCCGCCTATAAGCCCGCCTTCCGCGCCCCTCACTCTTATGATTCTGGTCCCCATGGAAATCCGCAATATCGCCATCATCGCCCATGTCGACCATGGCAAAACCACCCTTGTTGACCAGCTGTTGAAGCAGTCCGGCTCGGTCCGCGAAAACCAGCAGATGGCCGAACGCGCCATGGACTCCAACGACCAGGAGCGCGAGCGCGGCATCACCATCCTGGCCAAGTGCACCTCGGTCGAGTGGAACGGCGTGCGCATCAACACCGTCGATACCCCCGGCCATGCCGATTTCGGCGGCGAAGTCGAACGCATCCTGTCGATGGTGGACGGCGTCGTGCTGCTGGTGGACGCGGCAGAAAGCGTCATGCCCCAGACCAAGTTCGTGCTGGCCAAGGCTTTGAAACTGGGCCTCAAGCCCATCGTGGTCATCAACAAGATCGACCGCAGCGACGCCCAGCCCGCCGAAACCCTGGAATCCATTTTCGACCTGTTCCTGGCGCTGGAAGCCAATGACAGCCAGCTCGACTTCCATCACCTGTACGCGTCGGGCCGCAACGGCTGGGCCGTCAACGAACTGGAAGACGAGCGCAAGGACCTGTCGCCGCTGTTCAAGCGTATCGTCGAAGACGTGCCGCCGCCCAAGCCGCAGAAGCTGGCGGGCGACGAACATCCCTTCAAGATGCTGGTCACCACCCTGGAAGCCGATCCGTTTCTGGGCCGCATCCTGACGGGCCGCGTCGAATCCGGCTCGGTCACCATGGGCCGCAACATCAAGGCGCTGAACGCCGCCGGTGAAGTGATCGAAAAGACCCGCGTCACCAAGCTGCTGGCGTTCCGCGGCCTCGCCCGTGTGCCGGTGGAACGCGTCGAAGCCGGCGACCTGGTCGCCATTGCCGGCCTGGAAACCGCCACCGTCGCCGACACGCTGTGCGACCTGACCGTGACCGACGCGGTGCCCTCGCACCCGATCGATCCGCCGACCCTGTCCATGACCATCTCGGTCAATGACAGCCCCTATGCGGGCCGCGAAGGCGACAAGGTGCAGAGCCGCGTCATCCGCGAACGGTTGATCCGCGAAGCCGAAGGCAATGTCGCGCTGAAGGTCACCGAAACCGGCGAAGGCGCGTTCGAAGTGTCGGGCCGCGGCGAATTGCAGCTCGGCGTGCTGATCGAATCCATGCGCCGCGAAGGCTTCGAGCTGTCGATCAGCCGTCCGCGCGTCGTGATGAAGACCGAGAATGGCGAAAAGCTGGAGCCGATCGAGGAAGTCACGGTCGACGTCGATGACGCCTATACCGGCACCGTGATCGAGAAGATCTCGCAGCGCAAAGGCGAAATGACCGACATGCGCCCCACCGGCGCCGGCAAGACCCGCATCATCTTCCACGGCCCGGCGCGCGGCCTGATCGGCTATCACGGCGAATTCCTCACCGACACGCGCGGCACCGGGGTCATGAACCGCATGTTTCTGGAATATGCCCCGCACAAGGGCAGCGTCGGCGGCCGCATCAATGGTGTGCTGATCTCGACCGAGCAGGGCGAAGCGGTGACCTATGGCCTTTGGTACATCGAAGAGCGCGGCAAGCTGTTCATCTCGACCGGCGCCAAGGTCTATGAAGGCATGATCATCGGCCAGAACGCCAAGGACAATGACCTGGACGTCAATCCGCTGAAGTCCAAGCAGCTCACCAACATCCGCACCACCTCGAAGGACGAGGCGGTCAAGCTGACCCCCATCGTGCCCATGACCCTGGAACAGGCGATGGCGTATATCCAGGACGATGAGCTGGTCGAGGTGACGCCGCTGAACATCCGCCTGCGCAAGCGCGCCCTGAAGCCGCATGAGCGCAAGCGCGCCAAGCAGGCGATGGACGCGTAGGCCTAGCTTTTCTTATGAGCGTAGCGAATTAGAAAAGCTGGCCCCGCTTCGAGCCGCGTAGCGGCGAGGGCGGAGGCTTACCGCAGAATGAATAAAAAAGGGCGCCCTTCGTGGCGCCCTTTTTTTGCACCATTTGCGATTCTGGTGTGGCGGTGGTTAGGCTGGTCAAAATAATTCTCTGGGGGATCAATGCTTAAAAAATCCGCGCACGCCCTGATTGCTGTCGTCACCGCCCTTTGCCTGACGGCCCTTCCGGCGGCCGCGCAGCTGCCCAGCGCGCGGCCGGAAAGCGTCGGCTTTGATTCCGCGCGGCTGAAGAAGCTGGACGATTACATGGCCAAGGTGGTGGCCGATGGCCGGGTCGCCGGCATGACCACCCTGCTGGCCCGCCACGGCAAGATCGTGCAGTCCAAAATCTACGGCCAGTCGGACCTGGCCAAGGGAACGCCGATGACGGCGGATACCATCTTCCGCATCTATTCCATGACCAAGCCCGTCACCGGCGTCGCCATGATGATGCTGTTCGAGGACGGCAAGTGGCAGATGGACGATCCGGTGACCAAGTTCATCCCCGAATTCAAGAACCTGCGGGTGATGACCGGCACCGACGCCAAGGGCCAGATGATCACCGTGCCGGTGAAGCGCCCGCCCACCATGCGCGAAGTGATGAGCCACACGGCGGGCTTCGGCTATGGCCTGGACAGCGCGCATGCGGTGGACCGCCTGTTCCAGGACAAAAACGTCCTGCCCACCGCCACGCAGCAACAGATGATCGAGCGCATGGCCGACATCCCGCTGAAATTCCAGCCGGGCACCGGCTGGGCCTACTCCATCGCGGTGGATATCCAGGGCGCCATCGTCGAGAAATTGTCGGGGCAAAGCCTGGGCGCGTTCTTCGACCAGCGCATCTTCAAGCCGCTGAAGATGACCGATACCAGTTTCCGGATAGCCGGACGCGAGGGCCGGTTGGCCGAGGTGTATCAGGGCGATCCCGCCAGCGGAAAGCTGGGCGCGCCACAACCCGGCATCATCCGCGACCTGCTCAAGCCCGAGTTTCGGGAAAATGGCGGCGGCGGGCTGTTCTCCACAACGGGCGACTATGCCCGCTTCGCGCAGATGCTTTTGAACAAGGGCGAACTGGATGGCGCGCGTCTTCTGTCGCCCGCGGCCGTCGAGCTGATCGCCACCAATGTCGTGCCGCCGGAGGTGCTGAAATCCTTCACCGGACCGCAGGGCTTCAGCGAGTTCGTCGGCTTCGGCATGGATGTGCGCATCGTGCTGGACCCGCGCAGCGCTGGCCGCATGGACGGCAAGGACAGCTATGACTGGGGCGGCGCGGCGGCCACATGGTTCTGGGTCGATCCCACCAACGACCTGATCTTTGTCGGCATGGTGCAGCGGCTGGGCGGCGGCGTCGAAGACCTGCGGCCGATGGCGCGCGTGTTGACCTATCAGGCGCTGGTCAATCCGGAGAAGTGAAGCCGCCTAGTGGATCGCCGGGACCATCACCTGGGCGAGCACAAAAATAAACGGACCGTAGAGCACGAAGGGCGCGCCCAGCAGCGTCCAGCGGGCATCGCGCCTGTAGCGGATGAACGCCACCACGGTGATCAGCGTCCAGGCCGCCGCGACGCCAAACATCAGCACGATCCAGGGCATGGTGGGATCGCTTTCAAAAAACAGCAGCCATGCGCCCGGTCCGGCCCACCAGCCGGCGGCGGCAATCATCAGCGAGGCGGCGACCGGCGGCGGCGCGGCGGCGAAGGCGGAGACAAAAAACCGGTAATAGCCGCGCCACAGCGCAATCAACAGAACCACCGGGATCAGGAACGACAGCAGCGCGACAACGCCCTGGCCCAGCGTCTTGATGCCGCCGCCCATGCCGATCCCCAGCACCGTGCCGGCAACGCCGATCACCAGGTAATAGCCGGTCATGGTTAGCAGCGGCGACACCATGAAAATGCCGGCGGCCCAGCGCATGGGGGTGTTATCCGGCGTTTTCATGCGGCCCTCGACTCATTTGCGATTCTATCATGCGGACGGCTAGGCTCGGCCTGATGGTCGAGAAATTCTTCAAGAGCGAAGCGGCCAGCGGCGTGCTGCTGCTGGGTGTGACGGTGCTGGCGCTGATCGTCGCCAACTCGCCGCTTTCGGCAGCCTA
>JAZKDV010000093.1:0-3320 GCA_040387395.1 Pseudomonadota bacterium | reverse complement strand
GAGCGGCTCGACCCGGCCATGGCGGCGCTGGCGCGCGGCATCGGCGTGCCCAATGTCGAGCTTCGCGCTTCGGAGAAAAGCGCCGCGCGCGGCCTGTTGCTGACGGGACTGTTCCCGGTGCCGCCCTACAGTCCCGATGGCGGCTACCGGATCGATTCCTCGCTGGTGCTGGCCTTTGCGCGCATCGAAAGCCGCTTCCAGGTCTCGGCCACCTCGCCGGTGGGCGCGCGCGGGTTGATGCAGATCATGCCCGCCACCGCCAAGCGGCTGGGCGTGACCGATCCTGAAACCCTCAACAATCCCAGCACGGCGCTGGCGGCGGGCCAGAAGTATATCGAGATGCTGCTGAGCCAGCTCGATGGCAACCTGCTGCACCTGGGGGGCGCCTACAATGCCGGCCCCGGTTCGGTGAGCCGCTGGCGCAATACCAAGGCCGGCGGCAACGATCCGCTGCTGTTCGTGGAAAGCATTCCGGTGGCGGAAACCCGTTCCTATGTGAGGCGGCTGATGGTCTATCACTGGCTGTATCGCCGCCGCTTCGGCCAGGATGCCAAGAGCCTGGACGAAACCGCGCGCGGCCAATGGCCGACCTATCGCCCGCCGCAGGCAGCCGCGGCGGCGCCGTCGGTCAACGCCTATGGCCTCAGGCTGAGTTCAGAGAAGTAGCGGCGCGAACTTGAGCGAAGCGAAAGCCTCGCGGCGCGACCATTAAAACTCAGAGCTTTGCGACGACGCGGCTGGGTACGCGCAAGGCGTGCAGCAGCGTCAGGGTGAAACCGCGCAGCCTGCCCTTGGGGGCGCGCGGCACATTGACGGCGCGGGCGCGCAGCGACACGAGGCGGCTGCGGCCGATGCGGCGGACGATATCGGCATCCTCCATCTGGGCCAGCGCGCGATAACCGCCGATCTTCTGGTACAGACGTTTGGGTATCAGCAGTCCCTGGTCGCCGAACGGCAAGGCAAAGAGCGCGGTGCGCAGCGCCACCTTGGCTTCGGCGCGGCGGGCCTCGCCGCCGAAATCCTCCAGCGCGAAACGGAACACGGCGGCACGCGGGCGTTCCATCACCGCCTGGTCGATGAACGATTCCGCCTCGACTTCCCAACCAGGCTCCAGCGCGGTTTCCGGATGCAGGAACAGCAGCCAGTCGCTTTTGGCGATGGCTGCGCCGCCGGTCAGCCGCTCGCTGCGGCCCTTGCCGGCATGGACGATATGGGCGCCGGCGGCATCGGCGATGGCGAGGGTCTCGTCGGTCGAGCCGGAATCGCTGACAATCACTTCGCGCACCACGCCGCGTACCGCAGCCGTGATCAGGCTGTCGAAACAGCGCGGCAACAGGCGTTCGGAATTGGCGGTTGGGATGACGACGGAAATCATCCCGCCATAATGGCGCATACGGACCTTCGCGCCAAAGAATTTCCCGTCGCAGGGTGAATGCGACGGGAATTTGTAAGCGCCTGAAAGGCCAGATATTTTCGCTGCCTATTTGGGCGGCAGGAATTTACGCGAAGATTTTCTTCGGGTTGGCGCGCGCCCAGGCCTTGGATTCGGGCGACGCGGCCCACTTGATCGCGTTCAGCATCAGCCGCTGGAAATGGACGTTGGTCCAGACCGCATTGTCATGGCCGTGCTGGATATAGGCCAGCGGCGAGCGTTCCGCCGCCTTGACCCAGGCGGTCATGTTGCTGCCGCGCGGATGACCGGCCTGTTCGGGGCGGAACGATTCCGCCACCGGTTCGAAATCGGTGCGCAGCAGGCAATGCACGCTGTCTTCGAACATGGGGCACAGATAGGTCTCGTCCAGGATTTCGAAGGTCGGCGGCAGGCCTTGCGTGATGGGATGGGCCTTGTCCTGCACCGTGATGGTTTGGGGCGTGCGGCCCCGATAGCCGGAGCGCGGGTAATTCTTGCCGCGAATGTTGGTCAGCGGCACATCCCAGTCGGCGACGCCGCCCAGCATCTCGACATATTCCGGCCAGCGGATCCAGGACGACAGCGCATGGTGGAAGAAGACGAAGCCCTTCTCGCCGCCCTGCATCAGCGCCTTCAGATTGGCGCGGTATTCCTTTGGCGGATCGAAAAAGCTGAAATTGCGCGTGCCGTCGGCGCTGCGCGCCAGTTCCTTGCGGCCATTGAAGGCGTCGTAATACAGGAAGACGTCGTAATCCTGCGCCAGCTTGGGATCCATGAAGGCCATGGCGGCGGGATTTTCGACATGGGTCCAGGTGATCTGGCTGCCGAACTCGTCCAGCATCGCGAACAGGTTTTCGCGGTCGAAGCCGTGATACTGCGACACGAACATCACCCGGATCGGGCCTGTGCCGCCCTGCGGGCCGCGCGGCGCTCCTGCTGCGGGCGGCGGCAGGATCACGCCCTGCGCCGGCAGGGTCGTGGCGGCGGCCACCGCGGCGGCGCTGCCGATGACGCCGCGGCGTGAAAGGGTCTTCTTGTCGTCGGTCATGAATTTTCTCCTGCGAAGCAATTTGGCGCGGATGCTACGGCGAAGCCGCGCAAAAAGAAAAGGCCCCGGATCGCTCCGGG
Source organism: Pseudomonadota bacterium (assembly GCA_040387395.1). Classification (GTDB taxonomy): domain Bacteria; phylum Pseudomonadota; class Alphaproteobacteria; order Micropepsales; family Micropepsaceae; genus Rhizomicrobium. The sequence continues at coordinate 781 of JAZKDV010000093.1, read as the reverse complement.
GCCTTTTGATGGATTGGCGTATCCTCAGACGAAGATGCGCTTGGAATTGGCCTTGGCCCAGGTCTTGGATTCCGGCGAGGCCGCCCACTTGATGCTGTTGAGCATCAGCTTCTGCCAATAGGGGTTGGACCAGGCATTGTTGTCATGGCCGTGCTGGATATAGACGATGGGCGAATTCTCCGCCGTCTTGACCCAGCTGGTCATGGTGCTGCCCGGCTCATGACCGGCGCCGACATTGGCGCTGTTGGGCGCCATCAGGAACTTGTCGGCGGTGGGCAGGAAGTTGGTGCGGGTCAGGCAGTGCACCGAATCCTCGAACATCGGGCACAGATAGGTCTCGTCGATCAGGTCGAACTGCGCCGGCAAGCCTTGCGTGATCGGATGGGCCTTGTCGACCACGGTGATGCGCTGCTCGGTGCCCTGGCGATAGCCCGAGTTGGGATAGGTCTTGCCGCGCAGGTTCTTCAGCGGCGTGCCCCAGTCGGCGGCGCCGCCCATCATCTCGACATAGGCATTCGAGCCGTTGACGCCGGCGGGCCAGCTATGAACCCAGGAGGCCAGCGCGTGATGGAAGAAGACAAAGCCCTTGTCGCCGTTCTGCATCAGCTTCTTCATGTTGGCCTGCAGCTTGGCGGACGGCGGCGGCGAGATGCGGGTGCGGCGGCCGTTGGCGTCCGGCGCGCTCATCTTGCTGCCCGCGAATGCGTCATACAGCAGGAAGACGTCATAGTCGGCGGCCAGCGCCGGATCGAAGAAGTGTTCGGCGGCCGGATGCTCGACA
>JAZKDV010000092.1:0-11621 GCA_040387395.1 Pseudomonadota bacterium | reverse complement strand
AGTTGCGGGCGAAGCCGTCCTTCACCTTCACTTCGTCGCCGATCTGGCCGAGTTTCTCGACGCGTTCGAGCAGGATCACTTGCATGGTGGTTCTCCTACTTCACGACGTAGGGCAGCAGCGCCATGAAGCGGGCGCGCTTGATGGCGTTGGCCAAAATGCGCTGCTTCTTGTTGCTGACCGCGGTGATGCGGGACGGAACGATCTTGCCGCGTTCGGAAATGAAGCGCTGCAGGAGCTTGACGTCCTTATAGTCGATCTTCGGCGCGTTATCGCCGGAGAAGGGGCAGGTCTTCTTGCGGCGGAAGAAGGGACGGCGCGCGCCGTCTTCCCGGCCGCCACGTCCGCCTTCGCGGTCGCCGCCGCGTCCGCCTTCACGATCTCCACCACGTCCGCCTTCGCGGCCGCCGTCACGGTTTCCACCAAAGCTCATACCAGGATCTCCTCGGCTTCGCCTTCAGGCTTCGCGCCTTCGGGCTTGTCGTCGCGGCGGGCCTTGCTCGACGAAACGTCGAACTGGTCCACCTTGACGGTGATGTAGCGCAGCACGTCTTCGTTGATCTTGAGCTGGCGTTCCAGCTCGATCACCGCAACCGCCGGCGCGTTGATGTTCAGCAGGACGTAATGGCCCTTGCGGTTCTTCTTGATGCGATAGGCAAGTCCGCGCAGGCCCCAATATTCCTGCTTCTCGATCTTGCCGCCTTCGCCTTCGACGATGGTCTTGAGATGGGTGGCCAGTGCGTCCACCTGTTGCGCGCTGATATCCTGGCGCGCGATCAGAAGATGCTCATAAAGAGCCATCTTGGTCCCTTTCGGTTGGCCGCGGAACGAAGGGCAGGGGATCTGCACCTCGCCTTGGCTCGTCCGGGAGGCGCACCATGCGCACACCCTCCTTGTGAGAGGGCCCCGGCCGACCGCAGCCGTTGAGGGCGGGGCTATAGAGGAAGGCGCCCAGCGGAGCAAGGTTTTGCGCCAAAAACCTAGATTTCCCCTGCGGGCTTCAATGAAATCAGTATCTTAGCGGCCCGTGCCCGTGACTCCCTGCTGTGGCCGTCCCGGGGGCGGTTGGCGCGCGACAGGCCTTCAGAGGTCGCCGCCGCCGTGCGCGCAAACCACACCAGCATCGCCTCCAACCGCAAACAGCCGCGCTTGCAATCGGCGCGGGCTTCGCGCCACCCTTTGCGCAGCAATCGGGGGCTTCATGACAGTTGTGAATAGCGAAGCGGAAGCGGTTTTCCGCAAGGCGGCTCTGCGCCTCGTGCCGCTGATCGTGGTGATGTACATCGCCGCCTTCCTCAACCGGGTGAATGTCGGCTTCGCCGCCCTGACCATGAACCAGGATCTGGGCTTCACGCCCGAGATCTACGGCTTTGCCGCCGGCATCTTCTTCCTGGGCTATTTCCTGTTCGAAGTGCCGTCGAACCTGATCATGGAAAAGGTGGGCGCGCGGCTGTGGCTGTCGCGGATCATGCTGACCTGGGCAGTGATCTCGATGGCGACCGCCTTTGTGCAGGGCCCCATCAGCTTCTACATCATCCGCTTCCTGCTGGGCGTGGCGGAAGCCGGCTTCTATCCCGGCATCCTGCTGTATTTCACCTACTGGTTTCCGTCCGCGACGCGGGCCCGAATCCTGGCGATCTTCTGCGCCGGCATTCCCATCTCCAACATCATCGGCGCCCCGCTCTCGACCTGGCTGCTGGGCCTGGACATGTACGGCCTGCATGGTTGGCAATGGATGTACATCCTCGAAGCCATTCCCACCTTCGGTCTCGGCATCCTGGCGCTGTGGTTCCTGCCCGACAATCCGACCAAGGCGAACTTCCTGTCCCAGCGCGAAAAGGATGTGGCGCTGGCGCAGCTGGCGCAGGAGCCGCATGCCGAGGTCCATGGCCTTTCCGGCATGTTCAGGGACTGGCGGGTCTGGGCGCTGATGATTCCCGATTTCTGCATCGTGTTCGGCATCTATGCGCTGGGCTTCTGGATGCCGCAGATGATCAAGGGCATGGGCTACTCCAACAACGAGACCGGCGCGATCGTGATGATCCCCTATCTCTTCTCGTTGATCATCCTGTGGGGCATGGGCGTCTCCAGCGACCGCACCGGCAAGCGGGCGCTGCATTTCAGCCTGTCGGCGCTGATCGCGGCCGTTGGCTATGCGGTGGCGGCGATGGGCACCAGTGATGTGATCGTGATTGCCGGTTTCTGCCTGGTGTCGGGCGGTGTCTATGCGGGGCTTTCGACCTTCTGGACGGTGCCGCCGCTGTTTCTGGGCGGCACCGCCGCGGCGGGCGCCTTCGCGCTGATCAACAGTGTCGGAAACCTCAGCGGCTTTCTGGGGCCCTACCTGATGGGCTGGCTGCGGCAGGCGACCGGCGATCACCGCGCGGGCCTGTGGATGTGCGTCGGCGTGCTGATCGTCGCGGCCGGTTCAATGCAGCTTCTGTCCAAAAGCCTCGTTCGAAAAAGCTAGATGATCTCCGAAGCTGACCGCATTGCGTCCGATGGCATTCTGACGCGCGCCGCCTGGCGGCTGATCCCGTTCATGGCGGTGATGTACGTCGCCAGCTTCCTGGACCGGGTGAACATCTCCTTCGCCGCCCTGTCGATGAACCAGGACCTGGGCTTCACGCCGGAGATTTTCGGCTTTGCCTCCGGCATCTTCTTCTGGGGCTATTTCCTGTTCGAGGTGCCCTCGAACCTGATGCTGCAAAAGGTCGGCGCGCGGCTATGGATGTGCCGCATCTGCGTCACCTGGGGCGTGCTCTCCATGATGACCGCCTTCGTGACCGAGCCGGTGAGCTTCTGCGTGCTGCGTTTCCTGCTGGGCGCGGCCGAAGCCGGCCTGTTTCCGGGCATGGTGCTGTACATGACCTACTGGTTTCCCGCCGCGACGCGGGCGCGCTTTATCGCTCTGTTCCTGGCGGGCGTGCCGCTGGCGGTGGTGATCGGCGGCCCGATATCGGGTGCGTTGCTGGGCGTCGAAGGGCTGGGCCTGCGCGGCTGGCAATGGATGCTGCTGCTGGAAGGCATCCCATCCTTGGTGATCGGCATTGCGACCCTGTGGTTCCTGCCCGACGGTCCTGCCAAGGCCAAGTGGCTGTCGCAGGACGAGAAACGCATCATCGCGGCGCGGCTGGCGGAAGATACGCGCCTTGATTCCATGATCGGGGCGCTGCACGGCTTCAAGGAAATGCTGTGGGACAAGCGCATCTGGATCCTGATGATCCCCGATTTCTCTATCGTCATCGCGCTGTACGGCCTCAACCTGTGGCAGCCGCAGATGGTCAAGGCGATGGGCTACTCCAATATCGAAACCGGCTTCATCGTGGCGCTGCCCTACCTGCTGGCGATGGGCGCGATGGTGGCGCTGGGCTGGTCCAGTGACCGCACGGGCGAGCGCGCCGGGCATGTTGCTTTCGGCGCCTTCGCGGGCGCCGCCGGATTGCTGGGTGCGGTCTGGTTCGATCATCACGGGCTGGTGATCGCCTCGCTCTGCCTGGCGTGCTGCGGCATCTATGCGGCACTGGCGGTGTTCTGGACCCTGCCGGCGATGCTGCTGCGGGGCACCGCGGCGGCGGCGGGCCTGGCGCTGCTCAATTCCTTCGCCAATCTCGGCGGCTTCTTTGGTCCTTATGTTATGGGCTGGGCGCGGCAGGCCACCGGCAACTTCGTCTTCGGCATGGAATTGCTGGCGGGCATGCTGCTGCTGGCGGGTGTGTCGGTGATCGTGATCGGGCGGGCATTCTTCCGCACTCGCCCGGCATGAGCGGCATCCGGCTGCATATCGGCGGCCAGGAGCCGCGGGAAGGCTGGTTCATCCTCGACGCCGAGCCGCGCGACTATGTCGATCATGTCGGCGATTGCCGCGACCTGTCGTTCCTGGCCGATGAGAGCTGCAGCGAGATCTACTGCTCCCATGTGCTGGAGCATCTGGGCTATGACGGCGAAATCCAGAATGCGCTGAAAGGCTTTCACCGCGTGCTGCAGCCCGGCGGACGGTTGCGCGTCTCGGTGCCCGACATGGACACGCTGTGCCGGCTGTTCCTGCATCCCAACGTCAAGGTGGATGGCCGCTTTCAGATCATGCGTATGCTGTTCGGCGGACGGCAGGACGCCCATGACGTGCATCTCAGCGGTCTGAATTTCGATTTTCTGGGAAATTTCCTCACCCAGGCGGGCTTTCGCGATATCCGCCGCGTGCCGGAATTCGGCGAGTTCAAGGACGATGGCAGCGGCTATCGCTTCCTGGGCGTGCTGGTGAGCTGCAATATCGAGGCCTTTAAATAGAGCGCAGGCTCATTTCCAGAAGCTTCGCGGAATCGCTATACTGCCGAGCAGGTTGAGGGGCTGTGCCATGAAGATGGATTCCATCGAAGAACAGGTCCGCGCGCACAAGCTGCGCGCCACATGGCTGCGGCTCGACCGGCTGCTGGCGGGCATCGGGGCGGAGATCGCCAGCCTTGCCATCATCCTGCTGGCGCTGGCGGTGCTGTGCGCCCCGGTCGGTTTTGGGTTGGGGGTGACCTGGCTGCTGGCGCACTGGACCATCCGCGCCACCGGCATCGAACTCTTGGGCTGGGTCGTGGGCATCACCGTTTTCGCTTTCTTCTGCCGCTATGTCTGGGGTTCGCGCCTGCAGGCGGCTTCGCGCCGCGCCGCCGAGGCGCTGGTCGCCGCACGGTGATAATCCGCAGCGCGACGGCGCAGGACGAAGCGGCGGTGGTCGCGCTGTGGCAGGCTTGCGGCCTCACCACGTCGTATAACGATCCGGTCCAGGATTTCCGTTTCGCGCGGGGCAAGCCGTCTTCCGACATTCTGCTGGCCGGGCCAGACGATATTGCAGACATCGCCGGCGCCATCATGGTGGGCCATGACGGTCATCGCGGCTGGCTTTACTATGTTGCAGTTGCGCCTGTACTGCGGCGCCAGGGCATCGGACGGATGCTGGTCGAAGCCGCCGAAGCGTGGCTTAAAGAGCGCGGTGTGCCCAAGGCGCATCTGATGGTGCGCGAAACCAATCATCAGGTCGCCGCGTTTTACGAACGCATCGGTTATGAGCCCATGCCGCGGATCAATATGCAGAAATGGCTCAAGCCTTGACTTGAGAGGATGCTCTTGATTTGTCTGCCGTTATGACTCGCGCATTCCTTTTTCCCGGACAGGGCAGCCAGGCCGTCGGCATGGGCAAGCCGCTGGCCGACGCTTTTGCCGCCGCGCGCGAGACCTTTCAGGAAGTCGATGACGCGCTGTCCCAGAAGCTCTCCCGCATCATGTGGGAAGGCCCGGAAGCCGATCTGCTGCTGACCGAGAATGCGCAAGCGGCGATCATGGCCAATGCCATCGCGGTGGTGCGGGTGCTGGAAAAGGAGATGGGGCTCGACCTCGCCAAACACGCACGGCTGGTCGCCGGTCACAGTCTTGGCGAATATTCCGCGCTCTGCGCCGCCGGGGCCTTCACCCTCGCCGACACCGCGCGCCTTCTGAAAACCCGCGGCCTTGCCATGCAGTCGGCGGTGCCGCTGGGCGAGGGCGGCATGACCGCGCTGATCGGCGCGGAAATCGAACAGGCCGAAGAGGTCGCCAAGGAAGCCGCCGCAGGCGGCGGCACCTGCGTCGTCGCCAATGACAATGCCCCGGGGCAGGTGGTGATTTCCGGCACGCTGGACGCGCTAGCCCGCGCCGGCGAGATCGCCAAGGCCAAGGGCATCAAGCGCGCCTTGCCGCTGCCGGTGTCCGCGCCCTTTCATTGTCCCTTGATGAAGCCTGCCGCCGACCGGATGGCCGAGGCGCTGGCCGCCGTGACCATCCGTCCGCTCGCCGTGCCGGTGCTAGCCAATGTCACCGCATCGCAAGCCAGCGATCCCGAAACCGTTCGCCGCTTGCTGGTGGAGCAGGTGACGGGCCGGGTGCGCTGGCGCGAAAGCATTCTGTCCCTGAAATCGCTGGGTGTGGACACGACAGTTGAGTTCGGCAACAAGGTCCTCACCGGCATGGTCAAGCGCATCGACAAGGACCTTGCCACGGTCGCGCTGGAAACGCCCGCCGACCTGGAAGCTTTTGGAAAGGCGCTCTGAATGTTTGATCTGACCGGCAAGACCGCACTGATCACCGGAGCCTCCGGCGGCATCGGCGGCGCCATCGCCAAGGCGCTGCACGGCCAGGGCGCGAAAGTTGTCCTGTCCGGCACCCGCGCCGAAGCGCTGGAAGCGGTGCGGGCTGAGCTGGGCGAGCGTGCCTTTATCGCTCCCGCCAATCTTTCGGACATCGCCAGCGTCGAAGCGCTGCCCAAGGCGGCGGAAGAAGCCGCCGGTGCGCCGATCGACATTCTGGTCAACAATGCCGGCATCACCAAAGACAATCTCTTCATGCGCATGAAGGATGACGAGTGGGACCAGGTGATCGCGGTCAATCTCACCGCCGCCTTCCGCCTCTCCCGCGCCGTGCTGCGCGGCATGATGAAAAAGCGCTGGGGCCGCATCGTCCAGATCACCTCGGTGGTCGGCGCCACCGGCAATCCCGGACAGGGCAATTACGCCGCCGCCAAGGCTGGCCTGGTGGGCATGACAAAAAGTCTGGCGGCCGAAGTCGCCAGCCGCAACATCACGGTCAATGCCGTGGCGCCCGGTTTCATCCAGACCGCAATGACCGATGTGCTGACCGACCAGCAAAAAGAGATGATCGCGGGCCGCATTCCGGCCGGACGCATGGGCAGCCCGGCGGAAATTGCCGCCGCCGTCGCCTATCTGGCTTCCGAGGAAGCGGCCTATATCACCGGCGAAACCGTCCATGTGAATGGCGGGATGGCGATGATATGATATTGATATCAATGGGTTAGTTGCTTTGTTGGCGGCGGGGAAAGGTTTATGTTACCTAACCGGCCACCTTCACGAAGCACCCAATGTGGGGGTCCCGGCGTTTCCCCAGTTGCCGGTTTGAAATCTAGAGAGGCTTACAAGTCCATGAGCGATACTGCCGAGCGCGTGAAGAAGATCGTTGTCGAGCATTTGAACGTCGACGCCGAGAAGGTCACGGATACTGCGTCCTTCATCGAAGATCTGGGTGCCGACAGCCTGGACACCGTCGAACTGGTGATGGCGTTCGAAGAAGAATTCGGCATCGAAATTCCCGATGACGCGGCCGAGTCCATTGTGACCGTCGGCGACGCCGTCAAATACATCGACAAAGCCAACGCCTCCTGATCCGGCGATAAAGGTTTAAGCCTTATGCGCAGGGTCGTCGTCACGGGCCTGGGTCTTGTCACGCCGCTGGCATGCGGGGTGGAAGAGACCTGGTCACGCCTACTGGCCGGGCAATCCGGCGCCAGTCCCATCACCCGTTTCAAGGTGGATGACCTGGCGACCAAGATCGCCTGCCAGGTTCCGCGCGGCGACGGCACGGACGGCACTTTCAATCCCGACCAGTGGGTGGACGCCAAGGAACAAAGGCGCATGGATAATTTCATCATCTATGGCCTGGCTGCCGCGACGCAGGCGGTACGGGATTCCGGCTGGCAGCCCAAGACCGAGGAAGACCGCTGCCGTACCGGCGTCCTGATCGGTTCGGGCATCGGCGGGCTGGACGGGATCGAGCAGGCCTCGATCCTGGTCCACGAAAAAGGCCCCCGGCGTCTCTCGCCCTTCTTCATTCCCGGCCGGCTGATCAATCTGGTTTCCGGCTATGTCTCCATCGAGCATGGCTATAAGGGCCCCAACCATGCGGTGGTCACCGCCTGCGCCACCGGCGCCCATGCCATTGGCGATGCGGCGCGGCTGATCGCGTTCGATGACGCCGATGTGATGGTGGCGGGCGGCGCCGAAAGCGCGGTCTGCCGCCTGGGCATCGCCGGCTTCAACGCCTGCCGGGCGCTCTCGACCTCCTTCAACGACACGCCCACCAAGGCCTCGCGCCCCTATGACAAGGACCGCGACGGCTTTGTGATGGGCGAGGGCGCCGGCATCGTGGTGCTGGAAGAGTATGAGCACGCCAAGGCGCGCGGCGCGAAAATCTATGGCGAAGTCCGGGGCTATGGTCTGTCAGGCGACGCCTATCACATCACCGCCCCATCGGAAGACGGCGACGGCGGTTTCCGCGCCATGACCATGGCGCTGAAGCGTGCTGGCGTTTCGGCGTCGGACATCGATTACGTCAACGCCCATGGCACGTCGACCATGGCCGATGGCATCGAACTGGGCGCGGTGGAACGCCTGCTGGGCAATGCGGCCTCCAAGACCGCCATGTCCTCGACCAAATCCTCCATCGGGCACCTGCTCGGCGCCGCCGGTTCGGTGGAAGCGATCTTCTGCCTGCTGGCGATGCGCGACGGCATCGTGCCGCCGACCATCAACCTGGACAATCCCGACGTCACCACCCAGATCGATCTGGTGCCGCACAAGGCTCAGAAGCGTGAGGTCAATGTCGCCATGTCCAACAGTTTCGGATTCGGCGGCACCAATGCCGCGCTGATCGTCGCCAAGATCTAGATGCGGCGCTTCTTCGTTCTCCTGGTCGTACTGGGAGTGATCGGGGCCTGCGCCTTTGCCTGGGTCCAGGCGTCGTGGGACCAGCCGGGCCCGTCCCAAAGCGAAACCATCGTCCTGATTCCGCCGGGCACCCGCGCCCATGACGTCGCCCAGATGCTGGAAGACCGGGGCGCGGTACCCAATGTCTGGCTGTTCGAACTCGGCCTGCGCACCCGCAAGCTGGCCGACAAGATCAAGGCGGGCGAATATGCACTTCCCGCGGGCGCCTCGATGGGCGCGATCACCGCGATCCTGGTGGACGGCAAATCCATCCAGCACCGGCTGACGGCGGCCGAAGGCCTGACCAGCGACATGATCTGGAAGATGGTGCAGAACCACAGCGCGCTGTCGGGCGATGCCGGACCGGTGCCCGAAGAAGGCACGCTGCTGCCGGAAACCTATCTTTTCACCCGCGGGCAAAGCCGCGCCGGTCTGCTGGACCAGATGCGCCGCGCCCAGGAACGTGTCCTCGCCGCCCGCTGGGCGGGCCGCGCCGAGGGCTTGCCCTACAACACCATGCGCGAAGCCATCGTCCTGGCTTCGATCGTGGAAAAGGAAACCGCGCTTCCCGCAGAACGGCCTCATATCGCCAGCGTCTTCGTCAACCGGCTTAAGGTCGGCATGCGGCTTCAGTCCGACCCCACCATCATTTACGGAATCACCAAGGGCTATCCCCTGGGACGCGGCATCCGCCAGAGCGAGATCGAGGGCGCCACGCCCTACAACACCTATGTCATCGCCGGCCTGCCGCCCGGTCCCATCGCCAATCCCGGCAAGGACTCCATCGCCGCCGTGCTGAACCCGCTCCAGACCCAGGACCTGTTCTTTGTCGCTAATGGCACGGGCGGCCATGTCTTCGCTGCCACCATGGGCGAACATGCCCGCAACGTCGTCGCCTGGCGCAATATGGAGCGCAGGGCGCGGCGCGAGGTGCAGGCCAGCGAAGCCTTGAACGAAACCGGCAATGTGCCATTGCCGGACGCAACGCTGCCGGCCCTGCCCAAGCCCGCAGCCAGGCGCCGCGCCCGCTGAGCGCGTGACAGCGATCAGGTGCGCGCGGTAAGTTCGCCGCGCACAGGAGTCGTGGATGACAGTCGCCAGCATGACGGGATTTGCCGAAAGCACGGGCGGCCATGGCGGCCTGCGCTGGCGCTGGGAAGCCAAGAGCGTCAACGGCCGCAGCCTCGACATGCGGCTGCGCACCCCGCCCGGTTATGACGGGCTGGAGCCGCCGGCGCGGCGGCTGGCAGGCGAACGCTTCCAGCGCGGCTCGTTTCAGATATCCCTGACGGTGGAAACCGAAGCAGCGGCGCGGGGCCTTTCGATCGACGCCGCGGCGCTGGCCAGCGCGGTCCGGATCGCGCGGGAAGTGGCGGCCGAAACCGGCATGGCCCCGGCCCGGGTGGACGGCATTCTGGCGCTCAAGGGCGTGATCGTGCAGGACGAAGGCGTCGTGCTGGACGAACAGGCGCGGGGGCTGCGCGATGCGGCGATCCTGGAGAGCCTGGCGATGGCGCTCGACCTGCTGGCCAAGGCGCGCGGCAACGAAGGTGCCAAGCTGGCGGCCTTGATGAATGCACAGATCGGCGACATTGAACGGCTGACACAGGAAGCCGCTGCCCTCGCCGCGGCCCAGCCCGAAGCACTGAAGGCGCGGCTGTCGGCGCAGCTCGCCGAATTGATGGCGGGCGCACAGGTCGCCCCTGACAGGCTGGCGCAGGAAGTGGCGCTGCTGGCGACCCGCGCCGATGTGCGCGAAGAGCTGGACCGTCTCACCGCCCATGTCCAGGACGCCCGCGCCTTGATGGCGCAAGGCAAGGGCGTGGGCCGCAAGCTGGATTTCCTCGCCCAGGAATTCAACCGCGAGGCCAACACGCTGTGTTCGAAATCCTCGGACATCGCATTGACCCGCATCGGCCTCGCCCTTAAGGCGGTGATCGACCAGTTCCGCGAGCAGTCCCAGAATGTCGAATGAGAATATCAGCCGCCGCGGCCTGATGCTGGTCCTGTCCTCGCCGTCGGGCGCGGGCAAGACGACGCTGTCGCGCCGTCTGCTGGAAAGCGACAAGAATATCTCGCTGTCGGTCTCCGCCACCACCCGCGCCATGCGCCCCGGTGAAGTGCATGGCAAGGACTATCATTTTCTCAAGGCCGAAGAGTTCGAGACCTGGCTGGGCGAAGGCAAGTTCCTCGAACATGCCAGCGTGTTCGGCAACCGCTACGGCACGCCGTCGCATCTGGTGACCGACGAGCTGGGCGCGGGCCGCGACGTGCTGTTCGACATCGACTGGCAGGGCACCCAACAGCTCAAGGAAAAGATGCGCGACGATCTGGTCAGCATCTTCATCCTGCCGCCCAGTCATGACGAGCTGGAGCGGCGGCTGCGCAACCGCGCCCAGGACAGCGACGAGATCGTGGCGGGCCGCATGGCCAAGGCGGCGGATGAAATCAGCCACTGGCCTGAGTATGACTATGTCGTGGTCAATACCGACGTCGAAAAGGCGCTGGCCGACATTCAGGCCATCCTCAATGCCGAACGCCTGCGCCGCAGCCGCCAGACCGGCATCTCCGAATTCGTCGGAAGACTAGTTTAAGCTTCGCGGCTTTTAGGCTTGCTGCGCCAAGGCGCGGGCAAGGGCCGCGAACTGCGCGATGGTCAGGTCTTCTGGCCGGGCGGTGGGATCGATACCGGCCTTTTGCGCCAGGGCTTCGCCGCCCAGTGGCTTCAGGCTCTGCCGCAGCATCTTGCGGCGCTGGCCGAAGGCGGCTGCGGTGATGCGTTCAAGGTCGGAAAGGTTGCAGGGCGCCAGCGGTTCGCTGCGCGGCTCCAGCCGCACGATCGAAGACGTCACCGAGGGCGGCGGCACGAAAGCGTGCGGGTTGACGTCGAACAGGATTTTCGCCGTGCAGCGCCACTGGGCCAGCACCGACAGCCGTCCGTAATGTTCGGTGCCGGGCTGGGCGGTGATGCGCTGCGCCACTTCCTTCTGGAACATCAGGGTCAGGCTGGCCCAGACCGGCGGCCAGCTTTCCACCGTCAGCCATTTGATCAAGAGCGCGGTGCCGACGTTATAGGGCAGGTTGGCCGCGACCCGCGCGCCCGG
>JAZKDV010000091.1:3356-6096 GCA_040387395.1 Pseudomonadota bacterium | reverse complement strand
GAACTCGCCCATATCCGCCGGTTCGACACCATCACCAATATCGCGCTGGTCGCCGTCGAGACCATCCTGTTCTACCATCCGGCCGTATGGTGGGTAAGCCGCCAGGTCCGCACCTACCGCGAACATTGCTGCGACGACTTCGCGGTCACGGCCTGCGGCGATGCGGCCCTGTATGTCGAGGCGCTGACCACGCTGGAAACCGGGCGGATGACAGCCAGGCTGGCGCTGGCCGCCAACGGCGGCAAGCTGAAAGACCGCGCGGCGCGGCTGCTGAACGCACCGGTGGACTCGCCGCGCTTCTCGCTGTCCACCGTGACGGGACTGATGCTGCTCAGCCTGGTGGCCGGCTCCGTCGCCGTGGCGCAAACCCACACGCAACCGCGCACGCAAAAGTCCCAGGCGAAGGTGCCCGCCACGACGGATCTGCGGCCGGTGACGGAAACCCGCTCCCTGCCGCCCTATCCCAAGGAATCGCTCAAGCTGCACGAGGAAGGCACTGTGACGCTTTCGGTGACGGTCGGGACCGATGGCGCCGTCTCCCAAGCCTCGGTGTTCAAGCCCAGCGGCCATCAACGGCTCGACGTCGCCGCCGCCGACTATGTGAAGAGCCATTGGCGCTGGTATCCGGCGACCAAGGCGGGAAAACCCGTCAAGCAGACCACCCGGGTTGCGGTGCATTTCAAAATGAAGCAAGCGCCCAAGCCTCCCACGAAACTTTGACGGCAAATCAGACGGCGAAAGGCCCGGGTTGCACCGGGCCTTTTTCTTTGTCTCTATCGTCCGATGAAAAAAAGCCTCGCCCTGCTCTTTTGCCTGCTGCCTGTCACCGCCAGCGCCGCGCCTCTTGCACCCGGCGACGCGGCGAGGCTGGAGGGCGAATGGCGCAACAACGCGGCGCCTTCCTCCGATGCCTGCGGGCGCAATGGTGAGTTCCTGTATGGCGTGAACCTGACGATGGAATTTCGCCTGACCGGCGGGCAGATCGCCTTTGACGATGGTTCGGAAGGCGCCGGACCGCAGCGCGTCACGGCGTCGGAGAAGAGCGGGAGCGAGATCGTGCTGCGGCTGGAAAATGACGACCAGCCGCTGCGGCTGAGGCCGGTGGGCAAGGACGGCCTGACCGTCGCCGCCTCGTCCGCGCCGGGCCTTGTGGGCAAGACATTTCGCCAATGCCGCAGCGGCGCGCCACGCGACGGCATCGCGCTAAGCCGGACGGACATGACATTTCTGGCGACGACCATGTTGCCGCAAAACCCGCGCTTCGTGGACGCGCGCAGCAAGGGCGGTTGCAAGGCGTCGCAATACCAGTATCTGAATTTCGACTTGGCCAATCCGGTCGCGCCGGAAATCCGCCGCGAGAACAGCGATGCCCTCGGCGCCGCGATCTTTGCCAAAAGGAAGGTCACTGCGCCGCGCGATGAGGACGGCATGGGACGCTGGGTGATCGAAGGCGCCGGCAAGACCGCGACAGGATACGAATTCCGCGTTACCGAGCTGATCCCGCCCAACGGTTCGCGCGGCGACACCACCAGGCTGGCCGTGCAGCGAACCGCAGCCGGCATTGCGATCCCGGCCTGGAAGCGCGCTTACCTGCGCTGCCCGCAATAATCAGCGCACGCGCCGTTTGCCCCGCAGCCGGGTGGCCAGCACCTTGTCGACGCGGCGGCCGTCCAGATCCATCACCTCGAAGCGCCAGCCATCGGTCTCGAAGCTTTCGCCGACATTGGGCAGGCGGCCAAAGCCCTGGATCACGAAACCGGCGGCGGTGTGCACGCTGCTGGGGTCCTTCAGCCGGATGCCGGTGACTTCCAGCAGGTCGTCCAGCGGCATCCAGCCCGCCAGCAGCAGCGAGCCGTCGTCGCGGCGCACCACCGGCAATTCCTGCGGCCCATCCTCGGTGGAGAATTCCCCCACGATCGAGCCCAATATGTCGGCGGTGGTGACCAGGCCGCGGAAATGGCCGTACTCGTCATGCACCAGCCCCATATGGATGGGCGAATCCTTCAGCGCGAAGATCACGTCGCGCGCATCGGCGCTGTCGGGGATCACCGGCGCATGGCGGATGAAGTCGCGGATATGGGGAATGTTTCCCGCCAGATAGGCGCTGAGCAATTCCTTGGCCTGCACCACGCCCACCACGTCGCCGCCCGCGTCATAGACCGGCAGGCGCGAATGCTGGCTGGCGCGCAGGCCGGCGGTGATGGCCGCTTCATCATCTTCCAGGTTGAGCGAATCCACGTCATGGCGCGGCGTCATCACCACCTTGACGTTGCGGTCGCCCAGCTTGAGCACGCCCGCGATCATTTCCTTTTCGCCCGGCTCCAGCACGCCGGAGCTTTCGGCTTCCGCCACCAGCGAGCGGATTTCTTCCTCGGTCACCTGGTCTTCGCGCACCCCCTTCTGGCCCAGCACCTTCAGCACCAGCCGCCCGGACAGGTCGAGCAGCCACACCAGCGGCGATGTCGCCTTGGCGACCAGCACCATGGCGGGGGCCACGCGCACCGCCACGCCTTCGGGATTGCGCAAAGCGATCTGCTTGGGCACCAGCTCGCCCACGATCAGGGATGCGTAAGTGATCGCCACCACCACCAGGCCGACGCCCAAAGCATCCGAGACATCGGCGGAGAGACCTTGCGCCATTAGCCAGCCGGCGAAGCGCTGGCCCAACGTCGCGCCGGAAAAGGCGCCCGACAGCACACCCACCAGGGTGATGCCGATCTGTACCGAGGAAAGAAAACGG
>JAZKDV010000091.1:2628-3346 GCA_040387395.1 Pseudomonadota bacterium | reverse complement strand
ACGGCCGGGGTCGGCGGCCAGGGCCAGGGCGCGGCGCGCGCCGGTGACTTCCTGCTCCGCCATCGCCTTCAGCCGGCTGATGCGCGACGACACGATGGCCATTTCGGACATGGCCAAAAGCCCGTTGACGACGATCAGAAAGCCAACCGCCGCGATCTCAAGGGCCAACATGGGGTAGAAACGTCTCCGTGCCGTAGCGGCTGTGTTGCGAGCCGTCACTATGGCACAGATCGGGCCTGGGGTGAGGCGCTTTTTAGCCCGCCCCGGACTGGACGGCGAATTCGCGCCGGGTCAGCCCGCCGGGCGGATCGCCGAAGAAAACCTCCACCGACTTCAGTTTTCCCGATTCGAAGGTCATCAGTTCGGCGTTGCGGAAGGTAGCAGCGGGATGGACCGTGTTGGGCAGGCGCATGTGAGCATCGTAAGCGACGAAAACCTTGTCGCCCTCCTGCATGACCGTGACGAAATCGAACTTGCGGTGCAGCGGCTCTTCGCGCCAGCAGCGGCGGAAATATTCCTCGCGCCCGATATGATCGTCGAACGGGCTGGTGAAGGTGAAGCCCGGCGCCAGATGGTTTTCCACAAAGGCGCGGTCCGGCGCAGTGACGTACTTCACGCATCGAAACCCGAATGTCCGCGCCCGCTCAAACGGATCGCGTGCGTCTGGATCATTAAAGGCGTACGGAGGATCGTCCCAGCCTCCACCAAGAATGTAGCG
>JAZKDV010000091.1:0-2618 GCA_040387395.1 Pseudomonadota bacterium | reverse complement strand
CGGTCCGCGAGGTCGACGTGACGTACGACCGGCGGGCCGCCGGGACGAAGTCGAGGGTCCGGTCGCCGGTTTCATAGGCGCGGAAATAGCCCTTGGCGATTTCGGTCAGGTCCATCGGTCACTCCTTCAGGCGTTCAGCGATTTTTCCAGGGCATCCATCAGCTGATTGGTGCCGTGTTCGCGGCTGCCATTGTCGTCATAGCCGTCAAGATAGTCGCCATACTCGGTGAGAACGAATTTCGTGCCGGCGCCGTCGGGCGTCAGCTCGATCGCCGCCTGCGACACCGAAATCTTGCGGTCATCCAGATGCATCACATAGCTGTAAATGATGCGTCCACCTTCATTTCCGGATGGCGGCACGATGTCCAGATAGATGCAGTCGAACTTCGAGACCACGCCATTGGGCCAGCGCCCGGCCTCGTGCTCCTTCCCGCCGTCCCGAAAATCGAAGCTGCGCGACAATTGCGTGCAGGTCGGCCCGCCGCCGAACCAGGCAGCTTTCTTTTCCTGGTCGGCGAAGGCGGCAAAGACGCGCGCGGGCGACGCGTTCCAGCGCCGCGTGATGGTGAAGCTGGCATGGGTGACGGAGCGTGACATGGTCGGTCCTTCTACGGTTCGTTGTCAGGTTTGGTGGCGTCCAGGAAGGCACCCAGCCGGTCGAGGCTGCGCTCCCACATCGCGCGGCGCTCGGCCACCCAGTGTTCGGCCTGGCTCAGCATCTGGGGATCGATCCGGCAGGTCCGCACCCGGCCCGCCTTTTCGCTTTTCACCAGGCCGGATTCCTCCAGCACCTTGAGGTGCAGCATCACGGCGGGCAGCGACATGGGCAGCGGCGCGGCCAGCTCGCTGACGCTGGCGGGACCGGCGACCAGCCGTTCGACCAGGGCCCGGCGGGTGGGGTCGGCAAGGGCGGCAAAGGTGCGGTCCAGCTGATAGTTAAGCATATACTTAAGTATCAAGCCGGACCCATGTCCGTCAAGCAGGCCTGCCACAATTATCCGCAGCTTCCGGGGTAGGTTATATTCTCCGCGTCCAGCGAAAGACGGTCCCATGTCCCTGCAGACCCAGACGCGGCGCATCACGGTGCCGGAAATCCGCGCCCACAAGGGCGCCAAGCCGGTTGTGTGCCTGACCTGCTATCACGCCCATACCGCCAAGCTGCTCGACAGCCATGTCGACCTGATCCTGGTGGGCGACAGCCTGGGCATGGTGATGCACGGGCTGGAAAATACGCTGGGCGTGACGCTCGACATGATGATCACCCATGCCAAGGCGGTGATGCGCGGCTCCAGCCGTGCGCTGGTCACGGTGGACCTGCCGTTTGGTTCTTATGAGGAAAGCCCGCAGGTGGCGTTCCGCAATGCCGCCCGCGTCATCCAGGAAACCGGCGCCACCGCCGTGAAGCTGGAAGGCGGGATGCGCATGGCCGAAACCATCCAGTACCTGACCCAGCGCGGCATCCCGGTGATGGGCCATATCGGCCTGACCCCGCAGATGGTGAATGTGAAGGGCGGCTTTCACACCACCGGCCGCACCACGGCCGAATGGCCGGCGCTGGAAGCGGACGCCAAGGCGGTCTCGGACGCCGGCGCCTTTGCAGTGGTGCTGGAAGGCATGGCGGAACCGCTGGCCGCCCGCATCACCGAACTCATCCCCATTCCCACCATCGGCATCGGCGCCAGCGCCACCTGCGACGGCCAGGTTCTGGTGATGGAAGACATGCTGGGCCTCAATCCCAACCCGCCCAAATTCGTGCGCCAGTATGCCCAGCTGGGCCCGGCCATCGAGGCGGCGGTGGAAGCCTATGCGCGGGACGTGCGCGAACGGCGCTTCCCGGGGGCGGAAAATGTCTACCCCATGAAAAAAGCCCAATAAAAGGCCGAATTCCGGGCGATTAGTTACGACTGCGCACATTGCACGGGCAGCCGCAGCGGGCTAATTAACATGCCTTCTCAAGGGCTTCGCCCTGCCAAACAGGGCCGCCCAGCGCCCTGCCGAAAAAGGTTTTGGAACTGTGAGTGATATTTTCCGCGAAGTCGAAGAAGACGTTCGCCGCGAACGGGCCAAGAATATCTGGAAGCGCTACGGCGCCTATATCATCGCGGCCGGCGTGCTGGTGTTTGTCGGCATCGGCGCCTGGCAGCTGTGGCAGCGCCATGAGCGCCAGCAGCGCGAAGCCATCTCCGCCCAGTATGTCGCCGCACAGCGCATCACCAATCCGCGCGACGCCGCCAACGCCTTTGTCGATCTGTCCAAGGGCAAGAGCTATGGCCCGCTGGCGCGCCTCAGCCAGGCCAGCGCCATGTTCGCCGCCGGCCAGCGCAATGAAGCGATAGAGATCTACAAGGAGATCGCGGCGTCCGATAACGGCCCGATCGGATCGGTGGCGCGGCTGCGCGCCGCCTGGGCGCTGTCCGAAACCGCGACCCGCACCGAACTGGCGGACCTGCTGAAGCCGCTGGATCAGCCGGGCGGCCCGTGGCGCGAAAACGCCGCCGAGATCCTGGCCTTTGCCGATTACAAGGCGATGGACCTGAAGTCGGCCCAGACCAAGTACGCCGCGCTGGCGACCAACGCCGAAGCGCCCGACGCGCTGCGCGCCCGCGCCAAGGCGATGG
>JAZKDV010000090.1:0-4735 GCA_040387395.1 Pseudomonadota bacterium | reverse complement strand
GACCAGGCGATGGACGCGCTGCGCTGCCCCGATGGCGACGCCAAGGTCGAAACCCTGTCGGGCGGCGAACGCCGCCGCGTCGCGCTGTGCAAGCTGCTGCTGGACGCCCCCGACGTGCTGCTGCTGGACGAACCCACCAACCATCTGGACGCCGAGTCCGTGCAATGGCTGGAAGCGACGCTGCGCGACTATACCGGCTGCGTCATCCTGGTGACCCATGACCGCTACTTCCTCGACAATGTCACGAGCTGGATCCTGGAACTGGACCGCGGCAAGGGCATTCCGCACGAGGGCAACTATTCCTCCTTCCTGGGCGTGCAGGAAAAGCGGCTGAAGCAGGAATCCAGCGAGGAAGCCGCCAACCAGCGCACCATCGCGCGCGAACGCGAATGGATCGCGCAGTCGCCCAAGGCCCGCCAGGCCAAGTCCAAGGCGCGTATCAACTCCTATGAGGAGCTGGTGAAGAAATCGCAGGAGCAGCGTCAGGGCACCGCCACCATCATGATCCCGGTTGCCGAACGCCTGGGCGATCTGGTGATCGAGGCCGACAACCTGGCCAAGGGCTATGGCGACCGCCTGCTGTACGAGAATGTGAACTTTAAGCTGCCGGCCGGCGGCATTGTCGGCGTGATCGGTCCCAACGGCGCGGGCAAGACCACCCTGTTCCGCATGCTGACGGGCCAGGAAAAGCCCGACGTCGGCACGCTGAAGGTCGGCTCGACCGTGCAGCTGGGTTACGTCGACCAGTCGCGCGACGCGCTGGACCCCAACAAGACCGTGTACCAGGAGATTTCCGGCGGCACCGACTTCATCGAATTCGGCAAGACCAAGATCAATGCGCGGGCCTATTGCGGCCACTTCGCCTTCAAGGGCGGAGACCAGCAGAAGAAGGTCGGCCAGCTTTCGGGCGGCGAACGCAACCGCGTGCATCTGGCCAAGATGCTGCGCTCGGGCGCCAACCTCCTGCTGCTGGACGAACCCACCAACGACCTGGATGTGGAAACCCTGCGCGCGCTGGAATCGGCGCTGGAGGAATTTGCCGGCTGCGCCATGATCATCAGCCATGATCGCTGGTTCCTGGACCGGATCGCCACCCACATGCTGGCCTTTGAAGGCGATAGCCATGTCGAATGGTTTGAAGGCAACTACCAGGACTATGAAGCCGACAAGAAGCGCCGCCTGGGCGTGGACGCCGACCAGCCGCACCGCATCAAGTACAAGCGCTTCGCCCGCGCGTAGCGCCGGCAAGGTGGCCTGACGGGCTGTCACCAAAATAGGCAGCAAATGTGATCGTTGCGCGGGCGCGGTCCGCGGCGTTAAGCTTTGGCATGGCAATGCCGCCACTTTGGCGCGCGGAGGTTAACCGGGAACCGCGTGTCCGGGGTTGCCTTAAATCTATTCATACCACTGTCGCGTTAGGGTTTTTCCAACGGGGGCGTGACCTCCGAGTGTGGGAAACGTCATTGTGAAACGCGTCCAGTCCATCGGCACCCTGCTGACGGCGATCACCGGCCTTTTGGTCGTGGTCCTGGTGTCGACGTTCGCCTATTCGGCGCTGGGCGCCTATCAGCGCGAGACCCAGGCCCGCACCGTGCTGTCGGGCGTCAACGCCGCCCGCACCATCATGGCCGCGATGATCGCGATGCGCGCGGAAATCACCATCGCCAACCTGGTGCTGGAAGCCCCGGAGGCCGCCGCCGCCGGCGACCGCGCGGATCTGGCCCGCCTGCACCGCCAGTCGCTGTCGGTGGTGGATTCGGTGCTGCGCGAAATCGCTGGCCGTCCCGCCGGCGAGGAAAAATCCCACCTGGGCCTGCTGCTGGAAGCCAACCGGGAATATCGCGCTTTGTTTCCCACCGTGATGGCCGCCATCGCGCAGCCCCGCGAAAACCGTGATCCCGGCCTGTTTGATGAATGGCGGCGCATCACCACGCTGATGTCGCGCCAGCTTGCGGTGCAGTCGGCGATCCTGGGCGAGCGCATCGCCGGGGCCGATCCGGTGATCGATCACATGATGAAGATCAACAACAATGCCTGGAGCATGCGCCTGGATGCGGGCCGCGACCGTGGCTTTATGCAGACGGCGGTGATCGACAACCAGGTGCCCGCGCTGGCGCTGCAGCGGTCGCTGGCCGAATTCAAGGGCAAGATCGACGCCCGCTGGACCGATATCGCGGCCGAGGCGCAGCGCGCCGCCACGCCGGCGCCGCTCAAGGCGGCCATCGCCAATACGCAGAAGGTCTATTTCACCGATTATCGCGAGATGCGCGACCGCCTGCTGGCGCGGCTGACGGGCGGCGCGAAGCTGAGTCTTTCGGGCCGGGACTGGGTCGAGAATTCCAACCCCGCTCTGTCCAGCATCCTGGCGGTTTCGACCACGGCGCTGAACCTGACCGGGCTGCATGCCGAGCAGCAGGCTGCCGGCGCCAAGCGTTCCTTCTTCATCGCCATCGCGCTGATGGCGCTGTCCATCGGACTGGCCTGCTTCACCGCGCTTTACGTGATCCTGTGGCTCATCCGTCCGCTCAAGGGCATTACCGGCACCCTGAGGTCCATCGCCGCCGGCGACCTGGCGGCGCCCATTCCCTATGAAAAGCGTTCCGACGAGATCGGCCAGTTCGCCCGCGCCCTGCAGATGTTCCGCGACAGCGCGGTGGAGCGCGAACGCCTCAAGACCGAAGTGCTGGAAAGCCGCGTGGCGCGCGAAAGCGCCGAGGCCTCCAGCAAGGTGAAGTCGGAATTCCTGGCCAATATGAGCCATGAAATCCGCACCCCCATGAACGGCATATTGGGCATGGCGGGCCTGCTGCTGGACACGCGGCTGGACCCCGAACAGCGCCGCTATGCCATGGTGGTGCAGGAATCGGGCGAAGGCCTGATGACCATTCTCAACGACATTCTGGACGTCTCCAAGCTGGAAGCCGGCAAGCTGGAAATCGAGCATACCGATTTCGACCTGGAAACGACGGTCCAGAGCGCCGTCACGCTGATGGCCGCCAGGGCGCAGGAAAAACAGATCGACGTGACACTGGACATCGCGCGCAAGGCGCGCGGCTCCTATCGCGGCGACCCGACAAGGCTGCGCCAGGTCCTGCTCAACCTGCTCAGCAACGGCATCAAGTTCACCGAAAGCGGCAACGTGGCGGTCGAGGTCGCACTGCTGCCGGGCGAGGCGGAGGATGTGGCGCGGCTGCATTTCACCGTCAGCGACACCGGCATCGGCATGGCCGAGGAGGTGCGCGAACGCATGTTCCAGAAATTCGCCCAGGCGGATTCCTCCGTGACGCGCCGCTTCGGCGGCACCGGCCTGGGCCTGGCCATCTGCAAGCAGCTGGTCGAACGCATGGGCGGGGAGATCGGCGTCACCAGCCGCACCGGCAAGGGCTCGACCTTCTGGTTCATCCTGCCGCTGGAGCCGATCAGCACCGTCGCCGGACAGCCGGCGCCGGTTACGGTCGCCATCGCCAATCCGGCCAAGGCGCGGCTGCGCATCCTTCTGGCCGAGGACAACAAGATCAACCAGCAATATGCCACCGTGGTGCTGAACAAGGCGGGCCATCACGTTACCATCGCGCAAGACGGCCATCAGGCGGTGGCGGCGGTGCAGGCCGGTGATTTCGACCTGGTGCTGATGGATATCCAGATGCCCGGACTGGATGGCGTCGAAGCCACCCGCCAGATCCGCAACCTGCCGGGCCCGCGCGGCGCGGTGCCGATCTTCGCCATGACCGCGCACGCCATGCGCGGCGCCTGCGAGGAATATATCGCCGCCGGCATGAACGACTATATCACCAAGCCGTTCCAGCCCGCGCTGCTGCTGTCCAAGCTGGACCGGCTGGCCGAAGGCGGCGTGCGGCCGCCCGAAACGGTCTGCGCCCGCCAGCGCCCGGAACTGCCGGTGCTCGATCAGGCCAATCTGGCGGAGCTTGGCTCGGTGCTGAAGCCGTCCAACCTTGCCGGGCTGGTCACGCTGTACCTTCATGACACCGACGGCCAGATGCTGGAGATCACAGCCTGCGCCAAAAAAGGCGATATGGCCGGCATCGCGCGCCAGGCCCATATGCTGGTCGGTTCAAGCGGTAATCTGGGCGCGATGCAGACCAGCGCGCTGGCGCGCGACGTGGAGAATTTCTGCCGCAGCGGCAATCCCGACGGGCTGGCCGCCTTGCTGGACGAACTGCGCCAGGCGGTGGCCCAGTCGTCCGCCGCGCTGGCGGCCTGGCGCGACGCGCACACCGCGGCCGCGCAGGCCAGCGCCTAGCTGAAAATCCTACTTGCGGCCGCTGTTGTTGCGCCAGCGCGCAACCGTGTCTTCCAGCATGCGGCGGTCCATGTTGGGGGTGGCCCAGCGCTGGGTGAACTCGTTCTGGCTCTGGCCCGGCAGGATGGCCGCCGGAAGCTCGTGAAACTTGATGCGCATCGGCATCGGCGCGCCGCGGCCCAGCACGATGGCTTCGCGGTCGGCCAGCAGCGGCAGGTATTCCAGCACGCCGAAGGTCGAGTCATGCACGTTGGAGCGCATCACCCGCTGGTCGCTTTCGGTGGCCAGGCGCATGGCCAGGATGGTGCTGCACTGGGAGAGAATGGTGGTGTCCAGCTCTGACGGGCGCTGGGTCAGGAGCGCCAGCGAGATGCCGTACTTGCGGCCCTCCTTGGCGATGCGCGACAGCGCCTGGCGGGTGGGGAAGAAGCCCTTGCGGTCGTCGGCGGGCACGTAGCGGTGCGCTTCCTCGCA
>JAZKDV010000089.1:0-3264 GCA_040387395.1 Pseudomonadota bacterium | reverse complement strand
CACCCGCGCCCCGCGTGTCCTGGCTCCCATCTCTGCGCCCCGGCCGGATGTCGCCCGCACCCAGCCGCCGGCCACGCCTGCCCCGGTCAAGGCCGCTGCAGCACCGGCACCCGCCAAGCCGGAAGCCGCCCGCAAGACCGCCGCGAACGCCGCCGAAGACCTGCACGCCCGCGCCGAAGCCATCGCTCGGCAGATGGATGCCGAAAAGGCCCAGAACGCCAAGGCCGCCGCCGCCAAACCGGCGCCCAAGCCTGCCGCGCCGGTGAAAGCCGCCGAGACCAAGCCGGCTGCGTCCAAGCCGGTCGCCACCGCTGCCAAGGCCAGCAAGGATCCGGTCCCGGCCCTGCGCCTCAGCGCCAGCGCCTACTAGGTCAGCCACATATCGAAACGAAAAGGCGCGGGATCGCTTCCGCGCCTTTTTCTTTGGCTTGAACCGATTCATTCCCGGATCGCGCTTGGTTGCGCGAAGGGAAAAGCGCGCCTAAAAGTTTGCCCCGAGCCAATCGTGTAGCTTACCGAAAGGATGGCATCGTGATTTTGAGAAGTGTTTCGTTTGCCGCGGCAATGTTTTTTGCAACTGCTCCGGCATTTGCAGCCGAAAATTATCAGACCGACATCGGACCGACCCCGAAGAACAACCGGCAGGGCGCCAACGTCCAGGGCCGCGGCACGGTGCTGGCCGTGCTCGACAACAACACATTCACGCTGCAGGGCAAGTTCTCCGGCCTGTCCTCGCCGGCGACCGTGGCGCGTCTTCATATCGGCAATGTGATGGGCGGCGGCGGCCCCGCGATAGGCGATCTCAAGATCGCGCAGGCACCCGGCGGCGATATTTCCGGCAGCTTCACCCTGACGCCGGACCAGGTCGCGGCTTTGAAGGTTGGAAAGCTTTACGTCATGCTCGATAGCCAGAGCGCGCCCAAGGGCAACTTGTGGGGCTGGTTTCAGCCGGCGCATGTGACGGTGCCCGAAGGCGAGCCGCAGCTGGGCACCTGGTACATCCCCAATCTTCTCGACGGCCAGGACGATGGCGCGGCGAAAAAGACCAATAGCTGAGCGAGAGCAGACATGATCAAGAACCAGGCTTCCATGCGCGCGTTCGCAGGCGTTGTTGCCGTCGGGGCGGCGGCTGCCGCCGCCATCTGGGCGTCGCACGCCATCGCGCAAACCAATGCCGGCCCCTTCACGGAAGCCCAGGCCCAGGCTGGGCAGGCTCTCTATCTCAGCCGTTGTTCCGCCTGCCATGACAGCGGCGGGGAAACCATCCGGCTGGTGGGTCCGGCCTTTACCCAGTCCTGGACCAAGCGCAGCACGCGCGATCTTCATACCCGCATCCAGAAAACCATGCCGCTCACCAATCCCGGCAGCCTGACGGATGCCGAAACCGCTTCGATCGTGGCGTATATTCTGCAGGGCAACGGGGCAAAGGCCGGCACCACGGCCTTTACCCCCACGACGACCGTCGCGATCAGCACCGTCATTCCGCAGCGCAGAGACGCGTATGCGGGTTATGTCAGCCCCAGCAGCGTACCGCTTGGCACCGGCGTCACCTTTCCGGGAACGGTCGCGAAATACACGCCCGTCACCGAAGAGATGTTGCTGAATCCGCCTGCCGCCGACTGGCTGATGCACTACCAGAATTATGCCGGCTGGAGCCATTCGCCGCTGAAGCAGATCAACGCCCGCAATGTGCAGAATCTGCAGCTGCGCTGGGTGTGGTCGATGGAGGATGGCGAGCGCCAGCAGATCACCCCCCTGGTGCATGACGGCGTGATGTTCGTGTCGACCGTCATCAACAACACGGTGCAGGCGCTGAACGCCGCCACCGGCGACCTGATCTGGGAAAACCGGCTGGGACCCCGGCTGGAAAACCAGGTCAACGCCACCGCGCGCGCCATGGCGCTGTATGGCGACCAGCTTTTCTATCCCGCCAGCGATGCCACCATGTATGCGCTCGATGCGCGCACCGGCAAGGTCAACTGGAAGTTCAAGATTTCTGATTATGGCCGGGACAAGATCGGCAGCGTGATGATCGCCGACGGCAAGCTCATTCTCGGGCTGGGCGTCTGCGACGAGGCTACGCTGTTGGACCGCTGCTTCATCGCCGCCTATGACGTCAAGGACGGCAAACAGATCTGGAAATTCTCCACCGTCGCCTATACCGGCGAGCCGGGCGGAGACACCTGGGGCAGCATGGCCAACGGCGAGCGGTCGGGCGCCGATGCCTGGATCGCCGGCACATACGATCCCAAGCTGCGCCTGATCTATTTCGGCACCGGCCAGGCCAAGGCCGGCAGGCACGGCATTGGCGACAAGCTTTTCAGCAACGCCACCATCGCGCTGGACGTCGATACCGGCAAGCTCAAATGGTACCATCAGACAGCGCCGGATGAGGGCCTGGACCTGGACGAAGTCTATGAAAAGATCCTGGTGGACAATGGTTCGCAGAAACTTCTTCTCAGCGCCGGCAAGCCGGGCATTCTGTGGAAGTATGATCGCACCACGGGGCAGTTCCTCGACTATGTCCCGATGGTTTTTCAGAATGTCTTCACCAACATCGACCGCAAGACCGGCCGAGGTACCTATCGTCCCGATATCCTGAAGCCGGAGCCGGGAGCGGTGCGGTCCTCATGCCCGGCCCAGTCGGGCGGCCATAACTGGCCTGCCGCCAGCTACGTTCCCAGCGAAGATCTGATCATCTATCCCTTGATGCAGATCTGCGTGACCTCGCAGGGTGACTTGATCGGCAATTACGAAGCGCCGGGCTCGGATGGCAATATGGGACGGCTGAGCGCCTATCGGGTGAAGGACCTCAAGCCGGTCTGGACCTTGCAGCAGCGCGCGCCCTTCCTGACCAGTTCGATGACCACGGCGGGCGGCGTCGGATTTATCGGCGACTGGGACCGCACATTCCGGGCGTTCGACGTCAAGACCGGCAAGACGCTGTGGAAGACCCGGCTGGGCACGACCGCCGCGGGTTTCCCCACCACCTTCACGGTCAATGGCGAGCAGTTCGTTGCTGTTCCCACCGGTTACAATGGCGGCAGCCCGCAGGTCAGGCCCAGCAGCATGTTCGCCTTCGAGCGCAACCGCCCGCTGGTGGGGCACGCCGTCTATGTGTTTGCCTTGCCGAAAGCAAAGTGAAGGCCGGGAATCTGAAATAACAGCGATTGCGTAAGGCGACGCGCTCGCTTTCGCGCGCCGCCAGATCTCACATCATCTTCTGAATGGTGAGGATCGCCGGGCCCATAATGACGATGAACA
>JAZKDV010000088.1:0-8363 GCA_040387395.1 Pseudomonadota bacterium | reverse complement strand
CTCCCTGCCCAACGGCGCCCTGATCCTGACAACGGGGACGCTGCTGCGGGCCCAGACCGAAGAACAGGTGGCGCATATCCTGGCGCATGAAGTGGCGCATTATCGTCACCGGGACTCGCTCAAGCAGTTCAATCGCTTGCTCAACACCAGCAGCGCGGTGGCGCTGCTCGGCGTTGCCGCCGCCGGGATCGGGGTGGATTTTGTCGGCACCGGCGCCAGCATGGCGGCGCTGAATGCCCGCTACGCCCATTCCCAGAGCGATGAACGCGCCGCCGATGCGAGCGCGGTACGCCTGGCGGCGGCGGCCGGATACAATCCGCTGGAAGCGGCCGACCTGTGGGACCAGATTGACCTAGAAGCCGCGGCGGACGGCAAGCGCTCGGCCTTCGCGCGGGTGCATCCCACCAGCGATGACCGCTTCGCCTTGATGGCCGCTTCAGCCCATGCCGCACCGCGCGCCGCGCCATTTGCCACCCCGGAAAGCTGGAACGATGCGACCCTGCCCTGGCTGCAGGGCTGGATCGCCGATGAACTGCGGCGGAGCCAGGCGGCCGGCAACGTGGCGCTGTTCACCCGTCTCAGCGCTGCTCAGCCGTCGCGGGGGCTGTATCGCTATGCGCTGGGGGAAGCCTATCGCAAGCGCGCGTTACCGGGCGACGCCGTGCTCGCGCAAACCGCCTTTCGCGCTGCCCTCGCCGCAGCCGATGCGCCGCCGCAGGCCTGGCGCGGGTTGGGCCTGACCGCGATGCAGGGCGGCGACAAGGATACCGCACGCACCGCCTTTGCCCGCTACCGCGCCGCTCTGCCGGACGCCGAGGACAAGGCGATCATCGACTATTACCTGGCCCAGCCATGAGACACGGTGCGCTGCTTGCCATCTCTGTTGCCCTGCTGCTGCCTGGCTGCGTCATGCAGGGGATGGATGCCGGCGACGTGACATCCGTCGGCAATGGTGTGTCGGTGACGGCGCAGCCGGGCTTTGCGCAGATCCATATCGCCACCATGCGCTACTGGACGCAGCACGGCACCGGGCTGGACGAACTGCATTTCTATACCGGCATCAAGAGCGGCCAGCCGCTGTTTCGTCCCGCCGGAAAGCAGCCTCGCGACTTGCCGGTGTTCGATGCGCGCATGACACCCGGCGACATTCAGGACCTCGCGGTCGCCAGCCTGGAGCAGAACGGATTTGCCCATGTTCGCGCCAGTGCGCTCAAACCCTGCCCGTTCGGATCGGCGCAAGGCTTCTGCTTCGACCTGGAACTTGCCAATGACGAAGGCCTGCAAATGCGCGGACGCGCGACGATGGCGACCCGGAATCAGCTTCTCGACCTGGTGGTTTTCACCGCCCCGGCCGAGCACTATTTCGCGCAGGTGAATCCGGCGGTAGAGCGGATTTTTGGCTCAATCCGGGTCAAATAACCCGCGGAAATCCTGCTTTTTGCGAGCAAGATTGACAATCATTATCATCTGGGGAATTATCTTTGCGGCTGCAAATTGCTCTCACACGGACCGCTTGGAATGATCGTCTGCGTCTGCAATAGACTGAACGAACAGCGCATCGGTGCCGCTATCTGCGGCGGCGCGTCCTGCGCCGATGAAGTCTATGCACGCTGCGGCGTGAGAAAGAATTGCGGACGATGCCAGGAAACAATCGAAGGAATGCTGGATCAAAGCCGCGAAGCGCTGTCGCTGGCGGCGGAGTAGCGCCGGGCCCCGAGCCCCATGCGTCCATCCAGGGTGATCCGGTCACCGTCAAGTTCCTGAACAAGGTCCTCAAGAACGAACTCACCGCGATCAATCAGTATTTCCTGCATTCGCGCATGCTGGCCGACTGGGGCCTCAGCATCCTGGCGAAGAAGGAATACGAAGAATCCATTGACGAGATGAAGCACGCCGACAGGCTGATCAAGCGCGTGCTGTTCCTGGGCGGCCTGCCCAACCTGCAGGATCTGGGCAAGCTGATGATCGGCGAGAATGTCGCCGAAGTCCTCAAGTGCGACCTGTCGCTGGAAATGATGGGCCTGGCCGACCTCAAGATGGGAATCGCCCATTGCGAACAGGTCAAGGATTACATCAGCCGCGAGCTGTTCACCGCCATCCTGGACAGCGAGGAAGAGCATATCGACTTTCTGCAGACCCAGATGCGCCTGATCGAACAGATGGGCATCGAGAATTACGTCCAGCTCCAGACCGAACCGAGCGCGAGCTAGAACTCGGCTTCCAGCTCTTCGATGCCGGCCTTTTCGGAACGTGCGGCCTCGGTCCACTCGATCATGTCGGGAAGGTTGAGCACGGTTTCGCAGTAATCCGCACAAAGCCGGTCCAGCTTGACGTCATAGGTCTGAAACCGGGTCGCCACCGGGGCGTACATCGCGTCGGCCAGGCTGGGCGTGGCGCCGAACAGGTATGGCCCGCCATACTGCGTCAGGCATTCGCGCCAGATCGCGGTGACGCGCTCGATATCGGCCTGCGCCGCCGCCCATATCTTGAAGCCCTTGTAATGGGCCTTGAGATTCATCGGCAGCGCCGAGCGCAGGTTGGAAAAGCCCGAATGCATCTCGCCGGAAACCGAGCGGCAATGGGTGCGCGCCGCCGCATCCTTGGGCAGGAGCCCGGCTTGCGGAAAATGTTCGTGCAGATATTCGGCGATCGCCAGCGTGTCCCATACCTTCACGCCCTTGTGGGTCAGGCACGGCACCAGGAAGGACGGCGACAGCAGCAGCAGCTCGGCCCGCGCGCCCGGATCATCGCTGGAAAGCAGCTCTTCCTTGAAATCCAGCCCCGCCATCCGGCACAGCAGCCAGCCCCGCAGCGACCAGGAGGAGTAGTTCTTGCTGGAGATTGTCAGAACAGCACCCATGCCCCTTAGTCTTGGCAGGTTCCGGCGCGTTGACAAGCATTATTTTGCACTGCAGCATGGCCGGATCGGATACCGTTTGGTGACGGGAATCTGTTGAAATTTGCTTTTGGGCTGGACTGCCTTTGGGCGGGGCAAGAGCGGGATGTTGTACGAAGCCTATCAAGCCCAGCAGGACTTCCTCGCGCCCTGGCGCGCCGGGGCCGACCTGATGAAGGCTGCCTTTGGTGACACCCATATGGGTCCAGCCGCCAATTACATGTTCCGCAGCGTTGCCGCCGGGGCCGAAATCCTCTCCCGCGCCCATGCCATTCACGACCGTCCTCCCTATGGCATCGAACAGGCGACCGTGGACGGGCATCCCGTGGCCGTGCTGGAAGAGGTCGCGCTGGAGATGCCGTTCGGCAATCTGGTGCATTTCCGCAAGGAGGGCGCCAAGGGCCAGCCGCGTGTGCTGCTGGTCGCGCCAATGGCCGGACACTTCCCCACCCTGCTGCGCCACACCGCCCAGACCCTGCTCGCCGACAATGACGTTTACATCACCGACTGGAAAAGCGGCCGCGATGTGCCGCTGAGCGAAGGCCGCTTCGGCACCGACGAGTATATCGATCACCTGATGGCCTTCTTCGCCCATATCGGCCCGGGCGCCCACGGAATCGCGGTGTGCCAGCCCTGCCCGCTGCTGACGGCGGCCACGGCGCTGATGGCGGAAGACGCCAATCCCGCCACGCCGGCCAGCCTGATCCTGTTGGCCGGTCCGGTGGACACTTCCATCAACCCCACCCGCGTCAACACGCTGGCGAACGAGCATCCGGTGGAATGGTTCGAGCGCAACCTGGTCGCTACCGTGCCGCGCCGCTATGCGGGCGCGCACCGGCGCGTCTATCCCGGCTTCCTGCAGCTTTCGGCCTTCGTGACCATGAACCTGTCGCGCCACGTCCGCGCCCATATGGACCTGTTCGGCCATATCCTGAAAGGCGAGATCAACAAGGCCGACGCCAACCGCAAATTCTATGACGAGTATTTTTCCATCGCGGATCTGCCGGCCGAATTCTATCTGGAAACCGTGCAGAAGGTTTTCCAGGAACAGCACCTTGCGCGCGGTACCTTCGTCTATCGCAACCGCAAGGTCGATCCGCGCGCCATCCGCAAGACCTCGCTGCTGACCATCGAAGGCGAACGCGACGACATCTGCGGCCTGGGCCAGACCATGGCGGCGCAGGACCTGTGCGCCAGCATCAAGCCGTTCCGCAAGAAGCATTACGTCCAGCCCGGCGTCGGGCATTACGGCGTGTTTTCCGGCACCCGCTGGCACACGCAGATTTATCCGATGGTCCGCAGCACCATCGAAGCCGCAAACTAGCGCCCCATTATCGCAATGTCGTGTTGAGCAGCCAGGCCAGCCGCATCCCGGCCTTGGCCAATTGCTCGCGCGTTGCGGGCGCCGCCGTACGCAGATAGGACGCCGGCAGCCGCAGGCTACGGCGCCCCTCCACCATGGGATAGATCTTGTCGCGCGCGATGCGGTGGGATTCATCGGCCCATGTGCCGGGCGTGCCGCCCTGCCACGCTGTGCGCTGCTGGCGCGAAACCGCACTTTCGATACCGGCAGCGATCCGGGCCGTATGGCGGCCCAGCGCTTCGACGATGCGGGTATCCCAAAGCTGGTGCAGATTGGTGCGGCGGCCCTGGAGGTTGATGCGCACTTCGTTGCCGCCGCGGTCGTGATCGTCGGCTGCATGCAGCGGCTGGTGCAGGTCGGCCACCAGATGGATCAGGAAGCGCAGCGCCTCGGCGCGCCGGGCCGCCGGCTGGCGGGCATCGGCCAGCGTCTGCCGCGCCGTGATGATCTGGGCCACCACGCATTGACCGGCCCGGCAGTGCCGCGCCGGGACATAGTTCGGGGCACCCAGCGGTATATCGACATAGTGCCAGGGTCCGGTTTCGGGGCGCCGGTCGCGCACCTCATCGGCCCAGTTGGAGTCGTGGATCAGCATGGCGGGGCTGCCCAGCAGCTGCGCCACTTGCGCCCTGGTTCGCGCCGTCAACTGATGCGCCGCGATGGTGGCGATGATCTCATGGCCCTGCGCGCCCCAGGCCAAGGCGGGAGCGGGCGTCATCAGAAGCACAAAGGCGATTACGAGTCGCGCCATCCCGCGATGGAACTTGGGAAACCCGCCAAAGTCCAATGGCAACAAGTCATTACAGGTAATTCAGGGTTGCCCGGCGTATAAAGGGACGGTTATATGATTCACGGTCGCGCGCCAGGGATGGGCGCACGCGCTGAAACTGGGCTGGAATCGGGCAGGCATCGGGTCGGGGGACCCAGGTGCCGGCCGGTTTCCCGAGACAATGGAGCGCCCCTACCGGGGCCGTATGAGCGATTCCCGCGAGAAGACCGCGCGTGCCCGTTTTGGCACCAAGAAGGAACACATCGTGGCGGCGCCGGCCGGTGCGGACCCGATCCCGCTGCTGCAGCGCCTGGATGGCGCAAGCGCGGCACTGTCCACCACGGATGGGCGCTGGGCGCTGGTCTCCACCTCCCTGACCGCCATGGTGGCGGGCGCCATCGCGCTGCTGGCCACGGGCATGACGCCGGTTTCACATCCCCTGGTCGCGCCGGGCCGCTCGTCCCTGCCCTATGAACTTTTCACCAAGCTGATGCGGGGCGCCGATACGCACACCGCCGCCGACAATGCCGACAATGCCAATCCCGCGCCGGGCGTGGAAAGCCGCACCGTCACGCTGGATGCCGGCGACACGCTGGCCGGGATGCTGGAAGATGTCGGCATCTCGCGTCAGGACGCCAATTCCGTCGTCAGCGCGATGGGCAAGGACTTCGATCCCCGCCTGTTGAGAGCGGGCCAGAGTTTCGACCTCACCTATACGGTAGCGACCATCGACGCCACGGGCGCCCCGCCCCAGCCGGCGCAGCAGCGCACCACGGTGGTGATGGTCAACCGCAAGCCGGTGGTGGTGCCGGTGGAAGCCGATGACGAAGGCGATTCCACGCCGGAAGATTCTCAGCCCATCTCGCGGCTGCTGTCGCTGCATTTCTCGCCCTCGATCGAGCAAGAGATCACCGTCACCCGGACCACCGATGGCGGCTATACCGCCGAGATCGAAAAGAAGGAATTGCGGGTTCACCAGCACCGTGCCGGGGCCACGATCAATTCCAGCCTCTACCTCACCGCGATGCAGGCGGGCATTCCCGCCGATGTGGTCGTGGATATGATCCGGATGTTCTCCTACAAGGTCGACTTCCAGCGCGACCTGCAGCCCGGCGACAAGTTCGAGGTCTTTTACGACTATTACTACACGCCCGAAGGCCAGCCCGCGAAATACGGCTCCATCAGCTATGCGATGATGACCTTGGACGGCAAGCAAATCCCCATGTACCGCTTCCAGCCCGATCCGGGCGAGCCGCCGGAATATTTCGATACCAAGG
Source organism: Pseudomonadota bacterium (assembly GCA_040387395.1). GTDB lineage: Bacteria > Pseudomonadota > Alphaproteobacteria > Micropepsales > Micropepsaceae > Rhizomicrobium. The sequence continues at coordinate 2,058 of JAZKDV010000088.1, read as the reverse complement.
GCGAAAGCGCCCGCGGCCTGTTGATGAAGACGCCGGTGGACGGTGCGCGCATTTCATCGGGCTTCGGTTCGCGCTTCCATCCCATCCTGGGTTACTCGCGTATGCACCGGGGCGTCGATTTCGCGGTGCCGACCGGCACGCCGGTGATGAGCGCCGGCGCCGGCAGCATCGCCTTCATGGGCCGCACCCGGGGCTATGGCAATCTGGTGAAGATCAGCCACGGCAATGGCTATTCGACCAACTATGCCCATCTGTCGCGTTTCGCGCCCGGCCTGCGCCGCGGCGCGCGTGTGCGCCAGGGCCAGATTTTCGGCTATAGCGGCAACACCGGCATGTCGACCGGCCCGCATCTGCATTACGAGATCGTGGTCAACAATGCCCAGGTCAATCCGCTGCGGGTCAAAGTCGCCCAGGGCCGCCAGCTGACAGGCCGGTTGCTGACCAAGTTCATCGCCACCCGCGTGGAAATTGACAACGTTGTCGCCGGCATGCCGCTGGAAGCCAAGGTCGCGGACAACGCCACCGATCTGCGTCAGGCCAAGGCGAAGTAAAGCTTAGTTCAACGTCGATCCCGGCGGCGGAGCGTCGGACAATTCATCCGTGCCCGCGGCGAATTCCTGGCCGTTGACGATCAGGCCGGTCTTGCCGGCGCTGACCTCCACCGTCGCGCCTTCCGAAATCCTGCCCTCCAGGATCAGCTGCGCCAGCGGGTCCTGCAGCCGGCGCTGGATCACGCGCTTGAGCGGGCGTGCGCCATAGACCGGATCGTAGCCGGCATTGCCCAGCCAGTGACGCGCCTTCTCGTCCAGCGTGACCGCGATCTTGCGGTCCGCCAGAAGCCGGTCGAGGCGGCCGATCTGGATGTCCACGATCTTGTCCATGTTGGGCCGCGTCAGGCGGTGGAACAGGATGATCTCGTCCAGGCGGTTGAGGAATTCGGGACGGAAGTGCGACCGCACCGCTTGCATCACCTGCGCCCGCGCATGGGTCTGGTCGCCCTCCAGCCCGAGGAATTCGGTGCCGAGATTCGAGGTCAGGATGATCACGGTGTTGCGGAAGTCCACGGTGCGGCCCTGGCCATCGGTCAGGCGGCCGTCATCCAGCACTTGCAACAGCACATTGAAGACATCGGGATGGGCCTTTTCGACCTCGTCGAACAGGATCACCTGGTAGGGACGGCGCCGCACTGCTTCGGTCAGCACCCCGCCCTCCTCATAGCCGACATAGCCGGGGGGCGCGCCGATCAGGCGCGCGACCGCGTGCTTTTCCATGAACTCGCTCATGTCGATGCGCACCATGGCGCTGTCATCGTCGAACAGGAACGCGGCCAAGGCTTTGGTCAGTTCAGTCTTGCCGACACCGGTCGGGCCCAGGAACAGGAATGAGCCGATGGGCCGGTTGGGATCCTGCAGCCCGGCCCGGGCGCGGCGCACCGCGTTGGAGATGGCGCGCACCGCCTCGTCCTGGCCGACCACGCGGCCCCCCAGATCGGTTTCCATGTGCAGCAGCTTTTCGCGCTGGCCTTCCAGCATCTTGTCCACCGGAATGCCGGTCCAGCGCGAAACCACGCCCGCGATATGCTCGGCGGTCACCGCCTCGCCCGACAAGGCCGCGTCCTTGCTGTCGTCAATCGCCTTGAGCTTGCGTTCCAGATCGGGAATGACACCGTAGGTCAACTCGCCGGCGCGGCCGAAATCGCCCTTGCGCTGCGCCACTTCGACTTCCTGCCGCGCGGCGTCCAGTTTTTCCTTCAGGCTCTGCACATTGGCGACGGATTTCTTCTCCTCCAGCCAGCGCGCGGTCAGGGCCGCGGATTGCTCTTCCAGCTCGGCGAGTTCCTTTTCCAAATTCACCAGCCGGTCGCGCGACGCCTTGTCGGTTTCCTTTTTCAGGGCTTCGCGCTCGATCTTGAGCTGCATGATGCGGCGGTCCAGTTCGTCCAGCTTTTCCGGCTTGGAATCGATCTGCATGCGCAGCCGCGAGCCCGCCTCGTCCATCAGGTCGATGGCCTTGTCGGGCAGGAAACGGTCGGTGATGTAGCGGTTGGAAAGGGTGGCT
>JAZKDV010000087.1:0-5156 GCA_040387395.1 Pseudomonadota bacterium | reverse complement strand
GTCAAGCTGACCACCGTCCTGATGGCGCTTCCCGCCGGTACGCCATGGTTGGTAATGCGTGTGGCGCCTCTTTGCTTCCGGGAGGAGCGTGTCCGGAGTGCGAGCGGAAGTCGTGAGCCGCAAGACTTGCCGCCTTTCACCGCCGCTTTCAGGAAAGAATTGGAAGGCGCCGGGTTCAAGATTGTCAGTTCCGACGATGATTTGTTCGACCGGGAGTCTGCGTCGGCGGATTATCAGGTTGCCGCCGTAATTACCGATGCGCGAATTGTTGCCTGCATGAACACCGGCCTGGGGATGCAGCCGGGCAACCTGGGGGACGCCAGGGGGGATGGTTCGATGAAAGTCGACTGGCAGGTCTATTCGCCGCTGAAAAAACAGGTGGTGGCGCGTGTGAGCACCAATGGCGCGATCAAGCTGGATAGCACGGTCGCCGGCGGTGTGGCGCAGCTGATTACTGGCTCGTTCGCCAGCAATGCGCGCGAACTGGCATCCAGCGCGGAATTTCGCGCCGCTGTGAGCGCACCCAAGGCCACGGTATCTCAGGGCGTGCTGCTGCCCGGCCAGCAAGGCAGGATCAATCTGGCCGGCAATTTGAAGGCCCCGGCCCGTCCAATCGCGGAAGCCGTGGGAAGCGTCGTGATGCTGCAGACCGGCTCGGGCAGCGGATCCGGCGTGCTGGTTTCGGATGACGGTTATATGCTCACCAATGCCCATGTCGTCGGCGACGCCAAGGAAGTCCGCGTGCGCTGGTCAGACCGCATCGAAACGGTCGGACAGGTGTTGCGCGTCGCCAAGGACCGCGACATTGCGCTGGTCAAGACCAATGCGCGTGACCGCATTCCGCTGGCGATCAAGCGCGGCGCCGTCAGCCCGGGCCAGCGCGTCTATGCCATCGGTACGCCGCTGGACAAGACCTTCCAGAGCACGGTCAGCAGCGGCGTCGTTTCGGCCAACCGCATCATTGACGGCCTGCGCTATATCCAGAGCGACACGAACATCCTGCCGGGATCGAGCGGCGGCGCGCTGCTCGATGAAACGGGATCGGTGATCGGCATCGCCGTGTCCGGTTATCAGAAAGACGGTCAGGCGGTGGGGCTGAACATGTTCATTCCCATCGGCGACGCCATGGATTTCCTGTCGCTGGAGCGGCAATAAGGGCCGTCTTAACCACTCGCTAACCTTGTTTTGCGAGCCTCTCGCCATGCGCAAGACGGCTCTTTTGGCGTTCCTGGCGATGGCTGCTCCTGCCATGGCGGCGGACCATGCCGCCCCGGCCAAGGATGCCGGCCACGAGCCCAAGAAGGGCGGCAAGCCCGGCACCAATGTCGACATGCCCTATCTGATGGCGCCGCTGATCAACGCCGACGGCAAGCTGATGGGCTACGCCTACATCTCCTCGCGCCTGACCGCGAGTTCGGAAGGCGTCGTCACCGATGTGCGCGAAAAGCTGCCCTTCATCCAGGACCTGATGGTGCGCAACGTCAACAATCTCAGCGTCGCCGTGCCGGACGATCCGGAGAAGGTCGACATCGCCGGTGTCGAGGCGCGGCTGCTGGCCGATGCCCGCAAGGTGATGGGGCAGGGCAAGGTCAAGCAGATCATCGTCTGCACCGTCCAGATCGCCGAACTGCGGCCCAAGCAAACCCCCGCGCTGCACACCCCGCCCGAGGTGGCCACGGCCCATGGTGCGCCGCCTCCAAAGAATCCCGTCAAGTCGCGCTGTGAAAGCTGACTTTTCGTCGGCCTGACCCCAAAACTTCGCAAAGCGGCGGTTGCCTAGCCTTGGGGCTTTTGGCAGTCTTTGCCCGCCCTTGAAGCGGCGAGTCCCATCAGCCTGACATGATGGGACCCCGGCCATGGGGATCGGCTCCACGCCCATCCTCACATTCGATGGGGAAGGCTTAAGCCGACCCACATACGAATATTTCTTAGGGGACAATCATGGAATTGAATTTGATATTGGTCAGCGGCGTACTCGCGCTGCTGTACGGACTGTTTACGGTCCGCTCGGTGCTGAGCCTTCCGGCCGGCAACGCGCGGATGCAGGAAATCGCCGCCGCCATCCAGGAAGGCGCCGCGGCCTATCTCAACCGCCAGTACACGACCATCGCCATAGTCGGCGCGGTGATCTTTGTTCTGGCCTTCGTGGTTCTGGGTTGGCAGGTCGCCCTCGGATTTCTGATCGGCGCGGCCCTGTCGGGCGCCGCCGGTTATATCGGCATGTATGTTTCGGTCCGCGCCAATGTGCGCACCTCCGAAGCCGCGCGCAGCGGTCTTGCCGCCGGACTTTCGGTCGCGTTCCGCGCCGGCGCCGTCACCGGCATGCTGGTGGTGGGCCTCGGCCTGTTGGCGGTGGCCGGCTATTACGCCATCCTGACCATGTGTCTGGGTCTGTCGCTGGACGTGCCCGAACAAAGCCGCATCATCGTGGACAGCCTTGTGGGCCTGGGCTTCGGCGCCTCGCTGATCTCGATCTTCGCCCGTCTGGGCGGCGGCATCTTCACCAAGGGCGCTGACGTTGGCGGCGACATGGTCGGCAAGGTCGAGGCGGGAATTCCCGAAGATGACCCACGCAACCCCGCCACCATCGCCGACAATGTGGGCGACAATGTCGGCGACTGCGCCGGCATGGCGGCCGACCTGTTCGAGACTTTCGCGGTGACCACCGTGGCCACCATGGTCCTGGCCTCGATCTACTTCACCGGCGACCTCAAGGCGCAGCTGATGCTCTATCCGCTGGCCATCGCCGGCATGAGCATCGTGACCTCGATCATCGGCACGTTCTTTGTGCGCCTGGGCAAGTCCAACAATATCATGGGCGCGCTCTACAAGGGTGTGATCGCCACCGTTGTGCTGTCGCTGATCGGCCTGTGGCCGCTCACCGAGTTCATGCTGGGCGGGATGGACGTGGAGATCGTCAGCGGCGGCGTCGCCTATACCGGCGCCTCCCTGTTCTGGTGCGGCGTTGTCGGCCTGGCCGTCACCGGCGCCCTGATCTGGATCACGGAATATTATACCGGCACCAACTTCCGGCCCGTGCAGTCCATCGCCAAATCCTCGGTCACCGGTCACGGCACCAATGTGATCCAGGGCCTGGCCGTCAGCATGGAATCCACCGCGCTTCCCGCGCTGGTGATCTGTGTCGGCATCGTCGTCACCTACATGCTGGCGGGCCTGTTCGGCATCGCCATCGCGGTGTCTACGATGCTGTCGCTGGCGGGCATGATCGTGGCGCTGGATGCCTTTGGTCCGGTTACCGACAATGCCGGCGGCATTGCCGAAATGGCCGGTCTTGAGGGCGATGTCCGCAAGACCACCGACGCGCTGGACGCGGTTGGCAACACCACCAAGGCGGTGACCAAGGGCTATGCCATTGGTTCGGCCGGTCTTGGCGCACTGGTGCTGTTCGCGGCCTACACCGAAGACCTGAAGCACTTTGCGGCGCAGGGCACCGGCTTTTTCGCCGACTTCACGCCGCCGACCTTCAGCCTGTCCGATCCCTGGGTGGTTGTGGGCCTGTTCTTCGGCGGATTGCTGCCCTACCTGTTCGGCGGCATGGCGATGACAGCTGTGGGCCGCGCCGCCGGCGCGGTGGTCGAGGAAGTGCGCAAGCAGTTCCGCGAAATGCCGGGCATCATGCAGGGCACCCAAAAGCCCAACTATGCCCGCGCCGTCGACCTGCTGACCAAGGCCGCCATCAAGGAGATGGTGATCCCCAGCATGCTGCCGGTGTTCTCACCCATCGTGCTGTTCGTGCTGGTGAACCTCATCGCGGGCAAGACGCAGGCGTTCAACGCGCTGGGCGCCATGCTGATGGGCGTGATCGTCACCGGCCTGTTCGTCGCCATCTCGATGACTTCGGGTGGCGGGGCGTGGGACAACGCGAAGAAGTACATCGAGGACGGCCATCACGGCGGCAAGGGCTCGGAAGCCCACAAGGCCGCGGTGACGGGCGACACGGTCGGCGATCCCTACAAGGACACTGCCGGTCCGGCCGTCAATCCGATGATCAAGATCACCAATATCGTGGCGCTTCTGCTGCTGGCGGTTCTCGCCCATATGTGACTTAAGGCCAATGCGTGAATGAAGAGGGCGCGGGGTTAAATCCCGCGCCTTTTTCGTGTGCCATCATGTATTTAGAATTATTCTAAACTACTTGACGCCTTCCTTGTCACTGGCTAGCCTTCGCTCAGAACGCAAAATAGACGGAGGTGACATGGAAGCCGAACGCAAATGTCCCGTGAATCATTCACGCGGCCGCATGAACCGGGATTGGTGGCCCAACCAGCTTAACCTCGGCGGCCTGCACCAGAACTCGCCCAAATCCGATCCCATGGAGCCGGGCTTCGATTACGCCAAAGAATTTGAGAGTCTCGATCTGGATGCGGTGATCAAGGACCTGCATGCCCTGATGACGGATTCGCAGGACTGGTGGCCGGCCGATTATGGCCATTACGGTCCCTTCTTCATCCGCATGGCCTGGCACAGTGCCGGCACCTATCGCGTGGGCGACGGGCGCGGCGGCGCCGGGCGCGGCCAGCAGCGTTTCGCGCCGCTCAACAGCTGGCCGGACAATGGCAACCTGGACAAGGCGCGCCGCCTGTTATGGCCGATCAAGCAGAAGTATGGCCGCAAGATTTCCTGGGCCGACCTGATGATCCTCACTGGCAATGTCGCGCTGGAATCCATGGGCTTTAAAACCTGGGGCTTTGGCGGCGGCCGGGCCGATGTGTGGGAGCCCGAAGAGCATGTGAACTGGGGCACCGAGGACAAGTGGCTGGACGATTCCCGCTACAGCGGCGAGCGCGACCTGCATGGCAATCTGGGCGCGGTGCAGATGGGACTGATCTATGTCAATCCGGAAGGCCCCAACGGCAAGCCCGATCCGCTGGCCTCGGCGCGCGACATCCGTGACACCTTCGGGCGCATGGCGATGGACGATGAAGAAACCGTGGCGCTGATCGCCGGCGGTCATACTTTCGGCAAGGCGCATGGCGCAGGCCCCGCCAACCATGTGGGCGCCGAACCGGAAGGCGCCGACATCGAGAACCAGGGACTGGGCTGGGCCAGCAGCTTTGAAAGCGGCATGGCCGGCCACACCATCACCAGCGGGCTGGAAGGCGCCTGGACGCCGACGCCGATCAAGTGGGACAACA
>JAZKDV010000086.1:0-3134 GCA_040387395.1 Pseudomonadota bacterium | reverse complement strand
ACAGCCAACGCGCCGACGATCTTGCCGGTGTTGTTGGGATTGCGTTCTTCGGGGCTGACGGTGTGAAAGGTCGAGAGACCCGCACCATTGCCGATCGGCTCATGGTTGAGAATGACGGGACGTTCGACGGACGGCGAATTGAAATCGCGCAGGCTCATGTATTTCCTCCTGAGGGAATGTGTTCTGTTACGGATAAGAGAACGTCAGGAAAGAAGCAGGGTTGCGTCGCCATTAAACAAAGGCAGATTGCGGCGAATATGGGAAATGCAGCGCCATAATAATGGCGGCGGCAGAACAGCATTTTGCAGTGTTTTTTACAGATGCCCGACAGAAGTTATGATTCGCGGCCTTAATTCTCAGCCCGCTCTTTTGCGCGCGCAGCCCAATAGTATTATCCTTCAAACGGGCGACGGGGGACATCATGCGCAAGGTGGTGATCGGGATGCTGCTGCTGGCGGCGACGCACGGCACGGCTTTTGGCTGGGGCGCCAAGGGCCATCGCATCATCGGCGAACTGGCGGCGAAGAATTTCCCGGCCACGCTCCCCGCCTTCCTGCGCACGCCCGAGGCGCAATTCCAGATCGGCCAATTGTCGCGCGAGCCCGACATTTCCAAGGGCGCGGGCCAGCCGCATGATGCCGACCTCGATCCCGGCCATTATTTGAACGTGTCGGACGACGGCACCATTCGCGGCGGGCCGAAACTGTCCGGCCTGCCGGCCAACCGGCGCGATTTCGACACCGCCCTGCGCGCGGTGGATACCAACCAGTATGCCACCGGCTACCTGCCCTACAGCCTGATGGGCAGCTACCAGCAGCTGGTTAAGGATTTCGCCATCCTGCGCATGACCGTGGCGGCGCAGAAGCATGCCGGGAAATTCGCCATGACGCGGGCCGAGCGCAAACGCTTTGCAGACGAACGCTCTTTGCGCGAAATGCTCACCCTGCGCGACCTGGGCTGGCTGGGGCATTTTGTCGGCGACACCGCCAATCCCATGCATGCCACCATCCACCTGAACGGCTGGCGCGGCGAGACCAATCCGCAAGGCTTCACCACCGCGCGCAACACCCATGCCCGGTTTGAGGATGTGTTCGTCGAGGCCAACATCGACGACAGCGATGTCGCGGCGAAGCTGAAGCCGTATCGCGGCTGCGCCTGCAGCATCCAGCAGCGCACCCAGGATTATCTGGCCGCCAGCCAGGCGCTGGTGGTGCAAACCTATGAACTGGAAAAGGCCGGCGCCATCGACACCGCCACGCCGGCGTCCAAAAGCTTTGTGGCGGAACGGCTGGGCGAAGGCGCCAGCCAGCTGCGCGATTGGGTCAGCGACGCCTGGGATGAATCGGTCAGGTCAACGCTGGGCTATCGCAATCCCGCCACCGTGGCCGACCTGGAAAGCGGCAAGGCCGATCCGCGCCTGCTGAACTAGCCCGCCAGCAACTTCATCGCCTGGGCGTGCACGCGCCTGTCGCCGCAGGCCAGTATGGTCTTGCCGTCACGGCAATCGCCGCCGTCCCAGGACGTGACGATGCCGCCCGCCCCTTCGACCAGCGGAATCAGCGCGGCGATGTCCCAGGGCTTGAAGCCGGCTTCGACGATGACATCGACAAAGCCCAGCACCAGCGCGGCGAACAGATAACAGTCGCCGCTGTAACGCGTCATGCGCGCCGCATCCGAGACCCGCCTGAACCCCGCCGCCTGCTCCGGCGTGAAATAGGAAAAGGGATCGGTGACGCAGACAATGGCGTCCTTGATGTCGGCGCATTCGCGCACCTTCAGCGGGGTGCGTGCCCCTTCCGACACCAGCACGCTGCGGCCGTTGACGCCGATGAAGCGTTCGCCCAGCACCGGCTGGTCCAGGATGCCCAGCACCGGCACGCCGTCATGCTCCAGCGCGATCAGCGAGCCCCATTCATGCCGCCCGGTGATGAAGCCGCGCGTGCCGTCCACCGGATCGAGAACCCAGCGCCACTTGTTGGCCGACAGCCCGGCGGGCTTTTCGCCATACTCCTCGCCCAGGATCGCGTCCTGCGGCCTGTCGCGGTCGATGATGGCGCGGATGGCGCGCTCGGCGCCCTTGTCCGCTTCCGTGACCGGATCGAAAGCATGCACGCCCGGCTTGTGGGTCACGTCGATGCGCTGGCGGAAATAGGGCCGGATCACCGCGCCCGACGCGTCGGCCAGGCGGTTGGCGAAGGCGATCATTTTTTCGTCGACTGTCATGAACTCTTTATAGATGCAGCCGGGCATTGTGGGCTAGATGCCTGACATGCTGACCACCGCCTTCTTTGTCATCGCCCTGCTCTATGCCTGTGTCGGGCAGGCGGGCGGCGCGGGCTATATCGCCATTCTGGGGCTGGCGGGGTTTGACGGCGCCACGATTAAATCCACCTCGCTGGCCCTGACCGTGCTGCTGGCCGCGATCACCGCCTTCCGGCTGCGCAACCTTGTCAAACCGCGCGACTGGTATCCTTTCGTGATCCTGGGGGTGCCGATGTCGGTCCTGGGCGGGGCGCTGCATCTGGACGGCGGCATCTACCGCATGGTGGTGGCGGTGCTGCTGATCGGGGCGGCGGCGCAAATGGCCTGGTCGGCGCAAAAACCGCAGAGCCGCGATCCCCTGCCCACCCCGCCTTTCGTGCCTGCACTCGTCAGCGGCGGCATTATCGGCATCGTTTCAGGCATCATCGGCATTGGCGGCGGCATTTTCCTGGCGCCGTTGATGCTGCTGGCGCACTGGGCTTCGACGCGCCAGATCATGGCGGCCTCGGCGCTGTTCAATCTCTGCATTTCCATCGCGGGATTCACGGGCGTCGCCGCCAGCATGCCGGTGTTTCCCGATGCGCTGCCTTTATGGGCAATCGCGGTGGCGGCGGGCGGGTTGATCGGGGTCTGGCTGGGCGCCAAACACCTGCCCGATGCTGCGCTGCGCTATATCCTGGCCGTGATCCTGCTGGCGTCGGGCATCAAGCTGCTGACTTAAGCCAGCACTTTAAATGCTAAGTGGGCGCGGCCCGAACAGGATCACCGCCATGCCCACCAGGCATATCGCTGCGCCGGTCAGGTCCCAGGTATCGGGCCTGTGGCCTTCGATCATCCAGCCCCAGGCCAGCGCGGCCGCGATATAGATGCCG
>JAZKDV010000085.1:0-2066 GCA_040387395.1 Pseudomonadota bacterium | reverse complement strand
AGGAAGAGGAAAGCGATATCTGGGCGCAGGTGCGGGACAATTTTACCCACGAACAGCGCGCCCGCATGGACCGGGATTTCAAGGCGGCCAAGAAAAAGGTCAAAGTCGCTTAATCAGGAGAGACATTATGGACAAGAAACTGGACGACAAGCTCGATCCCAAGGCCAAGGGGCACAACACGCCGCAGGCCGATTTCGACCGCAATCGCGACGGATTGTATGGCGGCCTGCCCAAGGCGCGTGATCCCGCGGTGCCGGGGCCGGGCAGCAAACAACCGCATCCGCCGCGTTAGGGCCCACTAAGGGTTGGACAGCTCTTCCTTAAGTTCCTTGATGGCGGGATGGGGATGTTCCTTCCAGGTCCGCCATTCATTGATAACAAGGGCCACGGTCACCACGTCCATCAGCGCCAGGAACAGCAGCAGGTTGGACCAGTGCACGCTGAGCTCGTAGCTCATATACAGGATGAAGCCGATCAGGATGGTGATGGCGAAGGGGAATATCCAGACGCCGCGCCCGCGCAGCAGGGTGATGGTGATCGCCATCTTCAGCGCGCCATGCACCAGCAGATAGAGCACGATGAAGTTCTGCGCCTGAAAAAGCCCGCTCGCCGCTTCGCGCAGCATCGCCGCCAACTCGGAACGGCCGCCTTCATACAGGGCCGGATCCGTCCATTCCAGAATCAGGGCGTGCAGCCGCGCCGATCCGGTGATGGCGACGATCACCCCCAGCGTCACTTCCAGCAGGCCGAAAAAGCCCTTGATCAGGATGGTGACGAAATAGGCAATATGGGCGAGGGACTGCTTGTGATGGGCCAGGGCAAAGGTTCCTAAACAGCGGGAACCATGCGTTCCGGCGCGCAGTTTCTACTGTTCTCACTGCTCCGAGGCAAATCCGTGGCGGGTTTGCTATTTGGTGAAGTCCGTCACGATGGAAACCGGCGCCCCGCCGGCGCGCATGTCCTGCGGCGCGGCGCGCTGCACATACATCTCGTTTTCCGGCACCGGTTCGCACAGATAGGTGTGGTCGTCCAGGAAGCATTGGTAGAACTTGATCTCGGCGCTTTTGCGGATTTCCGATTTCAGGATCAGGTGGGTGATCAGCTCGTAGCGGGGAAACCATATATGGGCATGGCCGTCGTCGGAGAATCGCACCCGGGCATCGCCGGTGGTTTCGTCGAACCAGGGCGTCGCCCCCATCAACAGGTCGCCCGTCACCCGCCCGCGCGCGTCGTAGATCGAGCGCCGCTTCAGCACCGGTGAGCGATAGTCCGGCACGCTGAGGCGAAAGACGCCGCCCGGCTTCAGCACGCGGTGAATTTCGTCCAGCACGAAGGGCACTTTATCCAGCGGCAGATGCTCCAGCACATCCTGGGCCTGCACCTTGGCGATCGAACCATCGGCAAAGGGCAGGGCCTGTATGGCGTCATGGGTGATCTCGCGGTCATGGGCGGGATGCAGCGCCAGGCCGACAAAGTTCGGCACCTGGTACTGGCGCTCATGCAGCCCCAGGCTGCCGAAGTAGAGGTATTTCTCCATCCCTGTCCCGTCGATCCCGGCTAGGCTAAGCTGGCGGCGTTGTCATAAGCCATTGAGGTCCTGCATGCGTGCGCCACTGGCCTTGTTCCTATTTCTCGCCGTTTCCCCCGCGATTGCGCAAGAGGCCGCCAAGCCGGCCCCCAAGCGCACCATCCTGCAGCAGACCGACGTGGCCGCCAGCCCGGCGCAGGAAACGATATTCGGCACAGTCGATACCCCGCCCGGCGCCAGCAATCCCTTCCACACCCATTTCGGCTCGGAGATGGGTTATGTGGCGCAAGGGCGGGTCCGGCTCGAAATTCAGGGCCAGCCGCCGCGCGAGCTGGGACCGGGCGACAGTTTTCTGGTGACACGCGGGCAGGTGCACCATGCGGTGCCGCTGGGGGATGTGCCGGTCAAGCTGATCAACACCTGGACGGTCGACAAGGGCAAGCCGCTGATGACGCCAGTACCCTGACCCAAGGCACCCTGAAGGCACCCTGACCTAAATTTTCATGTCCACCGGGCGATGCAGGACGGCATCCAGCGC
>JAZKDV010000084.1:0-3163 GCA_040387395.1 Pseudomonadota bacterium | reverse complement strand
CGCGCATTTCCTCAGCGACGTCCTGATCGGCGCCGGCATCGGATTGATCGCGGCGCGCGAAGTCCTGCTGCTGGGTTTCCCCGGCTTCGCGCCGCTCTGGTTCTAGTTCCGCCGCGCGCGGAAGAATTCCCGCAAGATTTCGCCTGCTTCCAGCGCATGCGGCTCGGTCTGCATCACGATGGGGCGGTGGTGGCAGGTGGGCTGTTCGAAGAAGCGCGGGCCATGCAGCACCGCGCCGCCCTTGGGATCGCAGGCGGCGAATACCAGCCGCGATATCCGCGCCATCGCCATCGCGCCGGCGCACATGGCGCAGGGCTCCAGGCTGACATAAAGGGTGGCGCCGATCAGCCGCTCATTGCCCAGCGCCCTGGCGGCGGCGCGCATCACCAAGATCTCGGCATGGGCGGTCGGGTCTTTCAGTTCCAGGATGCGGTTGCCGTCGCGGGCCAGCAGCGCGCCTTCCGGCCCCAGCAGCACCGCGCCCACCGGCACCTCGCCGCGCAAGGCCGCCGATTTCGCTTCTTCCAGCGCCAGTGCTATGGCTTCGGCATCGTTCATCGTGCCCGGAGTTAGCCTTGCCCGCCGAGAAAAAGCCAGCCACTCCTGACGGCGACCGCATCGCCAAGGTCATCGCGCGGGCCGGCATCTGTTCGCGGCGCGACGCCGAAAAACTGATCCTGGAAGGGCGGGTGAAGCTGGACGGCGTGATCGTCACCTCGCCTGCCCTCAACGTCACCCCGAACAATGTCGTGCAGGTGGACGAGAAGCCGTTGCTGCAGCCCGAAGCGGCGCGCATGTGGCGCTATCACAAGCCGTCGGGCCTGGTCACCACCCACAAGGACGAAAAGGGCCGGCCCACCGTCTTCGCCAACCTGCCCAAGCATCTGGGACGCGTGGTGTCGGTGGGGCGGCTGGATTTCAACACCGAAGGCCTGTTGCTGCTGACCAATGACGGCGAGATCGCCCGGCGCATGGAAGTTCCCTCGGCGGGCTGGACGCGGGTCTACCGCGCCCGGCTGTTCGGCAAGGTGAACCAGGTGGAACTGGACAAGCTGGCCAGCGGCATCACCATCGACGGCGTCAAATACGGCCCCATCGTCGCCGATATCGAGCGCAGCAAGGGCGTCTATAGCTGGGTGACGGTATCGCTGAAGGAAGGCAAGAATCGCGAGATCAAGCGGGTGATGGAACGGCTGGGCCTGAAGGTCGCCCGCCTGATCCGCACGGCGTATGGCCCTTTCCAGCTCGGCCAGCTGGTGGAAGGCCAGATCGAGGAAATCCCGGCCCGGCTGTGGCGGGAAAAGCTGGGAATCGGCCGTAAAAAACGTGCTGACCATGACTGAGGAAAGCTGCTAGAAGCCCGCCATAAGCAGGAGACGGCCATGGGCAGCATGAAAGACAAGCGCAAGAACAAGCTGCCCCCGCCCTATGCCGCCGAGACCAAGGACGTGCGCTTCGCCGGGACCTTCGAGGTCCTGATCCCGATCGAGGGCCGCAACAAGCCCGCCAAGGTGCCGCTGCAGTTTCCCACCATGTCGGCCGCCGAGGGCTGGATGCACAGCGCCGAGGGCAAGGACACCATGGCCGAGATCGTGGAAGACGCCGGCAAGAACGCCTGACCGCAGCCCCCTTCGCGGCCCGTTTGTCGCCATCTGAAACACCCCGCCACAGGCGTTAACCACCGGAATCCGGGCTTTTCCGCTTGGGTATTCTCCCGCTTGGTAAGCGGTCCTTCACCTTTCGGGTGCTAATTTTGGCGTCTCGAATATGACGGTGGAGATCGAAATGCGTAAAGTTTTCATGCTCGCGTTGGCCGCTGCCGCGCTGGCCTTCGGCGGCACCGCCGCCAGTGCTGACAACCTGCAGGACGGCGCCCGCGCCTTCCAGGGTGGCCAGTTCAACCGTGCACTCACGCTGTGGCGTCCGCTTGCCGTGCAGGGCAATCCGGTGGCGCAGAACAATCTCGGCATCATGTACCTGGACGGCAAAGGCGTGCCGCAGAACATGAGCGAAGCGGTCCGTTACCTGTCGCTGTCCGCGGCGGCCGGTTCCTCGCTGGGCCAGAACAATCTGGGCGGTCTCTATCGTGACGGCAAAGGCGTGCCGCGCGACTTCGGCCGCGCCATGCAGTGGTTCAACGCCAGCGCGTCGCAGGGCAACAGCGCCGGCATGTACAATATGGGCCTGATGTATGAACTGGGCCAGGGCATCAAGCCCGATCCCTTCCGCGCCTACATGTGGTACGCGCTGGCCGCCGACCAGGGCAACATGCCCAACGCGGTTGCCCATCGCAACGCCTTGTGGTCGCGCATGACCCCGGCCGCGCAGACCCAGGCTCGCCAGCTTTCGGTGAACTGCAAGCGCGCCAGCTACAAGGGCTGCGCCTAAAACAAACTCGACCTCTATCGAGACCTGAAAAAACGGCGCCAGCGATGGCGCCGTTTTTTTTATCGGAAGCGGGTATAGAGTTCGGCGATGCGGGCGACGCTTTCCGCGGCTTCTGCGCGGTCCACCACCTCATTGGCGTCGTTGTAGCCGCGCATGTCGCCGCCCTCCAGCATCTGCACCACGATGCCGTCACTGCGCGGGATCATCTGCACGCCGCGGTAATTGACGCCGTAGGTGACTTCGGGCTGCGGCACCAGCCAGCCGATCTGGCCGCGCACCGGCACCAGGCTTTCGTCTTTCCACAGCTCGCGCGCGCCATAGCCGGTGCAGTTGATCACCACTTTCTGCCTGAGCTGGGTGAACTCCGACGGGGTGTGGAACTCGCGCAGCTCCATCTTGCCGCCCATGGCATAGAACTCGCCCAGCAGCGTGTGGCCGTAGGAGGCGACATTGAACTGCAAATTCTCGGTGCGCCGGACATTGGGAAACTGGAAGGGCGAGGAGCCCCGCGGCATGTCCTGGCTGCCGGGAATGATGTCGGCGATGCGCTCGCCATAATGGGCGAAGGCGAGTGCGTTTGGCGTGGAATAATAGGACTGCCCCGTACCGTCGCTGACGATATAGCGGTCGCCGAACTCCACCGGATTGCCCGCGACGCCCAGATAGCTGCGATAGCTTTTCCACGAAATGCGCGCCATGCGCTCCCACAGATCGCCGAAGGCGGGACCGGCCGGGTCCTGCAGCGCGATGCGCGAATCCGGCGTCCAGCTTCCGG
>JAZKDV010000083.1:9012-17878 GCA_040387395.1 Pseudomonadota bacterium | reverse complement strand
CTGGCGCCTGCTGGATTACATCGCGGTCGATTACCGGGAAGCCGTGCGGGACGGCAAGGTCGTCAACGAGGCCGAATATGTCGAGATGGTCGAGTTCTCCAAATCGGCCCGCGAACGCATCACGCTGCTGCCCGTCACCGGCGCCAAGCAGGGCCTGCAGCAGCAGGCCGTGGCGCTGGAAAAGCTGATCGCCGGCAAGCAGCCGCCGGACACCATCGCGGTGGCGGCGCGCGCCGTGGCCGCCGACCTGATCAAGGCCTATCCGGTGCCGCTGGCCCCCAGCAAGGCGCCGGACCTGGCGCGCGGCCAGCAGCTCTACGCCCAGAATTGCGCCGCCTGTCATGGCGCCACGGGCGACGGCAAGGGCCCGGACTCTGTCGGTCTCGATCCGCCGCCGATCCCCTTCGCCGATGAAAGCCGCGCCCGCGAGCGCAGCCTGTTCGCGCTCTATCAGGTGGTCGAGCAGGGGTTAGATGGCACCAGCATGCGCGCCTTCACCGAACTGTCGGTCGAGGACCGCTGGGCCGTGGCCTTCTACAGCGGCACCCTGGCCTATCCGCAGGCCGCCGAAGGCGAGAAACTCTGGAAAAGCGACGCCAAGCTGCGCGCCGACTTCACCATGGAAAAGCTGGTCGGTGCCACGCCCCACGCGCTGGCCGCCACCCTGGGCGAAGACAGGACGAAACAGGCGGTTGCTTACCTGCGCCGCCATCCCGAAGCCATCGCCGCGCAGCAGTCCAGCGGCGCGCTGACCTTCGCGCGCGGCAAGCTGAACGAGGCGCTGGCCGCCTATCAGCGCCAGGATCGCCGGGCCGCCACCGACCTGGCGCTCTCGGCCTATCTGGACGGTTTCGAGCCGGTCGAAGCGGTGCTGGCGGCGCGCGACAATGCGCTGATGCTGCGCATCGAAAACGCCATGATCGCGGTGCGCGCCGGCATCGCCAACGGCCAGCCGGTGGAAACCGTGCGCGGCCAGGTCGCGGCGCTGGACAGCCTGTTCGGCGAGGCCGAGACCGTGCTGGGCTCCAGCGAAGCCTCCAGCACCGCCAGCTTCCTGGCTGCCTTCACCATCCTGGTGCGGGAAGGCCTGGAAGCGCTGCTGATCGTCATCGCCATGATCGCCTTCCTGAACAAGGCCGACCGCCGCGACGTGCTGCCTTACGTCCATGGCGGCTGGGCCGCGGCGCTGGTGGCGGGTGCCGCCACCTGGGCGGCTGCGACCTGGCTGGTCAATATCAGCGGCGCCAGCCGCGAATTGACCGAGGGCTTCGGCTCGCTTTTCGCCGCCATCGTCCTGCTCTGGGTGGGCATCTGGATGCACGGCAAGAGCCAAGCAGATGCCTGGCAGCGCTATATCCGCGAAAAGCTTACCGGTGCGCTGACCAAGGGGTCCGCCTGGTTCCTCTTCGCCCTCGCGTTCCTCGTGGTCTACCGCGAAGTGTTCGAGACCATCCTGTTCTATGCGGCGATCTGGGCGCAGGGCAATGGCGGGGCGATGCTGGCCGGCGCGCTGGCGGCCGTCGCGGTGCTGACCGTTGTCGCGGTGGCGATGATGTATTTCAGCCGCCGACTGCCGATCGGCAAGTTCTTCGCTTACAGTTCGTGGATGATCGCGGTTCTGGCGGTGGTGCTGATCGGCAAGGGCACCTCGGCGCTGCAGGAGGCCGGTTACATCGCCGTCAATCCGCTGGCCGGCTTCCCGCGCGTCGAGCTCCTGGGTCTTTATCCCACCCAGGAAGGCATCATCGCACAGGTGACGATGGCGGTGCTGCTGATCGTCGGCTTCACGTGGAACAACCGTCAGGCGGCGAAATCCGCGTGATGCTGACGGATTGTTGGCGGACATATCCTGTGAAAAACGAGCTCGCGTTAACGCGCGCTTAGTCCGGCTTAACAAAAGCTTCACGGCAGTTCCGCTGTTCGTCTTGTGTGACTGCAATTTTGCGAATGTCATCGCCATCGGCCGAGCCTGTGCGTTATCTCCACAGACGTCTCGAAATGGGCACAGGCCGATGATACTTCACAGCGAAGCGCGAAATAAAAATACGGTGCGTTCCGCACACGTTCAGCCCAGCGCTGGCTGCGATAGCACGAACGTTCCGCGCGTCAGTCGCCCGGTTGCGACGTCCATGGGCCAGGAGTATCGCAAGGCATTGAAGCTGGTCGGGCAGGCGCATCAGCAATTGCTTTGCGTCATCAAGGACGAGCTTGATCGCCGCGGCATACGTGCGATCAACAACGTCCAGGCGCTGCTTCTTTTCAATTTTGAAGATGAGGTTTTGCGGGTGTCGGACCTGCGGGCGCAGGGACGCTATGCCGGCTCCAATGTCACCTACAATGTGCGCAAGCTCGTGGACGCTGGTTATGTTCAGCGCGAATCCTCGGAAACCGATGGGCGCGTCGTATTTTTAAAGCTGACGCCCAAGGGGCGGGAACTTGCCGCCAGGCTGGGCGAGATATTCGATCACCACACCGACAGGTTCGAGAGCATTGCCGAAGTGAGCGGTGATGACGTCGCAGCGATAAACGCCGGGCTTATAAAGCTCGACCGATTCTGGCGAGACCAGATTCGCTTTCGTCTTTAGCGGGTTCAGGGCACCAGCCAGACAAAGACCGCGGCCATGCCGGCCAGGCTCACCACGGTCAGAGTCAGGGTCTGCACCAGCCGGTAGCGCAGGCTGAAGAACAGGATGTAGCCCACCAGCGACAGGATCAGGAAGATCGCGGCGGAAATGTCGATGAACAGTTTCCAGGCCTCGCCCACATTCTTGCCGCGATGCAGGTCGTTGAGGATGGTGACGGCATCGGGCTTCTGGCGAGTCGCCTCGGCGGCGCCGGTCTTCATGTCCACCACCACGCTGGCATTGCCGGTGACGCCTTCGAACCTCAGGAAGGCCTCGTCGCCGTCGATCTCGCCGCTGGAATAGATCCCGCCGACGCCATCGCGCCCCGTCATCAGCGCGCCCAGCGCCTTGGCCGGGTCGGCTGCCTTACGGGCGGCGGCCAGATCGGCGGCGGCCAGGGTAAAGCGGGTTTCCTGCGGCGCGGCCTCTTGCGTCTTCAGCCATTCGGGATGGTTGAGCAGCAGCCCCGTCACCGAAAAGAACATCAGCGAGATGAAGGCGAACGCCGACAGGTAGCCGTGCCACAGCCGCGACTGGCGGTAGAATTCGATCTTCCAGCGCGGCATCGGGCGCGGCCGGCGCGGCAGCGCATCCGATACCATGTCACGCAACACATCGGTCACTGGCTTCTCCCATAGGTGGCGCGCACCTTGCCGACCTCGCCATCCGGCTTGGCTTCCACCACCGCGCCATCAGCGCCCAGCGTCAGCTCCAGGCGCTGCACGGTATGGCCGCCCTTTTCCCGGCTGGCCTCGATGTTCAGCACATACTTTCCCTGTGCCACTTTCTTGCCGGCATCGTCCAGCCCGTCCCACTTGATGCTGTACTGGCCGGGGGCGCGGGTGGGGCGGCTCACCGAATCCACCAGCTTGACGTCGTTGCGCCCGAAGCGGCGCCAATAGATGTAATTCTCCTCGCGCCAGCGGTTCTCCTTGCCCAGCATCAGCAGGGTGCGGATCAGGGTGCGGTTCTCGTCGGTGATCCAGATCGAGACGTAGGGATTGTGATAGGTGCCGGCGGCGATCTTGGGCACTTCATATTCGAGGTTCAGGCCGAAACCCGCCGGCCAGCCGCCGCCAGACTGCGCGAGGGCGGGCGTGGCGGCGCACTGCCAGCGCGATGAGGTGAGGGTGTCGCCGTCTTTGGTGACGATGCGGGCCGCGACATTGGGCAGGCGGTCGGCCAGCGCCAGGCTGTCTTTTGGCGGCAGCACCGAGAAAGCCGTGGCCAGCGCGTCGGCCTCGGCGGCGCTATCGGCCACCGCGGTGGCATACGCGACATGGTCCAGCCGCGCGCCGGTCAGCGGCGACACGGTCAGCTGGCCCCGGCCCGAAGGGCCGCTGGTGGCGACGGCCTGATTGGTCACCAGTAGATGCGACAGGGCAGGGGCGTTGTCGGCCGGGTTGGCGGCATCGACCATGCCGATGCGCCAGGCGTTGCCATCGGGCGCCGCGCCCCAGCAGGCGATATCACCGCCGATATCCACCATCACCCCGTCCACGCCCGGCACGCAGCGCGCCGCCGTCAAGGCGCGGTCGATGATGGTGCCCTTGGCCAGGCCGTCCACGGCGAAGACCACATCCTTTGGCCGCGTGATGGTGCGGGTGCCGGCGTCGAGATGCAGGCTGGCCGCTTCGATCTTCACCGCCAGTCTTGCACGATCATTGGCACTGTCAGTGCAGGTCTCCAGCAACCTTCCGATGCGCGCGCTATAGGCGCCGCCGGTGGTGTCGCGCATCTTCTCGCAAAGCGTGATCACGGCGAAGAGCTCGGGCGACACCGCCAGCGTCTCCGACGCGTTCAGCGCCATCAGTTCGCTGTCGCTGCGCCAGGCGCTGAGGATCTTGTCCAGCCGGGCGATTTCGGTGCGCGCCGCGTCGATCGCCAGCGCCGCCGCCAGCGGCTTGCTCGCCACCACGGCGAGGTCCAGCGAGGTGCCCAGCACATGGTCGGCATGGAAGCGCCAGGTGCCGGTTTCCGCCTGGGCCGGCTGCATCAGCGCCGCGATGGCGCTTCCCGTCAGTCCCAGCCCATATCTGATGCGCATGATCGAACCCTTCGAATCCTTGGAATTCTGCGGAAAAATTAGCCCGGCAACAGGGGTTATTTGCTAATGCAGGTGAGAGTCAGTTGCAAGTAGGTTCCAGTTGGTCTATTGGGAACTCGTTTTGAGGATGGCCGGGCATTGTGCTGGCGCAAAGAGGACCTGAAATGAAGACTGCACTGAGAGCTGTTCTGGGTGCCGCACTGGGCCTGATGCCGGTGGCCGCCCTGGCGCACACCTCTTACCTCCTGCCCAACTATTTCTCGGTGACCGAGGGCAAGATGATCACCCTGGAAGGCGGCTTCGCCGAGAAGATGTTCTCGTCCGACGTAGCGCTCACCTCCAAGGAATTTCGTCTCTATCGCCCAGATGGCAAGCGCGACAGTTTCGACAAGATCGCCAGTTTCGAACAGATCACCATCCTGGAAAGCGACATCAACGAACCCGGTACCTACCTCTTCACCAGCGGCGAGCGCCTGGGGCGCATGTCCACCATTGCCAAGGTCAAGGGCGAGTGGGTGACGGTGAACCCGGAGGATCCCAAGGCCCAGGTGCCGAAGGACGCCACCGAAGTCTCCAAGTCGCAGACCGCCACCGTGACCGACGTCTATGTCTCCAAGGGCAAGCCCACCGATGCGGTGCTGAAGCTGCCGCCCCAGGGGCAACTGGCGTTCACCCCCATCACCCATCCCAATGCCATCTTCATGGACGAGGGCTTTGAGATGTCGGTGTCCTGGGGCGGCAAGCCGCTGGCCGGTTTCGAAACCATCCTCTATCGCCAGGGCGGCGATTATGACGAGAAGAAGTTCGAGCAGTTCAACAAGACCGATGCCAATGGCAAGCTGAAGCTGAAATTCACGCAGCCAGGCGTCTACATGATCATGGCCCGCCGCATGGGCGACTCGCCCGCGGGCGCCGCCACGCCCTATCGCAGCTACACCACCTCGCTCACCTTTGAAGTCACACGTTAAGAGAAAGATCGACCATGAACCGCATCACCCTCCTGCTCGGTGCCGCCGCGATCACCGCCGCCGCCAGCTCCGTCTCGGCGCAGACCGGGGCCACGCCGTCCAAGTCCGCCACGCCGACCACCGTTCCGGCCGAACGCGCCGCCGGCGGCCATGAGAAGATCAACTTCCTGGATTTCTACGACGTCAACGGCGACGCCGTCGTCACCCAGGCCGAGTTCAACGGCCAGCGCACCAGCGACTACAAGCGTATCGACGCCGACGGCAACGGCTCGGTGAATGACGGCGAGTATGTCGGCGAGTTCACCGTGCGCCTGGATCGCCAGCTGGCTGCCACCCGCGAAGGCCAGATCAAGCAGGGCCATTCGCGCTTCAAGGTGCTGGACAAGAACAAGGACGGCCAGATCACCGCCGACGAGTTCGACACCACCGGCAAGAACCTGTTCGCCGCGTTCGACAGCAACAAGGACGGCACTGTCGACGATAAGGACAAGGCCGAAAACTTCTGATCACCGGCCCGGCGCAGCCGGGCCTGACCTACCGCGCATTTGAAATGATCATCCCGGACCACGCGGGAACCTTATTCCTATAATGCGAATGACTCTCACTCTTAATATCATTTAGTCTTGAAGGGGCTTACCAATGTCGATTTCCAGAACTCTCCTGCGCACCAGCCTTGCCCGTACAAGTATGGCCGCGCTGATGCTCAGCGGCGCGCCCGCCCTGCTCACCGGTGCGCAGGCGCAGCAGCTTGCGGCGGCCGACGCGATCACCGTATCGGCCGCCACCCGCCGCCCCGAACTGGTGGTCGACGTTCCCGCCACCGTCAGCGTGATCACCGCCCAGGACATCGAGGAAAACTTCGTCCAGGACATCAAGGACCTGGTCCGTTACGAGCCGGGCGTGTCGGTGCGCACTGCGCCCGCGCGCTTCACCGCCGCCGGCGCCAATACCGGCCGCGACGGCAATGCCGGCTTCAACATCCGCGGCCTGGAAGGCAACCGCGTGCTGATTATCAATGACGGCATCCGCGTGCCGGACGGCTTCAGCTTCGGCGGCCAGAATGTCGGCCGCGGCGACTATTTCGACACCGACACCCTCAAGTCGGTGGAAATCCTGCGCGGCCCGGCCTCGGCGCTGTACGGCAGCGACGGCATCGCCGGCGCGGTCAGCTTCGTCACCAAGGACCCCTACGACTATATCAAGGACGGCCGCAGCTTCGCCGTGCAGGGCACGCCCAGCTACACCAGCGCCGACAACACGGTTTCCACCAATGTGGTCGGCGCCGTGGCCGAGGGCCCCTGGAGCGGCATGGTGTCCTTCACCCGCCGCGACGGCCATGAGCTTGAGACCAAGGGCACCAACTATGCGCGCAACACCGACCGCACCGCGCCCAATCCGCAGGACATCCTGTCCAATGCAGTGCTGGCCAAGCTGGTCTACCAGCCGAGCGGCGCCCACACCCTGCGCGGCACTTACGAGTATTTCGACAGTGAGATGAACGCGCTGGTGCTCAGCGCCATCGCCAAGCCGCCGCTGGCCGCCACCAGCACCCTGGGCCTCCTGGCGCGCGACACCACCAAGCGGGGCCGCTACAGCCTGGATTATCGTTACGAAGGCGCCGCGGGCGACCTGATCGAAAGCGCCTTCCTCGCCGCCTACTACCAGGACAGCAAGACGCGCCAGTTCTCGAACGAGGACCGCAACACCTCGCCCGACCGCCTGCGCATCAACACCTTCGACAATGCCGTGTACGGCTTCACCGGCCAGGCCGAGACCAGCTTCGTGACCGGCATCGCCCAGCATGTGGTGATCGCGGGCTTCGACGCGTCCTTCTCCCGCCAGGAAGGCGTGCGTGACGGAACCGTGCCGCCCGCCGGCGAAACCTTTCCCACCCGCGCTTTCCCCAATACCGACTTCACCCTGGCCGGCTTCTTCGTCCAGGATGAGATCAGCCTGCTGAACGGCGACCTCAAGCTCTATCCGGCGATCCGCCTGGATACCTATGAGCTTGATCCCGAACCCATGGCCGGCATCGTGACCTCGGGCCAGAGCAAGTCGCATGTCTCGCCCAAGTTGGCCGCGATCTATTCGGTCACGCCGGAAATCAAGGTGTTCGGCAACTGGGCCGAAGGCTTCAAGGCCCCGGCGCCCGGCCAGGTCAACAACGCCTTCTTCAACACCGTGTCCAACTACACCTCGGTTCCCAACCCGAACCTGCGCCCGGAAACCAGCCAGACCATCGAAGGCGGCCTGCGCTATAACGACGACACGTTCGGGCTGAGCGGCACGGCCTTCGTGGGCCAGTACAAGGACTTCATCGAGCAGGTGCAGGTTTCGGGCAACTTCACCCCGACCAATCCGGCGGTCTACCAGTTCGTCAACCAGGGCAGCGTCCTGATCAAGGGCCTGGAAGCCAAGGGCACCGTGGACTTCGGCAACGGCTTCGACGCCATCGTCGCGGCCTCCTATGCCCATGGCAATTCCAAGAATGCCGGCGTACGCCGTCCGCTGGACAGCGTCGATCCGGTCAAGATCGTCGCGGGCCTGGGCTATCGCGACACGCTCTGGGGTGCACGCATCAACCTGGTGCATTCGGCGGCCAAGAAGATCGACCGCGTCAATCCCACGACCTGCACGCCGACCTGCTACCTGCCGGGCTCGTTCAATATCGTGGACGCCACCGCCTTCTGGAACATCACCGAGAACTTCACGCTGCGCGGCGGCGCCTTCAACCTGTTCGACAAGAAGTATAGCTGGTGGTCGGATGTCCGCGGCCTGCCGTCCACCTCCACCGTCACCGACGCCTATACCCAGCCTGGCCGCAATTACGGCATCTCGCTGACGGCGCGTCTGTAAGAACCGAAGGCCGGCTACCGGCCGGCCTTCGTCTTTTCTGCGGGCGCGGGCTAGACTGGCGCCATGACGCCCCGCCACACCATCGCCAAGCCCGTCACCGCCACCGGCACCGCCCTGCATGCCGGGGTGCAGGTGACCATGACCTGCGCGCCGGCCCCCAGCGGCAGCGGCATCGTCTTTCGCCGCGCCGACCTGAACGCCGACATCGCCGCGCTCTATTCCCATGTCGGGGAAACCCGTCTGGGCACGGTGCTGGAACAGGGCGGTGCCAAGGTGGGCGTGGTCGAACATCTAATGGCCGCCGCCGCCGGGCTGGAGATCGACGATCTGCTGGTGACCAAGGTTGGAGGTACGCCAAGGGCGGCCGCACT
>JAZKDV010000083.1:4445-9002 GCA_040387395.1 Pseudomonadota bacterium | reverse complement strand
CCTCGCGACCTGATCCAGCGTGGCCGTGAGCGCGTGGGTGTGGTCGAGCATCTGATGGCTGCCGTGTCGGGGCTGGAGATTGACGACCTGCTGGTGACGCTGGACGGCCCGGAGCCGCCGATCCTGGACGGCGATGCGCTGTCCTATCTCACCCTGCTGGAAAGCGGCGGCATGGCCGAGCAGGCGGAGGCGCGCACCGCCATCCAGGTGATCCGCACCGTGACGGTGGAAAGCGGCGACGCATGCGCCTCGCTGCTGCCCGACGACCGGCTGTCCTATTCCTATGAGCTGAGCTTCCCGGTGATCGGCGAACAGTTCTACCGGTTCGCCTTCACCCGCGCCGGCTTCAAGGCCGAGATCGCCCCGGCCCGCACCTTCGGCTTCCTCAGCGAGCTGGAAGCCCTGAACAAGATGAACCTGGCCAAGGGCGCCAGCCTCGCCAACACCCTGGCGCTTGACGCCACCGGCGTGGTCAACCGCGACACCCAGCGCTTCGCCGACGAATTCGTCCGCCACAAGATCCTGGACGCCATCGGCGACATGGCGCTGGCGGGCGCCCCGCTGATCGCCCGCTTCGAGGGCCGCAAATCCGGCCATGCCACCAACAACGCCCTGCTCAGGGCGCTGTTTTCGGACCCCGCCAACTACCGCCGCGTCGCCGCCTGAGCCGGTTCCACCTGACAAACAGGACACTTTCCTCAATCGGGGGGAGCGCGGTATATAGAGGCCGTAAGACGCGAAGCCGCCGTTGGGCTGCCGTTAAACCATTGATTTAACGTGACTTTCGCGCAAAAGGACTCGTGATGCCGTTTTCGCCTTCCGCTTCGCTGCGCGCCGCGCTTTTGGGTTTGGCCTTGGTCGGGCTCTCCGGCTGCTCGTCCATCTTCGGCACCGACGACGAAAGCAACAACGTCAACAAGGACGCCGCCAGCTACCAGGAACGCAGCGTCGAGGCGATCTATGTCGATGGCTGGCGCATGATCAACATGGGCAACTGGGAAGGCTGTGCCCAGCAGTTCAACGAAGTGGACCGCCAGCATCCCTATTCGGTCTGGGCCCGCCGCGCGATGCTGATCAGCGCCTTCTGTTCCTACCAGGCCAATGCCTATCCGGCCGCCATCGCCACCGCCGACAATTACATCTCGCTGCATCCGGGCAGCCGCGAAGTGGCCTATGCCTTCTACATCAAGGCCGTCTCGCTCTATGAGCAGATCGTGGACGTCGGCCGCGACCAGTCCAACACCGAAGGCGCGCTGGTGGCGCTGCAGGACGTGGTGCAGCGCTTCCCCGACACCGAATATGCCCGCGACGCCACGCTGAAGATCGACCTGACCAACGACCATCTGGCGGGCAAGGAAATGGCGGTGGGCCGCTATTACCTGACGCGGGGCGACTATATCGGCGCCATCAACCGCTTCCGCACCGTGGTGGACCAGTACCAGTCCACCCCCCAGATCGCCGAGGCGCTGCAGCGCCTGACCGAGGCCTATTACAGCCTGGGCCTGAACACCGAAGCCCAGACCGCCGCCGCCGTGCTGGGCCGCAATTATCCCGGTTCCGGCTGGTACCAGTCGGCCTACAACATCCTGCGTGGGCGTAACCTGAAGCCGATGGAAGACAGAGGCTCCTGGATCAGTCAGGCTTTCCGCAAGGTTCTCTGATTCTTCCCCAAGGGGCATCCGTGCTGTCAGCCCTGACCATTCGCGACATCGTCCTGATCGAACAGGCGGCGCTGGAATTCGCGCCTGGCCTGAACGTGCTGACCGGCGAAACCGGTGCGGGCAAATCCATCCTGCTGGATTCGCTGGGGCTTGCCGTGGGCGGCCGTGGCCGCGCCAGCGTGCGGGCCGGGGCGAACCAGGGTTCCGCCACCGCCATTTTCGAACCCGGCAAGAACCATGCGGCCCGCGCCCTGCTGGAAAGCCAGGACATGCCGGCCGGCGACGAGATCGTGCTGCGCCGGACGCTGGCGGCAGACGGGCGCAGCCGCGCCTTCATCAATGATGAAGCCGTGGGCGTCGCTCTGCTGAAAGATTTGGGCAGTCTTCTGCTGGAAGTGCACGGGCAGCAGGATGACCGGGGCCTGTTCGACACCGCCACCCACCGCACCTTGCTGGACGGTTTCGGCGCCCTGAACGGTGACGCCCAGACCGTGGCGGCGCTCTATGGCGAATGGGCCGCTGCCCGCACCGCGCTGGAGGAGTTGCAGGCGCTGGCGGAACGCGCCCAGGCCGAGGCCGAATATGTGCGGGCCGCAGCGATGGAATTGTCGGACTTCGCGCCGGAAGAGGGCGAGGAAGAACGCTTGGCGGCGGAGCGCGCTCTGGGCATGAACGCGGCGCGGATCGTCGAAGATATTTCGTCGGCGCTGGAATCGCTGCAGGGCGACCGCGGGGCGCAGACCGGCCTGGCCCAGGCGATGAAGAAGCTCAGCCGCATGAACGAGGAGGCGCGCAAGATCGCCGCCCCCGCCGAGGCCGCGCTGGAACAGGCCTATGCCCTGGCCGAAGAGGCGCGGCAGGAATTGCAGTCGCTGCGGTCGCGGCTGGACACGGACACCAATGCGCTGGAACGCAAGGAAGAACGGTTGTTCGCGCTGCGCGCCCTGGCCCGCAAGTACAGCGTGCTGCCCGACCAGTTGCCGAAATTGCGCGACGAGTATGCCGCCAAGCAGGACGCGCTGAGCGCCGGCGGCGGTCAGATCAAGAAAGCGGAAGGCAAGGTGGCGTCCACCCGTGAGGCCTATCTGACGGCGGCGCGCAAACTGTCGAAATCGCGCGAAGGCGCCGCGAAGAAGCTGGAAGCTGCCGTGGCGGGCGAGTTGGCGCCGTTGAAACTGGGCCATGCCAAGTTCCGCGTGGCGCTGGAAAAGCTCGACGACGACAAGGGCGCGGCCACGGGCCTGGAACGCATTGCCTTTGAAGTCGCCACGGTGGAAGGCGCGGCTTTCGGCGGCCTGGCCAAGATCGCGTCCGGCGGCGAGCTGGCGCGTTTCTCGCTGGCCCTGAAAGTGGCGCTGGCCCAGATGTCGTCGCCCGCCGCCATGGTGTTCGACGAGGTCGATCGGGGCGTGGGCGGAGCGGTGGCCGATGCGGTGGGCGAACGGTTGCAACGCCTGGCCGAAAGCACGCAAGTTTTGCTGGTCACCCATTCGCCGCAGGTCGCCGCCCGCGCCGCGCGGCATTTCCGCATCAGCCGCGCGAAAGACAAGACCAAAATCGAACTGCTGGACGACGAGCAGCGGCTGGAAGAAATCGCCCGCATGCTGTCGGGCGCCAATGTCACCGCCGAAGCCCGCGCCGCCGCCAAGCGGCTGATGGCCGAAGCTTCTGGCCCAGCGAAGAAACAGCGCAAGCGTGCTTAAATCCGTCGATAAACTGACCTCAGCCGAGGCCGAGAAGGAACTCGACCGGCTGGCGAAGGAAATCGCCCGCCATGACCGCGCCTATCACGGCGACGACGCGCCGGAAATCAGCGACGCGGACTATGACGCCCTGCGCCGGCGCAATGCCGAAATCGAGGACCGTTTCCCGCTGCTGGTGCGGGCCGACAGCCCGTCGCACCGGGTGGGCGCCAAGGCGTCGGAGAAGTTCGCCAAGGTCCCGCACCGCGTACCGATGCTGTCGCTGGACAATGCCTTCAGCGATGAAGACGTGGCGGATTTTCTGGGGCGGGTGCGCCGTTTCCTCGGCCTGAAGGACGATGACGAGATCGCCGTGACGGCGGAGCCCAAGATCGACGGCCTCTCCGCCTCGCTGCGCTATGAAAATGGCGTGCTGGTGCAGGGCGCCACCCGCGGCGACGGCCAGGAGGGCGAGGACATCACCGCCAACCTGCGGACCATTTCCGACATTCCGCTGCGCCTGAAAGGCAAGCCGCCTGCCGTGCTGGAAGTGCGCGGCGAGGTCTACATGACCCACAAGGCGTTTGCGGCGTTGAACAAGCGCCAGGAGAAAGACGGCAAGCCGACTTACGCCAATCCGCGCAATTCGGCCGCCGGTTCTGTGCGCCAGCTTGATCCTTCGATCACCGCCTCGCGGGCGCTGAATTTCTTCGCCTACACTTGGGGCGACATCAGCGAGCTGCCGTCCAAAACCCATTCCGGCATGCTGGAAAAGTTCGAAAGCTATGGCCTGCCGGTCAATCCGCTGACCAAACGCTGCGAGACGCTGGCCGAGATTCTCAAATTCTATCGCGGTATCGAGAGCAAGCGCGCCAGGCTGGGCTATGACATTGACGGGGTGGTCTACAAGGTGGACCGGCTGGATTTGCAGGAGCGGCTGGGCTTTGTCAGCCGCAGCCCGCGCTGGGCCACGGCGCACAAATTTGCCGCCGAACAGGCCGAAACCGTACTGGAAGACATCGAAATTCAGGTTGGCCGCACCGGCAAGCTCGCCCCGGTGGCGCGGCTGAAGGCGGTGACGGTGGGCGGCGTGGTGGTGCAGAACGCCACCCTGCACAATGAAGACGAGATCGCGCGCAAGGATGTCCGCATCGGTGACAGCGTGGTGATCCAGCGCGCCGGCGACGTCATCCCGCAGATCCTGCGCGTGATCC
>JAZKDV010000083.1:1717-4435 GCA_040387395.1 Pseudomonadota bacterium | reverse complement strand
GACACTTGCCCCATCTGCGGCAGCCATGCGGTGAGAGAGGTGGACGAGAAGACCGGCAAGGTGGATGTGGATCGCCGCTGCACCGGCGGACTGGTCTGCGATGCGCAGACTGTGGAGCGGCTGAAGTATTTTGTCGGCCGTGACCAGTTCGACATCGAGGGGCTAGGCGGCACCCTGATCGAGCTGTTCCACGACAAGGGATTGCTGAAGGAGCCTGCCGACATCTTCGCGCTGACCGATAAACCGGCCAAGGTCGCCAAGGTTCTGGCCGAACACCGCGCCGTGCTGTCGGAAGAACGCCGCGCCGCCGAAGGCAAGGGGGCGGCAAAGGCCGCAGCCAAGAAGAAGGACGAGGGCGAAGGCAAGCAGGTGGAAAACCTGATGGCTGCCATCGAGCGCCGCCGCACGATTCCGTTGGACCGGCTGATCAATGCGCTGGGCATCCGCCATGTCGGCGAAACCACCGCCCGGCTGCTGGCGCGCCGTTATCTGAACCTGGATGCCTTTCTGAACGGCATGACCGCGGAAGGCGCGCTGGAAGAGCTGCAGCATATCGAGGGCATCGGCGGGGTGGTGGCCGAAGCCATCCACGATTTCTTCGGCGAGCCGCACAATGTGAAGGCTCTGGGGCGGCTGCTGGAATGGCTGACCGTGCTGGACATGGCCGCCCCCGCCAAATCCTCGCCGGTCTCGGGCAAGACGGTGGTGTTCACCGGCACACTGGAAAAGATGACCCGCCAGGAAGCCAAGGCGCGGGCCGAAAGCCTGGGCGCGAAAGTGTCAGGCTCGGTCTCGGCCAAGACCGACATCGTGGTGGCGGGCCCCGGCGCGGGCTCGAAGCTGAAGGACGCGCAGAAGCACAATGTCCTGGTGATGGACGAAGACGGGTGGCTGAAACTTATCGCCGGCTAGATCGACCGGGTGGCGTGGTCCAGCCAGACGCGGACCTCTTCGTCCAGCAGATGCGAAAGCGTATCGCGCACCCGGGCGTGGTACAGGTTCAGCCAGCCTTTTTCCTCGACCGTCAACAAATCCGGCTCGACCAGGTTCAGGTCGATCGGCGCCAGGGTGATGGTCTCGAAGCCCATCATCTTGCGTTCGCCGCCCAGGTCTTCGGGCTGCGTCACCACCACCAGGTTTTCGATACGGATGCCGAAGGCGCCGGTCTTGTAGAAGCCGGGCTCGTTGGAACAGACCATGCCGGGCATCAGCTTCTGCATCACCGGTTTCTTGGAGATGTTCTGCGGCCCTTCATGCACCGACAGGTAGGAACCGACGCCATGGCCGGTGCCATGATCGTAATCCAGGCCAGCCTCCCACAGCGGCCGGCGTGCAAAACTGTCGAGTTGCATGCCGATGGTGCCGTCGGGGAAGCGCGCTGTGGCGAGCGCGATATGGCCCTTTAAGACGCGGGTAAAGCGGTCACGCATCTCAGGCGTCGGTTCGCCCACCATGATGGTGCGGGTGACGTCGGTGGTGCCGTCGGGATATTGCGCCCCGCTGTCCAGCAGGAACATCTCGCCGGGCCGGATGGCGCGGTTGGTGGAACGGGTGACGCGGTAATGCACGATGGCGCCGTTGCTGCCCGCGCCCGATATGGTGTCGAACGATACGTCGCTGAGCACGCCAGTGGCGCGGCGAAAGCCTTCGAGCTGCTCGGACGCGTCAATCTCGGTCAGATGACCGCCTGCCGCGTTGGTTTCAAACCAGGACAGGAACCGTGCCAGCGCCGCGCCGTCGCGGATATGCGCCTTGCGCATCCCTTCGATCTCAAGGCTGTTCTTGCAGGCCTTGGGAAGCTGGCAGGGATCGGCGCCCTGCTTGATCTTCGCGCCTGCCTTGTTCAGCCGGTCAAAAATCGCAGCCGCTGCGGTGGACGGGTCCACCAGCACGCTTTTGCCTTTCATCGCGTCCAGCGCGGCGGGGAATTGTTCCGGGCTATGCACCTGCACCGAATTCCCCAGATGCGCCATCAGCTCGGGATTGCGCTTGGCCGGGTCCAGGAAGAGGTCG
The DNA here is from genome assembly GCA_040387395.1 of Pseudomonadota bacterium. Taxonomy (GTDB): domain Bacteria; phylum Pseudomonadota; class Alphaproteobacteria; order Micropepsales; family Micropepsaceae; genus Rhizomicrobium. The sequence goes on along the minus strand of JAZKDV010000083.1, from coordinate 2,422 downwards.
GCGCCGCCATCGTCATGCAAAATCGCAAATGCCAAAGTGAAAGGCGTGTGCGGCACATCGCTGCCGCGAATATTGAGCAGCCAGCAGACCGAATCCGCCAGGGTGATCACGGCGGCTTCCGCGCCGGCCGCCTTCGATCCTTCGCCCAGCTTGATGCGCTTGGCCTCGCTCTGCTCGCCCGCAAGGTTGAGCGCGTGCGGCTTGGCGGGCGACACCGGCGGCGCGGGCTGGTCGCTCCACACCGCGTCAATCGGGTTGCTTTCCACCGCCACCAGCGTGCCGCCGGCTTTCTCGGCCGCCAACTTCAGATGCTGCACGCCATGGGCGGTGTGCAGCCAGGGGTCATAACCCAGCTTGGCGCCCTTCGGGAGGTTGCCGGGGATCCAACCCTGCGGACCTTCGGCCACCAGATCGCGCGGCGCGAACAGCTTGGTGTCGGTCTGGTTCTGAACCTGCAGCGTGTAGCGGCCATCGACGAACACCGCCGCCTTGTCCGTCAGCACCACTGCCGCACCGGCCGATCCGGTAAAGGCGGTCAGCCAGGCCAGCCGCTCGGCATAGGCGGGCAGGTACTCGCCCATATGCTGGTCGCTGTGCGGCACCACGAAGCCGTTCAGACCGCGCTTTTTCAGCTCGCCGCGCAGCGCCGCCAGGCGCGGGGCGCAGGTCGCGGCGTCGGAGGTGTCGTCATAACTCTGAAAGGGC
>JAZKDV010000083.1:0-1707 GCA_040387395.1 Pseudomonadota bacterium | reverse complement strand
CAGCTTAGCGGCGGGGCTTTTCCAGCACCAGCGCGCTCCACGGCCCGGAACGCCGCGCGCCCACGAACCGCAGGCTCTGATAGAAGCTGGTCACCAGCTTTTCCTGGTTGGTGAGAAGCCCCGACAGCAGCAGCACCGCGCCCGGCGCCAGTGCGCGCTGGATGGCGGGCGCCAACTGGGTCAGCGGCCCGGCCAGGATGTTGGCGATCAGCAGGTCATAGGGCGCGGCATTGGCCAGCAGCGGGTTGGTCAGGCCCTCGGCGGTGACGGCGGTGACCAGCGGCGCCACGCCATTGGCCCGGGCATTGTCGCGGGTTACTTCGACGGCGACCGGATCGATGTCGCTAGCCAGCACCCGCCGCTTCCACAACTTCGCCGCCCCGATGGCCAGCAACCCGGTGCCGCAGCCCAGGTCCAGCACGTTGAAGAACTGGCGCTGGCGGGCGATGTCGCTGAGCGCGGCGAGGCAGAGCGCGGTGGTTTCGTGATGGCCGGTGCCGAAGGCCAGCCCGGCCTCGATCTTCATCGGGATCACGCCATGCGGCACGGTGCCGGCGTCATGGGCGCCATAGACGAAAAAGCGCCCGGCCCGCACCGGCGGCAGGCCTTCCTGCGACAGGCGAATCCAGTCCTGGTCGGGCAGGGGCGCGACGGTGATCTCGCGCCCGATGATGCGCGACAGATAGGCAGCGTCCGGCGCTTCGGTGTAGAGCGCCTCCACCACCGCGCCATCAGCGAAGGGTTCTTCGACGATCAGTACCGCCTGGGCGCTGCCCTCCAGCTCCAGCGCCGCCGACACGTCGGCGGCTTCGGACTTGGTCAGCGCGATGCAGGCTTTCCACAGGGGCGGATTGATCATGCGCGGCTGCTTAAGCCCGCGACACGAACTGGTCAATGACGCGCTTTTCGCCCGCCTTGTCGAAGTCCACCGTCAGCTTGTTGCCCTCGACATAGCGCACCCGGCCATAGCCGAACTTCTGGTGAAACACCCGGTCGTCGCGGGCATAGAGCGAGGCGCCGGGATCGCTGGTCTGCACGCTCCAGGCCTGGGCCTCGATGGTGGGCGGGCGGCTGCGGAAACCGCCCGAGGCGGCGCGGTTGGCCTGGGCCCGCTTCCAGCCCGGCGAGTCATAGGTGCTGCCGAAACTGGCGGCATTCTCATTGTCGCGGAAACCCGTATAGCCGCCGTAGAAACCTTCATCCACGGATGCATCGACTAGGTTTTCGGGAATCTCCTTGATGAAGCGCGACGGCAACGCGCTCTGCCACGAGCCATGCACCCGGCGGTTGGCAGCAAAGGAAATGCGGATGCGTTGGCGCGCCCGCGTCAGCCCGACATAGGCCAGCCGGCGTTCTTCTTCCAAACCGGCCAGTCCGTTTTCATCCATGGTGCGCTGGCTGGGGAACAGGCCTTCCTCCCAGCCCGGCAGGAAGACGGTGTTGAACTCCAGGCCCTTGGCGGCGTGCAGCGTCATCAGGTTGATGCGGTCGCCCGATTCATCCTGGGCGATTTCCATCACCAGGCTCACATGCTCCAGGAAGGCGGGCAGGGATTCGAAGCTCTCCATCGAGCGGACGAATTCCTTCAGATTGTCCAACCGCCCCGGCGCTTCCGCCGACTTGTCGGCCTTCAGCATGTCGGTATAGCCGCACTCGTCCAGCACCATCTCGGCCAGCTCGGTATGGGGCAGCACCCGGGATGTATCG
>JAZKDV010000082.1:0-2754 GCA_040387395.1 Pseudomonadota bacterium | reverse complement strand
GCTTCGATATGCTCGACATCGTTCACCGTGGTGGTGAGAAAACGCTGATAGGGCGCCAGCATGCGCGAGCCGACTTCGTCGGGCGACAGGCCGGTATAGGTGAAGGCGACGCCGATCACCGGAATGCCGATATTGGGGAAAATGTCGGTGGGGGTGCGCAACGCCGCGATCGGCCCGAAGATCAGGATCATCAGGGCGAGCACGATGAAGGTATAGGGGCGGTCCAGCGCGACCTTGACGATCCAGGTCATCGGCCTGCCGTTCTCAAACGCAATCCCATCATTTACGCGGTCTTCGTTACCAATCCCGGGGCGCCGAAAGGTGGTCCTTGCCGGCTTTTTGCCAGACTATAGCGGTATTTACGCGGGTCGCATTCACTGGCTTGTCGCAAGCTGTCGCGGTTTTTTTGACTGACCCCCTCCGGTTTCAGCTTCCGCTTGGCGGCTAACGCCGCCTTCGCTCGCTGAAACCGCCTCCCCCTTGCCCGCGCTTCGCGCGGAAGTGGGAGGATGGCTATATTCCCTAGGGTTGATGGGGTATTATGCCGCCATGATCTCCCAAAAAGCCCGTTATGCCCTGCGCGCCCTGCTGCTTCTGGCGGCCCGGGGGGACAATGACCCGGTCCAGATCGCCGAGATCGCCGAAAAGGAGAAAATCCCCCGCAAGTTCCTCGAAGCCATTCTGCTGGAGCTGAAAAAGACCGGAATCGTGCGCAGCCACCGGGGCCGGCAGGGGGGCTATTCCCTGGGGCGGCCGGCCAAGGACATCAGTTTTGCCGATGTTTTGCGGGTCACCGACGGCCCCCTGGCGCTCAGCCCCTGTGTCAGCGTCATGGCCTACCGCAAATGCGACGACTGCTTCGAGGAGACGGTCTGCGCCATCCGCAAGGCCCTGCTGGCGGCCCGGGACGCCACCGCGGAAATCCTGGAATCCAGAAATCTTGCCGCGGCCGCGCAACAATTACGCCGCTCAGGCGCTTTGTAAGCGCGTATTTTGTCTTTTCTGCTGATATTTCAAATACTTCCCAATTCCTATTGACTAGGTAGACATTCTCGAATTCATTGCGCCGCCCGGGTGGGCAGGCGAGCGGCGGGTTTATGACGAAGGGTTTGGTCTTGGTGCTTGCGGGCACGGTGGCGCTGAGTGCGTCCGCCGTTGCGCAGACGCGCAAGTCCGCGCCGCCTTCCGACCCCCGCATTGGCCTCTTGGAACAGCAGCTGCGCAGCGTTCAGCAGCAGCTTGCCGACATCAAGGCCCGCCAGGACGCGAGTGATAATGGCGCCGCGCTGGCCGACCTCAAGCGCGGCAGCGAAAGCCGGCAGGCCGAGATCGCCAAGCGTCTGGATGGCCAGGTGCGGACCGGCCTGGACAATGGCCGCCTGACCTTTGCCAGCCCCAATGGCGCCTTCACTTTTGCGCTGCGCAGCCTGGTGCAGTTCGACTACGGCTATTTCGGCGAGGGCCGCAATCCGCCGGGTGTCGATCTCAACAGCGGTTCGAATTTCCGCCGCGCCCAGTTCGGTTTCACCGGCACCGCCTGGCGCGACTGGTCCTACAACTTCACCTATGACTTTGGCGGCAACGGCATCGAAAGAAGCGGTTACATCTACACCGCCTATCTGCAGTATGACGGATTGAAGCCGTTCGGATTCCGCATCGGCGCCTTTGCCCCCTTCGCCGGCATCGACGACTCCACCGGTTCGGGCGACCTGCTGTTCCTGGAACGCGCCTCGGTCTCCGACATCGCCCGCAATATCGGCGGCGCGCCCAGCCGCGAAGGCGCCAGCGTCTTTGCCCAGGGCGACCGCTATCTGGTTTCGGTCTCTTTTACCGGCAAGAAGACCACGGACACCGCGACCTTCGACGCGCAAGAGGCGGTCGTCACCCGCGCCTCCTGGTTGGCGATCAGCAATGACGATGTGAAGTGGCTGCTGGACGCCAATTCCACCCATGTGCTGAAGGTGACGGACCCGACGCCCAATACTAATGCCGGGGTGTTTCGCCTCAGCAACGGACCGGAACTGGCGATCGACGCCACCCGCACGGTCGATACCGGCAACATCGACGCGCGCAAGGTGACGCAATGGGGCGTGGAGACGGCGGCCACCTATGGCCCGCTCTATGGCCAGGCCGGTTATTTCCGCTTCAATATCGATCGCCGCACCATTCTTCCCGATCCCAATTTCAAAGGCTGGTATGCGCTGGCGACCTGGTCGCTGACCGGCGAAACCCATCCTTATGATCCGTCCAGCGCCAGCTTCCGCGGCCTGCGCCCGGCCAAGCCGCTGGGGACGGACGGCGGCTTCGGCGCCTGGGAGATCAAGGGCCGCTACAGCAACATCAACCTGGATTACCTGCCGTCAGTTGCGCCGGCTTCGGGCGGCGTGCCGGGCGGGGTGCAGAACATTTGGAGCGTCGGGCTGAACTGGTATCCCGTCAACGGCATCCGCTTCGCGCTGGATTACGAGAATATCCAGGTGGGTCACGTCAATGCGCCGGCCACGGACATCTCGTCCAACGCCATCGGGCTGCGCAGCCAGATTTCGCTTTGAGGAAAAGATCATGAAGCGCCTTCTCTCTTTCCTGGCGGTGGGCATCCTGGCGGCGAGCGCGGCTTCGGCGGCCGATATCGCGCTGCTCAATGTCAGCTACGATCCGACGCGCGAACTGTATCAGCAGATCAACCGCGCCTTCGCCGCGCAGCAAAAGGCCAAGGGCGACAACGTCACCATCTCCAACAGCCATGGCGGCTCC
>JAZKDV010000081.1:4616-10271 GCA_040387395.1 Pseudomonadota bacterium | reverse complement strand
GGAGCCGTCACTGTTCCGCCCATCTGGGTGACGAGGGACGCGGTGTCGAAAAAATTCTGATGTTCGATGATCTTGCCGTCCTTCAGACGCCAGAGAAGGACCATCTCCAGCGCGATGTCCTTCCGGGCCCCGACCGCGCCCTTGGGATCATAGGACAGGCTGACATCGAAATGTCCCCATACCCGGTCACCGGCGGCAAGAATTTCTTTCGGCTGGAAGCGGTGGAAGGTGTAGTCCTGTGACAGCTGCGCCAAGATCGCCAGCAGCCCGGCCCGGTTGGCATACTGGCCGCCGAAGCGGAACAAGCCTTCCTGCTGGCTCGCGGTCTTCCAGACTATGTTCTCGTGAACCGCGTCGAACAGCGGTTGCAGGTTCGATTTCTCAAACGCGGCCACGACTGTGCGCATCAGATTCGCGCCGTCCATCACGATCCCTTCCCGATTCTTTGCCGCACGCTACCCGATCTCGGGGCCGCCGCCATTCTTGGGCATCGGCTTGTTGCTGCCGGGGAGGCGGCCGGGCGGCGTCAGTTGATGACGCCGGTCATCGAGCATCAGGGGATCGCGCAGCCGGATCGGCGCCGTCGCCTTTTGCGCCTTGTCGAAGGCTATAGAAGGCGCGCTGGGCGCAACCGGCGGCGCGGGTGGCGTGGGCGAGGCGGCGAAAGCGGGCAGGGGAAAACTCAGCGCGGCAAGCAGGAACAGGGTTCGCATCGGCCACCTCTTGTTGCGGTCAGCATAGCAGGGTTGGCGGTAATCAATAGGCCTTCTCACCCCGGCGGTTGCCGGGCGGGGTGTAGCGGCAGACGAAGTAATCCCAGTCTTTTGCCGTCACCATGGCGCAGCCCAGATGGGTGGTGGTGCGCCAGACGAGCTGCGAATAGTGGCCCACCTTTTCCCATGGGACGCCGTTCCTGCGCGCTGTCTCTTCCACCACATAGGGGAAAAGCCCGTTGCGCCAGATCGTCTTCTCGCCGATCCAGTCGCCCACCAGATCGCGCAGGCTGTTCCTGCCGGCAGGCCCCATGGAGAGATTCTCCCCCTGGCCGCTGCGGGTGTTGTGCTGCAATTCGCCCAGGGTGGAGAGATGCAGCGCCCATTTGCGCGCATCAGCGGCCAGCCGCGCATCCCATTTCAGCGGCGGCGTTCCGGCCAAAGCGCGTTCTTCATTGTGCGCGGCCAGGATTTCGTCCGGGAAATCCAGCGCCGCGGGAATGACCGGCAGGGTGGCAAGGCCTGCCAGGAGGATAAGGCTGTACATGGCGCGCTCCCGAGGGCGCCATGTTACCTCCTATACATATAGTTTTTCCAGAGGGGAGTGTCAGGGACTGCGCAGCGCCCGTTCATCCCTGGCGTCGGAGCTCCAGGTGAAGCGCGGGCCGGAGGTCTTGGTCGGCCAGTTGACCGCGCAGCCTGACAGCATCAGGGCGGCGAGAGCGGCGGTGAGGATGGTTTTCATGTGCTACTGCACCATATTCCAGCCGGTATTGCGGCCGCCGGAATCCGCCACCTGCGCGCTGGAATAGTTGGGATAGAGCGGCGCGGGATTGTACACGCCGTTTCTGCGTGGATTGTCACGGGCAGCCCATTGGCTTTGATTCAGACAGAGCGGTCGGGCGGGGAGGTGCATGCCAGGCATTGCTCGCTCCAGCGTCTCGCAGGTTACGCCGGGAAAGCCCTCAAGCGCTGTGCGTTGTGGTGTTCTGTCCAAGGGTTTCCACGCGGCGACGCAGCCGGACAATACAAAGACGGACAGAGCGGCGGTAAGGATGACACGCATGGGGCATCTCCCTCGATGGTGCGCCAGCCTAGCACCAACGGCTGGGGCCCGCTAATTGGACCTATTTCGGCGCTGCAACCTGGCAGATCTGGTAGAGTTCCGGGCCCTGGTATTTCAGCAATTCGCTGACGCCCTTGGGGGTGGGGGTCTTGAGATAGGTCTCGACCTGCTGGCGCATGAAGGCGTCATCCATCCAGTATTGCACCGTCACCGCGCCGGCGCAGGAGCACAGGGCGGCCGCCTTGGCCTTGTCGTCGCCGGCCTTGGCCGCGCAATCAGCCTTCACGCCGTCCTCGACCGCCGAAAGACCGGGAAACTGCTGAAGGTTCTGGGCATGGCGGCTCTGGATGGTCTTGACCTGCTCGGCCGGGGTGGGCGGCGGCTGCGCGATGGCGGCGGAGGTCAGGGACGCCACAAGACCGGCGGCCAAAGAAGCGGCAAGCAACAGCGGGGCTTTCATACGGGCACCTCTTTTTAAGCAGCATAATGGGATTTTTCCCGTGCTGCCAAGGGCGCGAAAGCTCAGGCTTCGTCCGGCTCGACCGCCAGATTTCTCAGGAATTGCAGGGTGCAGGCGCGCCAGGAATGCGCTTGCGCGAAAGCGCGCGGGCCGGGGCCGCGCGGGTTTTTCTTCAGCGCCCAGGCGGCGAGGCAGGCGGCTCTGAGGTCGGTGTCGAGGGCGGCGATATCGGACGCGCCGGGAGATTCCGGGCCCACCACGTCGCGCGGGCCTTCCACTGGATAGGCCGCCACCGTCAACCCGCACGCCAGCGCCTCCAGCAGCACCAGGCCAAACGTGTCGGTGCGGCTGGGAAAGACAAAGACGTCGCTGCCCGCATAGGCGCGCACCAATGCATCGCCGGTCAGCGCGCCGGGGAATTTGGCTTTCGGATATTTCTTCTCCAGCGCGGCCTTTGCGGGACCGTCGCCGACAATGACTTTGGTGCCGGACAGATCGAGCGCCAGGAAGGCCTCGATATTCTTTTCGATGGCGACGCGCCCGACATAGATCCAGACCGGGCTTTCATCGCGGCGCGCGCCGTCGATCGGGCGGAAGCGTTCGACATCGACGCCGCGCGACCAGATGCGCAGGTTTTTGAAACCGTGCCCTGCGAGTTCGCGCTTCAGGCTTTGGGTCGCCACCATCACCGCCGTGGCGGGGGCGTGGAACCAGGTCAGCCAGCGCCACATGAGCGATTCCGGAATGAAGGAAAATCGTGCATGGACGTATTCGGCAAAGCGGGTGTGGAAGGCAGTGGTGAAAGGGATGCCGTGCTTGATGCAGATCTTGCGCGCCGCCAGTCCCAAAGAACCTTCGGTGGCGATGTGCACCGCGTCGGGGGCGAAGTCTTTTATCTCCCGTGTCAGGGCGCGGCCAGGCAAGACCGCCAGGCGGATTTCCGGATAGGTCGGCATCGGCAGGGTGAAGCGCCCTTCCGGCGTGATCATCTTCACGTCATGGCCCAGCGCGCGAAGGTCGTCTGCGGTGATCTGCACCGTGCGCACCACGCCATTGACCTGGGGCGTCCAGGCGTCGGTGACGATCAGGATTTTCAATCGCGCCGCCACGCCGGGGATGAAGCCCGGCTGCAGCCGCTCAGACCTGCGCGGGTATAAGCGCGGGCGCGGGGGTTTTGGTCCGGTTGTCCGGAATGCTTGTCTGAGAAGGGGTTGCCCAGCGCAGAATCTCCATATGGCCGCGGGCATCTTCGACAAGGGCGCTGCAGCTTTCAACCCAGTCTCCGTCATTCAGGTAAAGGACATTGCCGATCATGCGGATTTCGGCGTGGTGGATATGGCCGCAGACCACGCCATCCACGCCGCGGCGCGCGGCCTCGGCGGCGACCACCTCCTCAAAGCGGGAGATGTATTCGACCGCGTTCTTGACCTTGTGCTTCAGCCAGGCCGACAGCGACCAATAGGGCAGGCCCATGCGCTTTCTGATGGCAAACAGGAGCGTGTTGGCGCGCAGCATCAGGGCATAGGCGCGGTCGCCCAGATGGGCCAGCCATTTGGCCGATGTGATCACGCCGTCAAAGCGGTCGCCATGCAGCACCAGGTAACGCTTGCCGTCGGCGCCTTCATGGATGGTCTCGTTGATGATCTCGATGCCGCCGAACAGGCGGCCGGCATAGTCGCGGGCGAATTCGTCATGGTTGCCGGGCACGAAGATCACGCGGGTACCGGCGTCCACCTTGCGCAGGATCTCGGAAACCACCCGGTCCTGTGCCGGGGTCCAATACCAGCGGCGTTTCATCTGCCAGCCATCGACGATGTCGCCGACCAGGAACAGGGTCTCGCAGTCGTTATGGGCGAGAAAGTCGGCCAGCGCCTCGGCCTTGCAGCCGCGCGTGCCCAGATGCGTGTCGGAAATGAAGATGGTGCGGTGGCGGGCGAAGCGGGCGGCGTTTGTGCGAGTGGGCGCGGCGATATGTGGGCGCGGCAGGAAGGGAGTGAAGCTTCGGCTTGTATCCTCGAACCACAGACTGTCGCTCATGCCATGCCATCCGGCTTGTTCATGACGGGACATTTAGGTGCTTCACACGACTCTTTTGTTGCCCGCGCGCGAAGATCGCGTGACGAAAAACCTAATGGAAATAGTTAAGTGGAACTTCCGTGCACGGACGGATGTTTCACGCTGCTGTTTCACGTCTGCAGCAGGTGAGCGATTTAGCTGGCAGGGATTTTGTGGCGTGGCCAGGAGCCGTGAGCAAAGTGGGCTTAATGCCCATGAGCGAGTTCTTAGCGGCAGCGTAAGAACGCGACGCCGCCACGACGCAAAAGACCGCCAGATAAAAAAATGGCCGCTCCGAAGAGCGGCCAAGTTCAGGGAGGAAACGCCCAGGAAGGGCGGCGGCAACTTAATGCCGCGCTGCAACAATATGCTCTGATGGGGCCTTGTCCGCAAGACAAAAGCTATAACGATTCCAGACAAAAGGCCGCAGAAAGGCTGAAATTTCTGGGATTTCTGCTCGAAAAATCCGCATCCTGCTGCCTTTGCGCGCATCTACTGCAACGCAGCAATGATTAAGATGCGCGGGTCGCCCAGCTGACAAAGGCCCCGCCCACTTCCCGCATCACCTGTTCGCGCTCGGCAAGGCTGATCCGGGGCGCGTCGTAATAGGCGGCGACCAGCAGCGGCCGGCGGCCCGGCGGACGCAGAAACGCGATGTCGTTGGTCTGGCGCGCGGCGCTGGTGCCGGTCTTGTCGCCCGCGATCCAGCCACGCGGGAAAGCGGCGCGCAGGCGGTCGGTGCCGGTGGTGCTGGCGATCATCCAGCCTTGCAGCAGCTCGCGGGATTTCGGGCTCAGCACATTTCCCAGCAGGATGCGGCGCAGCGTCAGGATGATGGCGCGCGGCGTGGTGGTGTCCAGCAGCGGATCGTAGAGATTGGCGTCGGGCTCGTAGCGGTCCATGCGCGTGGCCTCGTCGTCCAGGCTGCGCACGAAACGGGTAAGGGATTCCGGCCCTCCCAGCGCCCGCATCAAGAGGATGGCGGCGGTGTTGTCGCTGACCTCGACAATGGCGCGAGTCAGGACCGCGATGCTCAGCGCCCCGTCATCGACATGGCGCGTGGTCACCGGCGAGGCGAAGATCAGGTCGCCCGGGCCGTAGAACAGCTTGCGGCTGGGATTTTCAGTTCCCGCATCCACCTTGGCCAGCACCTGCGCCGCCAGAAGAAGCTTGAAGGTGCTGCACATGGTGAAACGCTCGTCGGCGCGCCAGCTCATGGTCTTGCGCGACGCGACATCGAGCGCGAACACGCCCAGCCGCCCGCCATGCTTGCGTTCAATCGCGGCGATGGCGGGATCGAAGGGGATGGCGGGGCGGCGCCCGCGCTGCTGGGCAGACAGCGGCTGGGCCGCGAGGGCCAG
>JAZKDV010000081.1:0-4606 GCA_040387395.1 Pseudomonadota bacterium | reverse complement strand
AGGCGGCGATGCGGCATCCGCCGATTTAGCCAAAGGCGGCGCGAAAAGGAAAGTTACGGCGCGCCTTGGGTGAGCGTGGTGGTGGTCGAGGTGGCGGGGTTGTTGTCGTCGGAGTTGTTGGCCCCTACCAGGGCGATGCCGCCGATGATCGCGCCCACGCCCACGATGATGGACAGGGTGCTGGTGCCGCGCTGGGCGCGGTGCAGGCCGGCGGGTTGGCCCAGCGGCAAAGCTGCGGCTTGCAGGATGGGCTGCGGCTGCTGTTGCGCCAGCGCCGCGCCGGACACTGCGGTGCTGAGAGCCAACGCGGCCATCAGCGCACGCATGCTAGTTCACGGCGGTTCGCAGCGCGGGCGCCGGGTTCAGCGCCGCGATCTGCGGCTGGTCGGTATCGGCCACCAGCACGCTGCCATCGAAGCTGACGGCGGCGGCGCCCAGCACGATGGTCGTACCGTTCTGGGCGGTGAAGGCCAGGGCGGCCGGCTTGCCGTCGTGATCGGTCTGGACGCGCGGGCTGGTGCCGATGACGCGGCCATGCTGGTCCATCACTTGGGCAGAACCCAGATTGGGCGCGGCGGTAAGGCTGTTCAGCGCGGTGGGCGCCATGACCTCTGCGCCTGCCGGAACCATGAAGGCGAGCAGCAGGAAAGTGCTGGCGGCGGCGATACGGACGGGATGTAGCATGTGGAACCCCTTTTGGGACGCCCCATAAAAACGTTCTTGCGGGAGTGAAGTTTCGCGCTGGCACGAATTTATCGGGCCGCAATTGCCTTATTCCGCGCCGTTATTTGGGCATTGGGCTTTGGTCCAAGGCTACTCAGCCGCCAGCGGCATCTGCCCGCCCAGTTCGGAAACATTGAGGCCGGTGAGATATTCCATCACCCGCGTCAGGCGCGCGCGCACCGCTTCGAAGGACGGCCGCTTGGTGATCTTGTCTTCGTCCAGATACAGCGCGCGGTTGATCTCGATCTGCAGCGCATGGAAGCCGTATGCCACCTTGCCATACTGCACCGTGGTGTGGCCGCCCGCGTAAGGCGTGTTGCGGGCGACGGTGAAGCCTTCGCGCAGGAAGGCGGTCTCGGCCCGCGCGGTGACCGCCGGCGCGGCGGATGCGCCGTAACGGTCGCCCAAGACGATGTCGGGCACCGCCAGCGCCGACGGCATGGAATGGCAGTCGATCAGCACCGCGACGCCGAAGCGCAGCCGGGTTTCCTCCATCAGGCCGGCGAGGGCGGCGTGATAGGGCTTGTAGAACTGTTCCAGCCGGGCATCCGCCTCGGCGCTGTCGAGCTTCGCGCGATAGATCTCGGCCCCGTCGCGCACGATGCGCGGGATCACGCCAAGCCCGGCGGCGACGCGCGGGCTGGGCGCATCCACCTTCACGCGCAGGGCGCCGTCGAACATGGCGCGGTCGATCTCGGCGATGCCGCGGTTCACATCCAAGAGGGCGCGGGGGAACTGGGCCGCCAGCAGCGGCGCCCCCAGGGCGGCAACCCCGGCGAACAGTTCGTCGACAAAGGCGTCCTCGGAACGGCGCAGGGTCGTGGCGTCGAGCCGGGTGCGGTCCAGCAGGTCCTTGGGATAGGCGCGGCCCGAATGGGGGGAAGCGAAGACGAACGGCACCCCTTGGCGGGCCGGGCGGTCCAGGCGGAAGGGGGGCGGGGCTTCGGTCTGAGTCATGGCTTGGGGCAGGGAAACACCCCCCGCCATGGCTGGCAAGGCTGCCCGGGGGCTGCGGCAGGGAACCCCGTTAACCACGGTTTACAGGTTCGCCCTGTATAGGGTTGTATTGGGCACGGGCAGGCGGGAACGAATGGCGCATATCCTTTTGGCGGAAGACGACGAATCCCTGCGCAAGTTTCTTGCGGCGGCGCTGGTCAAGGCCGGCCATGCCGTGACCGATTTCGGCGACGGCGGCGACGCCTGGGAATGCGTCAAGGGCGAGACTTTCGACCTGCTGCTGACCGATATCGTGATGCCCGGCATGGACGGGATCGAGCTGGCCAAGCGGGCTGCCGAACTGAATGCCGCCCTGAAGATCATGTTCATCACCGGTTTCGCGGCCGTGGCGCTGCACCCGGCCTCGGGCGCCCCCAAGCAGGCCAAGGTCCTGTCCAAGCCGTTCCACCTGCGCGAAATCGTGGCGGAAGTGGACCGCATGCTGGCCGCCGCTTAAGCGACGGGCCATGAATTTCCCTCGTTTCCTGTTGTTGCTGCTGGCCCTTACCGGCACAGGCGGCGCGGCCCTTGCCGATGCCCCCGTCAATGAAACAAGCGTGCTGGCGCGGCTGAAGGCCGACCTGCTGGCCAATCCCAGCGCCACCCAGGTCCTGACCCAATGGTGCGGCGAGCGGCAGTTGGCCGCGCCCGCCGTGATCCGCGCGATGCGCGACCGCGCCACCGACAAGCCCGCCACGCCGGACATTCGTGCGCTTCTGGGCGCCGCGCCGGACGAGACGATCCGCTATCGCCGGGTCCAGTGATGTGCGGGACGCATATCCTGTCGGAAGCCGACAACTGGTACCGGCCCATGCTGCTGACGGCGGCCATGAACAAGACGCTGGACGAAACCGACACGCCGTTCGGCACGGTGGTGCGCCCGCTGGGCTTTTCCCGCCGTACCCTCGATGCCGATACCCATGCCGATGCACAGACCGTGCTGCGGGTCCGGGCCGTGTTGCTGGCGGGCACTGCGCCGTTCAGCCTGGTGGTGGAAAACTACCGGCCCGCCCTGGTGGCAGCGGCGGGGCGCTGAGGGGCGCAAATCCGGCGGCGCTTAAGCGCGCAAAAGTTCCGTCACCGCACGTTCGCGGGCAACATCGCGTCCGCATTTATTCGCACGCCCTCTCTGCTCGTCAAACGCAGCAATACCGCCCTTTGCGGCGATGATACGCGCGCGTGCGCTGTGCCGTGACAATCCGTTCATGTGCGGTTCATGGCCAGACGCCCACACCGGGTCAAACCTGGATTGCCCGGGTCAAGGAGACCGAGATGAATCGTCTGACCAAGCTTGCACTGGGCGCCGTGATGATGGCGGGCGCCGCCATGACAATGGGTTCGGCGCCGGCCGCAGCCCAGGTTTCGATCGGCATCGGCCTTGGCGGCCCCGGCTATTATGGCGGGGGTTACGGCGGCGGCTATTACGCTGATCCTTATTATGGCTATGCCGATCCCTATTATGGCGGCGGCTATTATCCCGAGTCTTACTATGGCGGCGGTTATTACGGCGGAGGCTACGGCCCCAGTCTTTATCTCGGCGGTTACGGCGGCAGCTATCGCGGCGGCTACAATCGCGGCGGTGGCTATGGCTATCGCAGCAGCGGCCGCAGTTACGGCGGCGGCGGATATCGCGGCGGCCGCAGCGGCTATGGCGGCGGCGGTCAGCGCGGCGGCGGCGGTCGCGGCTACCGCTAGGCTTCGGATTCATCGATGACGAAGCCCTGCCGGCGAAATCCGGCGGGGCTTTTTCACGCAAGGCGCGTGGTGCGCTTCGCACAATTCCAACCGCAGCCAAACGCCGGTTTTGCCCGGCGGCTTCGATACCGTAATAGCATAAATGTAAAGGGAAAAACAGGCGTAACATTTCACAACGGAGCGGAATTTTCCGCTCCCTTTTGCAATGGAGAAGTCATGGAGCGCCCTTCCCACATATCTTTCGCACAACAATCGCTATCGCATCGCCTGCCGCTGGTCGGCCTGGCGCTGGGTTTCCAGATGCTGGTGTTCTGGATGTTCAGTCAGGGTGTCGGCATGAAGATCGTGGAGATTTTCAGAGGTCCACTCGAAGTCACCTTCCAGAAAACCCAGCCCAGCAAGACCCCGCCGCCGACCGAACCGAAAATGGAAACGATCAAGTCTATCGTGCCGATCAAACCCATCTTCGACGAGGCGCCGGAGCGCGGTGAACGCAACACTGTCAACACCACGCCTTTCAAGCCAGCCCATGAAACGCCGCCGCAACCGGTGATCGAACGCGCGCCGGTGCGCGTGGCGGCCACCAACACCATACCGCCCTATCCGGTGGTGGCGCGGCGGCTGGGATGGGAAGGCACCGTGACGCTGAGGCTTCAGGTGACGGAAGCGGGGCGCGTGGCGCGCGCCGATATCGTCACCTCCAGCGGCTATGGCGACCTGGACCAGACGGCGCAGAGCTGGGTGGTGTCGCACTGGACCTACAGGCCGGCGACGCGCGGCGGCGAGGCCGTGTCTGGCCAGGTGCTGGCCCGGGTGCAGTTCACGCTGGACGGCCGCTGACCCAGGGGCCCTGACGGCGCGCTTTTGGGGGCAAAAGTGCGCCTTTGGGGCGGATTTTCGCGGGGCCGGGGCGGCGCTTGCCCACCCGGCCCCCCGACGTTATAGAGACGCCCTTCCCAGCAGGTGGGGCGCGTAGCTCAGCGGGAGAGCACTTCCTTGACATGGAAGGGGTCACAGGTTCGATCCCTGTCGCGCCCACCATCTGGCCTCCGGTCGTCAATTTTCGAGAATCGACCTTTAAATCCAGCACCCGTCATAGGGCGGTGGTCGATTTTTCTCCCATGCACGGCGGAATGGATGTTCTGTTCCCTTACCGGTCGTTTTCGCGATGCGAGTCGGCTATAGCTATTCT
>JAZKDV010000080.1:0-9626 GCA_040387395.1 Pseudomonadota bacterium | reverse complement strand
CCGAGATGGGCAACCTGCAGGAACGCATCACCTCGACCAACAAGGGTTCGATCACCTCGGTGCAGGCGATTTACGTGCCGGCCGACGACTTGACCGACCCGGCGCCCGCCGCCTCGTTTGCCCACTTGGACGCCACCACCGTGTTGTCGCGTGACATCGCCGCCCAGGCGATTTTCCCGGCGATCGATCCGCTGGACTCCACCTCGCGTATTCTCGACCCCCAGGTGATCGGCGAAGAGCATTACACCGTCGCCCGCCGGGTGCAGGAAGTGCTGCAGTCCTACAAGGCGCTGAAGGACATCATCGCCATCCTGGGCATGGACGAACTGTCGGAAGACGACAAGCTGACCGTGGCGCGCGCCCGCAAGATCAGCCGCTTCTTCAGCCAGCCCTTCTTCGTGGCCGAACAGTTCACCAACACGCCCGGCAAGTTCGTCGAACTGGCCGACACCATCCGCAGCTTCAAGGCCATCGTAGACGGCGAGTACGACCACCTGCCCGAGCAGGCCTTCTACATGGTCGGCCCGATCGAGGAAGTCGTGGCCAAGGCGGCGAAGATGGCGTCCGAAACCTCGAAGGCCGCCTAAGCCGTGGCCGCCAAGATCGCCTTCGATTTGGTCTCACCGGAACGGCTGCTGCTGTCGACGCAGGCCGACATGGTCACCGTGCCCGGCACCGAGGGCTATATGGGCGTGATGGCGGGCCACAGCCCCCTGGTTTCCACCCTGCGCGCCGGCATGATCGACGTGCAGAACGACGGCAAGGACGACCGCTATTTCATCCGCGGCGGCTTTGCCGAGATCAGCCCCACCAAGATCACGGTGCTGGCCGAGGAAGCCGTGCCGATGACGGAACTGGACCTGGCCGTGCTGGACCAGCGCATCTCCGACGCCCAGGAAGACGAGATCGCGGCCAAGACCGACAAGGACCGCCAGAAGGCCGGTCAGCTGGTGGACGACCTCAAGCTGGTCCGGGCCGCCTTTTAACGACGTTGGGACGTAGACTGACGAATTGGGAACTTCCGCCCTTTCGGCGGGGGAGCCGATTTTGCTATACAGTCACAAACTAGGCAGGACTTCGCACACATGACGGTCGCACCCGTCTACAAGCAGGGCTGGACGATGGACGATGTCCATTGGTCACTGTTCGACCCGGAGCAGGTCGACCAGACGCTTCTGTGCGCCATCAAGGCCGCTGCCCTGGTCGAATACAACGCTCCCGACTACGTCACCTACCTCAAGCGGGTCTTGGCCGGCAGCCCCGAAACGATGGCCGCCATCGAGCAATGGGGCCGGGAGGAAAGCCAGCACGGCCGCGCCCTGGGGCGCTGGGCGGAGATGGCCGATCCCACCTTCAAGCTGGAAGAAGCCTTTGTTCGCTTCCGCAAGGGCTATACCCCCGCCCATTTCGAGGGCGGCGAGGAGTTCTCGGTGCGCGGTTCCCGCCGGGGCGAAATGGTCGCCCGCTGCGTGGTGGAAAGCGGCACCTCCTCCTATTACACGGCCATCCGGGACGCGACCGAAGAGCCGGTGCTCAAGGAGATCGCGGGCCGCGTCGCCGCCGACGAGTACCGTCACTACAAGCTGTTCTATGACATCCTGAACGCCCAGACCGAGGCCGATATCGGCTTCTGGACCCGGCTGAAGATCGCCATCGGAAGGGTGCGCGAAAGCGACGATGACGAGCTCGCCTATGCCTATTACTGCGCTAATGTTCCGCCTGAGAAAGAAGCGATAACGCCTTACAAGCGCAAGAAATATTCCCGCCTCTCCGCCCATGCCAGCATGACGGTCTACCACCGCCGGCATATCCAGAAACTGGTGCAGATGGTGGTCAAAGTTGTCGGTGCCAACCCGCATGGCTGGATGGCCAACCTGGCTGGCGCCCTGCTCTGGCGCCGCCTCCAAGGCCGTACGGCCTAGCCCTCGACCGGCTCGAACGCGCCGCTGGCTTCGTTGCGGATCAGCAGCTTGCCAGATGCCACGCCGAAATAGGCGCCGTGCAGGTGCAGCTCGCCCTTCTCCACCGCCGACTTCACGAAGGGGAAGGTCATCAGGTTCTTGAGGCTGAGCTCGACCGAGGCGAATTCGAGCTGGCGCAGATAGGCGTCCCAGTCCTTCTCCGGCGACTTGATGGAATCAGCAGCCGGGGCGATCTGGCTCATCCACTTGCCGATGAAATCGCTTTCGCTCAAAGGCGCGGCATTGTCCGCAAAGGCCTTGATGCCGCCGCAGAAGGCGTGGCCCAGAACGATGATGTGTTCGACCTGCAGCGCCCGCACCGCGAATTCCAGCGCGGCGCTGGCGCCGTGCTGGCCTCCGCCCGGCTCATAGCGCGGTACCAGGTTGGCGACATTGCGCGCCACCAGGATTTCGCCCGGCGCGGCATCGAAAATCACTTCCGGCGAAACGCGGCTGTCGACACAGCCCATCACCATGATGCTGGGCTTCTGGCCCAGCCCCGCCAGCTCCTGATAGCGGGCGCGCTCGGACGCGAACCGCCCGCCGATAAACGACCGATAGCCTTTGGCCAGCCTCTCGGGAAACATCAGGCCTTCCGCTTGACCATCATCTGCTTGATCTCGCCGATGGCCTGGGCCGGGT
The DNA here is from genome assembly GCA_040387395.1 of Pseudomonadota bacterium. GTDB lineage: Bacteria > Pseudomonadota > Alphaproteobacteria > Micropepsales > Micropepsaceae > Rhizomicrobium. Next base: position 7,023 of record JAZKDV010000080.1, on the reverse strand, counting down.
TGAGCCCCTTGGGGCAGGTGTTGGCGCAGTTCATGATGGTGTGGCAGCGATAGAGCCGGAAGGGATCTTCCAGATCGTCCAGCCGCTCGCCGACCTGCTCGTCACGGCTGTCGATCAGCCAGCGATAGGATTGCAGCAAGGCCGCCGGGCCCAGATAGCGTTCCGAATTCCACCAATAGCTGGGGCACGAGGTCGAGCAGCAGGCGCAGAGGATGCATTCGTAAAGCCCGTCCAGTTTGGCGCGGTCTTCCGGCGTCTGCTTCCATTCCTTTTCCGGCTCGGCCGTCTTGGTCTGCAGGAAGGGCTGGATGGAGGAATATTGGGCGTAGAAATTGGTCAGGTCGGGCACCAGGTCCTTGACCACCGGCATGTGCGGCAGGGGATAGACCGCTACCGCGCCCGACACGTCATTGATTGCCTTGGTGCAGGCCAGGGTGTTGCCGCCGGCGATGTTCATGGCGCAGGAACCGCACACGCCTTCGCGGCAGGAGCGTCGGAAGGACAGGGTCGGATCGATCTCGTTCTTGATCTTGATCAGCGCGTCCAGGACCATCGGACCGCAGGTGTCGAGATCGACCGTGAAGGTGTCGACGGTGGGGTTGCCGGCCGCATCCGGATCGTAGCGATAGACTTTGAATTCCTTGGTGCGCTTGGGCTTCTTGCCGCTGGCCGATTTCTCGGCGGGCCAGACCTTGCCCTTCTTCACCCGGCTGGCCTTGGGCAGCATGATCTCGACCATTACGGGCAAACTCCTGAAAGCACGGGTGATTTGCGGCTATTTTGCCATGCCGGGACTGTCACGAACAACCCGGGAAACGCGCCCCAGCGTCGCGCCCCAGGCATGAGCGAAAGGCATGGGCGCCCCAAAGCATGGGCACACAGCGTGAAGCGAACGGTTCTCAAGAAGCGACCTGCTCGAACACCCAGGCGATCTCCGCAGGCGCATCCTTGGTGATGCCGCTGATGACCAGCTGTTCGGCCCGGCGCACGGTGGGACCGCCCAGATAGACGCTTTCTTCCACTTCCAGGTTGCCGCCGCCGGCGCGGAACCGCCAGCCCTCGCCGCCCGGCAGCTTGAGCAGGATGCCGCCACCCTCCAGCCGCGACACCCGCACATCGGGATGGATGTGGAAGCGCACGGCAAAGTTCAGCCCCGGAACGCTCTGCTCGCCAACCGGCACCAGCCGGTCGCGCCCCGTCACCATCAGCCCCTGCGGCGACAGCGTGATCTGGCGCTCGTGGCGCAGGCCGAAGCGTTCGGCATAGGCGTCGTGCATCGCTTCGGCGGTCCAGCCCTGCGCCGTTTCCACCCGCCGCGACACCGGCTCCCTGGGCCCGTCCATCAGGCGCGGCCCCAGCAGGTCGCGCGCAATCCCGGCGGGAAGAATTTGGGCGCTGGACGTGTCAGACAGCGTCAAAGTCGAATGGGCCGCTGTGGCGCGCAGCGCAGCGTTCCAGGCCTGATGCGTCAAGCCGCCCGAGCCGCAATTGACCACGATGCGATCGTTGCCGGACGACAGTTCAAGCGCCCCTGCCCCGGCATGGGCGCCGATCGCGAACGCGCCGTCAGGCGTCTTGCCGCAATCCAGCAGGCAGAGCGTGCGTCCCGCCGTCAGGCGCTGATAGGCGCTGTGGCGCGCATGATGAAAGGGCTGGCCGCGAATATCGTCGCGCGCCAGGAGGCCCGCGATCATGCGCGGATCGCCTTCGGCGCCGCCATTGAACAGCGCCAGCGCGCCATCGGCATGGCGGAAGAAGCGCAGCATCGGCGCCATGCGGTCATGGGCGTTGCGCAAACCGTGCGGCGGCTCCTCGTTCACTGCGCTCAGGGCCTCCAACACCATGATCACGTGGCGATAGGCCGAGAGCAGCGCCTCGGGCGAGCGGCTGACATGGCCGCCATCGGGCAGGATCTGGCGTTCGATTTCGCTTTCCAGCCGCGCCAGGCCAGTTTCCAGCCGCTTGCGGCTGTCGTCCAGGCAAATCCCGGACAGCGCTAGCACCGCGGCGCTTTCCAGCCGCGGCAGGCCATCGGGCGCTTCCATCGATGTGCGCTCCAGCATCCGGCATTGTTCGCGCAACGACACGAACAGGCGCGAACGCCACATCATTTCGGAATTCAGGATCACCAGCCGGCCGTGGCTGAAGATATGCGTCAGCCGCCGCGCCATGACATGCGGCGTCCAGGCGGGTTCGGAATATTTGCCGTGGCGCTTGATCCACTGGCCGATCAGGTTGGTGGCCAGGCGCCGCGCCGTATCGCCCCCCGCCGTGGACAGCGCCGGCAGCCAGTTAAAGCCGTGCAGCGCTTCATGCCACGCCGTGTTGGGTGGCCGAAGATCGAACACCGATACGCCAGCGGGCACATCCACGCTCTGGCCGTGAAAGCGGAACCGCCCGCGGAGCAGGCTGTCGGCATCCTCCAGCCGGCGCGGCAGCGCATCCCAGGAATGGAACACGATATGGTCGGCGAGCTGTCCCTTGAGGAATCGGCGATACATCCAGCCGCGCCGCCACCAGGTTTGAAATGGCGCAAGGCCGCGGCGAACGCCCGCCCTTGTCAGTTCGGGCAGGAGCGGCAGGAGCTGCTGCGCCTGCACCCCTAACCCCTCAAGGCTTTGATGTTGTCGGCATAGCGCGACGGCCCGCCCTGGAACACGGCCGTGCCGGCGACCAGCACAGTAGCGCCAGCGGCGACCGCGCGCTTGGCGGTGTCCGGGGTGATGCCGCCATCGACTTCCAGCGCGATATCGCGCCCGGTGGCGTCGATGCGCTTGCGTGCGGCGGCGATCTTGTCGAGCTGGCTTTCGATGAAGCTCTGGCCGCCGAAACCGGGATTGACGCTCATGATCAGGATCAGGTCCACCAGGTCCATCAGATTGTCGAGCGCGTCGATCGGCGTGCCCGGATTGAGGACCACGCCCGCCTTCTTGCCCAGCTTGCGGATGTGCTGGAGCGTGCGATGGACATGGGGTCCGCTTTCGGGATGCACCGTCAGGCCGTCAACGCCGGCACTGGCGAAGGCCTCGATATAGGGATCGACCGGCGCGATCATCAGATGCACGTCGAAGGGCTTCTTGCCGTGGGGCCTGAGCGCCTTCACCACCGCCGGCCCGATGGTGATGTTGGGAACAAAATGCCCGTCCATCACATCAACATGGATCCAGTCCGCCCCCGCCGCCTCGATGGCCTCGATCTCAGCCCCCAGCCTGGAAAAGTCTGCGGACAGGATGGAGGGGGCGATCAGGACGGGGCGGGCCATGTGGCTGTAAGTGCCGGATTCCGCCTTGCGCCGCAAGACGCGCCGAATCATGGCAGGACACCCGGGCGGTGCGTGCGAATGTGATAGCGGCCCTGCGGCAAGTCCGGTTGAACTGGCGCTGCCCCGCCCCTACACTCCGGCCCGCTTCGTTTTTGTTCGTTTTGGAAGGCTTTTATGGCGGAAAACCCGCAGCAACCCATCGCGGCCACCCGCCCGCTTTCTCCCCACCTCACCATCTATCGCTGGCCGCTGACGATGGTGACCTCCATCACCCATCGCATCACCGGCATGGCGCTGACGGGCGGGGCGCTGATCATGGCCTGGTGGCTGGTCTCGATCTCCAACGGGCTGGACGGCGGCTACCAGACCTTCATGGCGCTGGCTGCCTCGCCGCTGGGCATGCTGGTCCTGTTCGGCGCCACCTGGGCGCTGGCCTATCATTTCTTCAGCGGCATCCGGCACCTGGCCTGGGACCTGGGCTATGGCTTCGACAAGAAGGTTTCGGAGCGCAACAGCGTCATCGTCTTCGCCCTCTCCTTTCTCTCGGCGATCGTCATCTTCGCCATCGTCTGGACCGGTCACGGGGGATACCTGCAATGAAATCCCTGCAAACCCCGCTGCACCGCGTAAAGGGCCTGGGCTCGTCCCATTCGGGCACCGGGCATTTCTGGCGCGAGCGCGTCAGCGCCGCCGCGCTGATCCCGCTGTCGCTGTGGTTCGCCTATGCCGCGATCGGCCTGTCCGGCACCACCACCTCGGCGCCGCTGCAATTCTTCGCCCAGCCGGTCAACGCTGTGCTGATGGCCGCCTTCGTCATCATCTCGCTCTATCACGCGGCCATGGGCGTGCAGGTCGTGATCGACGACTATGTCCATTCCGCCGGCATGAAGATTTTCCTGTTCCTGATGGTGCGCCTGTTCGTGCTTGCCACCGGTTCGGCCTGCCTCATCGCGCTGTTGCGCATTTCCGTTTTCTAGGACGTCGTCATGCCCCCCGCCTATAATATCGTCGATCATACCTTTGACGTCGTCGTTGTCGGCGCCGGTGGCGCGGGCCTTCGCGCCACGCTGGAATGCGCCGCGCGCGGCCTGAAGACCGCCTGCATCACCAAGGTGTTTCCCACCCGCAGCCATACCGTGGCGGCGCAGGGCGGCATCGCGGCCAGCCTCGGCAACATGGGCGAGGATGACTGGCGCTGGCACATGTACGACACCGTCAAGGGGTCGGACTGGCTGGGCGACCAGGACGCCATCGAATACCTCTGCCGTAACGCGCCGGCCGCCGTCTATGAGCTGGAACACTGGGGCGTGCCGTTCTCGCGCACCTCGGAAGGCAAGATCTACCAGCGCGCCTTCGGCGGCATGACCAAGAACTTCGGCGAGGCCCCGATCCAGCGCACCTGCGCGGCGGCCGACCGCACCGGCCACGCCATGCTGCACACCATGTACGGCCAGGCCCTGGCCAAGCAGACCGAGTTCTTCATCGAGTACTTCGCCCTCGACCTGATCATGGATCAGGGCGTCTGCCGCGGCGTCACCGCCTGGAAGCTCGACGACGGCACCCTGCACCGGTTCCAGGCCCAGCAGGTCATCTTGGCCACCGGCGGCTACGGCCGCGCCTATTTCTCGGCCACAAGCGCCCACACCTGCACCGGTGACGGCGGCGGCATGGCCCTGCGCGCCGGCCTGCCGCTGCAGGACATGGAGTTCGTGCAGTTCCACCCCACCGGCATTTTCGGCGCCGGCGTCCTGATCACCGAAGGCGTGCGCGGCGAAGGCGGCTATCTAACCAATTCGGAAGGCGAGCGCTTCATGGAGCGTTACGCTCCCAACGCCAAGGACCTGGCGTCGCGCGACGTGGTCAGCCGCGCCATGACCATCGAAATCCGCGAAGGTCGCGGCGTCGGTCCCGGCAAGGATCACATCCATCTGCACCTGTCGCATCTCGACCCCAAGATCATTCACGAGCGCCTGCCCGGCATTTCCGAAAGCGCGCGCATCTTTGCCGGCGTGGATGTCACCAAGGAGCCGATCCCGGTTCTGCCCACCGTGCATTACAATATGGGCGGCATCCCTTGCGCCTATACCGGCGAGGCGCTGACGCTGAAGGACGGCAATCCCGATACCGTGGTGCATGGCCTGATGGCGGTCGGCGAAGCGGCCTGCGTCTCGGTGCATGGCGCCAACCGCCTGGGCTCCAATTCGCTGATCGATCTTGTGGTGTTCGGCAAAGCCGCCGGCATGCAGGCCGCCAAGGCGCTGGAAGGCATCGGACAGCATCAGGACCTGCGCAAGAATGCCGGCCAGGACTCGCTCGACCGCTTCGACCGCCTGCGTCACGCCAGCGGCTCCACGCCCACCGCCGTGATGCGCGCCGCCATGCAGAAGGCCATGCAGGAAGACGCTGCCGTGTTCCGCACCGGCGAAAGCCTGGCGGCCGGCAAGTCGCGCATCGCCGAAATCTATAACCGCCGCGGCGAAGTCGGCATCAAGGACCGCTCGCTGATCTGGAATACCGACCTGGTGGAGACGCTGGAGTTCGACAATCTGATCCAGCAGGCCGCAGTCACCGTGGCCGGCGCGGTCAACCGTCCCGAAAGCCGCGGCGCCCATGCCCGCGAGGACTTCCCCAACCGCGACGACGAAGGCTGGATGAAGCACACCCTGGCCTGGCTGGACGTGAATACCGGTGAAACCAAAATCGACTATCGCCCGGTGCACACTTACACGCTGACCAACGATGTCGAATACATCCCGCCAAAAGCGCGGACGTATTAGGGATGTCGCTGGCGCCGCTCCTCGCTGCGCCGTTTGCCGTACAGCTTCACGTCTTTACCGTGGTACCCGCTTTCCTGCTGGGCACCTGGCTGATCTTTTTCAGCCGCAAGGGCGCGCGCCGTCACCGCGCCATCGGCTATGTCTATCTGACCCTGATGACCGTCACCGCCATCGCGGCGCTGTTCATCCACCAGATACCCGGCATCGACATCCTGTTCGGCTTTGGCCCCATCCACATCTTCTCCATCGTCACCCTGTCGGGCGTGGTGGGCGCACTGCGCAGCGCCTGGGCGCATGACATCAAGGGCCACCGCAATGCGATGCTGGCCGTCTATATCGGCGGCATCCTGATCGCGGGGACGTTCGCCTTCCTGCCGGGGCGGATCATGCACGCGATTATATTCGGTTGAACCCTTCGGGATTGTCCGCGTTAAAGTATCGATAGATTGCATTCATATTGAGGTGTCCATGATTGCCCGCTGCCTCCTCGCCATCGCGCTGATTTTCACCACCGTGGCGCCTGCGCTTTCGCAAGCCCCGACACCGGCCCGCCGCATCAGCGGCGCGGTGCCCGCCCCGGACGACCGGGCGCGGCAATGGCTGGTTCTGGTGGACGACAAGAATTACACCCAGAGCTGGAGCGACGCAGGCGCGGCTTTCAAAACGCGTCACAAAAATGATGCCTGGGCCTCCGATGCCGCCACCCGGCGCAGCCCCCTCGGCGCCGTCGCCAGCCGCGGCCTCAAATCGATCGATCTCAGCCGCAACAACACCGCCGTGGTGCGCTACGACACCGTCTTCGCCCGCAAGGCGGCAGCGGTGGAAACCGTCACGCTCAATTTCGAGAATGGCGGCTGGGCAGTCAGCGACTACAGCGTGGAATAGGGAACTTTTCGTTCTTCCGCAGGTTCCCTCGTCATGATGGGCCATGCCCATTCCTGACTGGGAGACGGCCGTGTTGAGAAAGACAGTCCTCGCCACTTT
>JAZKDV010000079.1:0-3651 GCA_040387395.1 Pseudomonadota bacterium | reverse complement strand
TTCATATTTGCAGAATACAAGATTTGGTTAACCAATCCTTTCCAACACCCAAGGGATTGATTTGGTTAACAGATTTTGGAGGCCACCGAACGCCGTTCGGGCTTTTTAAGACAGAAAGTTAACGGCGGAGAATCACCCGATTAAGATTCCATCCTCAGGCGCGTGGGATTTTGTGGCCTGAGCAGGGTTGCCTGGCGGCAGCGTAGGCAACGCGCGATGGCGCCTAGCTCGCTCTGGCGGGGAGCTTGCCTTTCAGGCGAAGCACATAGCCGATCACCTGGGCCACGGCCTTGAAGTGCTCGGGCGGCACGGGTTCGTCGATCTCCACCACCGCGTGCAGTGCGCGCGCCAGCGGCGGATTTTCGATTACCGCGACATCATTTTCTTCGGCCACGGCGCGGATGCGCAAGGCCAGCGCATCGACGCCCTTGGCGACGCAGATCGGCGCGGCCATCTTGCCGGATTCATACTTGAGCGCGACCGCATAGTGGGTCGGGTTCATGATCACCACCGTGGCGGTGGGGACCTGCGCCATCATGCGCTTGCGCGAACGTTCGTGGCGCAACTGGCGGATCTTGGACTTGATGTGGGGATCGCCTTCGTTCTGCTTATGCTCTTCCTTGATCTCCTGCTTGGTCATGCGGTTGCGCGACATGAACTGCATGCGCTGGAAGAAATAATCGAGCCCCGCGATCACCGCCAGGGCCGACAGCGCTGCCAGCAGCACCTTGAACAGCAGATGGGACATTTCCCCCACCATCTGCGCCGCGGTCTGGGTGAGCATGAACTCCATGTGATTGCGCTCGGGCCAGAGCTGGGTCCACATCGCCAGGCCGACAATCGCGATCTTGGCCAGGCCCTTGAGCAGGTTGACCCAGCCTTCCAGGCCGAAGAGACGCTTGAACCCCGCCATGGGCGAGACTTTGGAAATATCGGGCGCGATCTTGCTGAGATTGAAGGTGGGGCGGCCCTGCACCAGATGGCCGGCCAGCGAGGCCAGCATCATCATGCCGAATATCGGCGCCAGCGTAATGCCCAATTGCACAAAGAGTCCGCGGGTCAAGGAAGCCAGGCCGGCGCCGTCCACGCTCATCGCTTCGGGCTGCTGCAGAAACATGGTCAGCGCCTTGGCCAGGCCGACGGTGGTATATTGCCCGAACATGGCGATGGCCAGCGCGCCGCCGCCCAGCAGGATGAAGGTTGCGACTTCCGTCGATTTGATCGTGTCGCCCTGCTCGCGGGCCTGCTCCAACTTCTTCTGTGTTGGTTCTTCGGTCTGTTGTTCCTTGTCCTGGTCTTCCGCCATGGCTTACAGGAACGCCGCCATCTGGGTGGCATAATAGTTCAGGAACACCGACATCAACGAGCCGAGCAGCGCCATCATCAGCAGGAAGCCGCACATGATGTTGATCGGCACCGCGACGAAGAAAATCTGAATCTGCGGCATCAGCCGCGCCAGGATGCCGAGGCCGGCATAGAGCGCGAAGCCGAACACCAGGAAGGGCGCGGCGAGCTGAAAACCAAGCGCGAAGGAAGACGACACCAGGTTGATCACAAGCTGCGCCATGTCGGCGGTGGGCAGCGCCCCGCCGGGCGGAAGCATCTGGTAGCTGCCGGCAATGGCGCCGATCGCCAGATGATGCAGGTCGGTGGCGAAAATCAGGACCGTGCCCAGGATGGTCATGAAATTTCCCAGCACCGCGCCTTGGGTGTTCTGGGTGGGATCGAGCGTCTGGGCATACGCCAGGCCCGTCTGGGTGGCGATCAGGTAACCGGCCACCTGCAGCGCGCTCATGATGATGCGCGCCATAGCGCCGACCAGCACGCCGGCAGTGACTTCGGCGGCGATCAGGATCACCAGACCCACGGTGGTCTGGGGCGCGACTGCGGGATAGAAGCTCTGAACCTGCGGCGTCAATGCAAAGGCGATGGCGAGCGCCAGCAACAAGCGCACGCGGGCCGGCACGCCCATATCGCCGATCGCCGGCATCAGCATCACCATCGCGCCCACCCGGCTGAACACCAGCAGATAGGTGAGGATGACGCCGGACAGTTCGGGAATATGGATGCTCATGACGCGCCGCCGGGCCTGATGCTTTTGTTCGGCCCGTTTTCCATCAATAGGCTGCGATGCGTCCGGCGATGTCGGTCATCAACCCGCTCATCGCGGCGCCCGCGAAGGGAAGCGTGATCAGCAGCACGATAAAAATCGCCACGATCTTGGGCACAAACACCAGTGTCTGTTCCTGGATCTGGGTCAGGGCCTGCAGCAGGCCGATGCCCAGGCCCACCACCAGCGCGGTGATCATGGACGGTGCGATGATTTCCAAAAGCACCAGGATGGAGGTGCGGGCGAAGTCGATGCTGCTGGCGGGATCCATTATTCTTCTGCTTTCTCTGTTTTATAGTCGCGCCGGACGGGCCCTGCGCGGCGTTGCCGCTCCGGGTCGCCGGTCGCTCCTTAAATCGGCATGTTCAGGATGGACTGGTAGGCCTGCACGACCTTGTCGCGCACCGCCACCACGGTATCCAAAGTGATTTCGGCGGCGTTCACCGAATTGACCACGTCCACCAGGTTGGCCTTGCCCTGGACCTGGGCCGTGGCCATCTGTTCGCCCTGGCGGATGGTGTTGATCGAATCCTTGACCGCGTCCGACAGGAAGTCGGAAAAATTTCCGCCCGGTATGCTGGCGGGGGTGATGGACGAGGCGCCGGCGGCGCTGGCGGTGCCCATCTGGGCGACGGCCTGGTAGGCGGCGGCGGCGGCTGCGGGAATGGCCATTCTGGCTTTCCTTTCATCTCAGGTCCGCCTCCCCCTTTGCGCGAAGCGCTTCTAAGGGGGAGGTGCCCGTAGCACCGTCAGGTGCATAGGGCGGAGGGGGTTATCGTCTTAAGAGGTTAATGGTCTTGGCCAGCATCTGCTTGGTCGAGTCCATCACGGTGAGGTCGGCTTCGTAGGAACGCTGCGCCGAGCGCATGTCCATGATTTCCACCAGGCTGTCGACATTGGGAAGCTTCACATAGCCCTGCTTGTCGGCATTGGGGTTGCCCGGATCGTACTGGCTGCGGAATTCCTTCTGGTCGAGGACCGGCTTGCCGGCGGTGACCAGGGTGGCGCCCAGTTCGCGGTCGAAGGTGGAATTGATGGTCGCGATCTTGCGGCGATAGGGATCGCCATCCTTGTTGGTGGCGGTGGAATTCGCGTTGGCGATATTCTCCGCGATGATCTTCATGCGCTCGGTCTGGGCGCGCATGCCGGCGGCGGCGACCGACATAGACTTCGAGAAATCCATTCTGGCTCTCCTTTTCTGACTGTTAGATGCCGCCACGGCCGATCGCTGTCTTCATCAGCGACATGGCCTTGGCATAAAGATTGGCGGCGGCGGCGAACTGGGCCTGGGTGTCCGAAACCTTGATCATCTGGTTTTCCAGCGACACGGCATTGCCGTTGGGACTGGACTGGACGTCGGGGGATTCGCGATCTTCGAACTTGCTGCTGCCCATGGCGCGCGACAGGTTGATATGGCGCGTGTTGGTGACCATCATGCTGCTCCCCTTGGGGGCGGCGCCTTTCAGGGCTTGCGCGAAATCCATCGGCTTGAGGTCGCGCGCGACATAGCCGGGCGTGTCGGCATTGGCGACGTTCTGGGA